>NZ_CP127409.1:1598373-1918047 GCF_030291135.1 Rhodanobacter thiooxydans | reverse complement strand
TGCTGGCGAAGTACCGCATCAACCCCGGCAACGTCGGCTTCGGCAAGAAGAAGGACAGCCAGTTCGGCGCGATCATCGAGAAGGCGATCCAGTACCGCAAACCGGTGCGCATCGGTGCGAACTGGGGCTCGCTGGACCAGGGCATGCTCACCGCGCTGATGGACGAGAACGCGCGCCGCGCCGAGCCATGGGACGCCTCGCACGTGGCCCGCGAGGCGCTGATCCGTTCGGCGCTGGATTCGGCCGTGCTGGCCGAGAAGATCGGCCTGCCGCGCGAGCGCATCATCTTGTCGTGCAAGGTCTCCGGCGTGCAGGAACTGATCGCGGTGTACCGCGACCTGGCCGCGCGCTGCGACTACGCGCTGCACCTGGGTCTGACCGAGGCCGGCATGGGTTCAAAGGGCATCACTGCATCCAGCGCCGCGCTCGCCGTGCTGCTGCAGGAAGGCATCGGCGACACCATCCGCATCTCGCTCACGCCGGAGCCGGGTGCCTCGCGCACCGGCGAGGTGATCGTGGCGCAGGAACTGCTGCAGACCATGGGCCTGCGCTCGTTCACGCCGCTGGTCACCGCCTGCCCGGGTTGCGGGCGCACCACCAGCGAGTTCTTCCAGGTACTCGCCAAGACCGTGCAGGAACATGTGCGCGAGCAGATGCCGGTGTGGCGGATCAAGTACGACGGCGTGGAGAACCTCACCCTGGCGGTGATGGGCTGCATCGTCAACGGCCCGGGCGAATCCAAGCACGCCAACATCGGCATCTCGCTGCCGGGCAACGGCGAGGCGCCGGCGGCACCGGTGTTCATCGACGGCGAGAAGGCGATGACCCTGCGCGGCGACAACATCGCGAACGAGTTCGTGGGCATCCTCGACGATTACGTGGCGCGCAAGTACACCGCGCGGGCCGGCTGACAGCTCAGCCGCCGGCGGCAGGCTGCAGCAGGCGCGGCGTGAAGGCGGCCCAGCTGCCGACCAGCCCGGGCATCTGGCCGAGCCGCGCAGCCTGCCGCAGGAACTCCACGCGCGGCATCTCGATCGCGCCCAGGCCCAGCGTATGCGAGTTGCTGACCTGGGCGTCGATCAGCGGAAAATCCATGTCGCGCAGCAGGTGCGCCAGCGCGGCCAGGGCGAGCTTGGAGCCGCCGCTTTCTGCACTGAACATCGATTCGCCGCAGAACAGCCGGCCGATGGCCACCCCGTAGATGCCGCCGACCAGGCGCTCGCCGTCCCAGACTTCGACGCTGTGCGCATGGCCGAGCCGGTGCAGTTGCCGATAGGCGTCGATCATCGCCGGCACCAGCCAGGTGCCGGAGTCGTTGGCGCGCGGCGCGGCGCAGGCGCAGATGACCTGCTCGAACGCGTGGTCCACGCTGAGTCGCCACGGCTTGCCCCTGAGCTGGCGGCGCAGGCTGCGGTTGATCCGCGGGGTTTCGGTACGGAACACGCAACGCGGATCGGGCGACCACCACAGGATCGGTTCATGCTCGCCGAACCACGGGAAGATGCCGAGGCTGTACGCGGCCAGCAGCCGCTGCGGCGACAGGTCGCCACCGACCGCGAGCAGGCCGTTCGGTTCGGCCAGCGCCTGGCGCGGATCGGGAAAGCGGTCCCAGGCTTCGGCATCCAGCAGCGGCAGCCGGTTCATCGTTCGACCTTGCCGTGTTCGGCATAGGGGCTGTGGTCTTGCAGCTCGTTGGCATAAGCGTCGACCGCTTCGGCCTCGCTGGCAAGCGCCGTGGCTACTGCGGCGCGGAAACCGGGGTTCGCCAGGTAGTGGCGCGAGTGCGTGCGCACCGGCAGGAAGCCGCGTGCCAGCTTGTGTTCGCCCTGCGCACCGGGTTCGAAGCGGTCGAGCCGGTGCGCGATCGCGTATTCGATGCCGCGGTAGTAACACAGCTCGAAATGCAGGCCGGACACGTCCGTCGACGCGCCCCAGTAGCGGCCGTACAGCACGTTGCCGCCCTGCACGAACAGCGCCATCGCCACGATGGCTGCGCCAGCACGGGCCAGTGCGAGCTGAACGGTCGACCCCAGCGTGCCGAGCCGCTGGAAGAACGCGGCGGTCAGCGCCGCGTGGTTGCCCTTCATGTCGAAGGTGGCTTCGTACAGCGCATGCACGCGCTGCCACTCATCGGGGCCGAGCGTGTCGCCGCTGCGCCACTCGATGGCCAGTCCGCTCGCCACCACCTGGCGGCGTTCGTGCAGGATGTTCTTGCGCTTCTTGTGGCTGAGCGCGGCGAGGAAGTCCGGGAAGTGGCGGTAACCGCGGTTGTGCCAGTGGAACTGCACGTCCGAGCGAGCCAGCCAGTCGTCGCCGAACGCGGCCAGTTCGGCGCCCTGCAGGAAGTTCGCGTGCACCGACGACAGGCCCAGCCGCTCGGCTTCGCCGCGCATCGCCTCGACCAGTTCGCGCTGCAGCGACGGCGTGCGCGCGTCATGGCCGGCCAGCAGGCGTGGCCCGGGCACGGGCGAGTAGGGCACGCCGTTGAGCAGCTTCGGATAGTACTCGCCACCGGCGCGCTCCCAGGCGCGCGCCCAGCTCCAGTCGAACACGAACTCGCCGTGCGAGTTACCCTTCAGGTACAGCGGCGCGGCGGCCAGCAGTCGGCCGTCTTCGTACAGTCCCAGGTGATGCGCCTGCCAGCCCCAGTCGGGACGGATGCAGCCACTGCGTTCCAGCGCGTGCAGGAACGCGTGCGACACGAACGGGTTCGCCTCGGCGCGCAGGGCGTCCCATTCCGCGGCAGGCAGTTCGGCGATCGCGTCGTGGAAGCGGATCTCGTGCATGGCCATGCAGTGTGGAACGAGCGGTACGGTTCATGCCACCGCTCATTCCTCACTCCTTTCCACTCAGTCCTGCTTCATCAGCCCGCCGGCGTCTGCTGGTCCAGCCAGCGTTCGGCGTCCAGCGCGGCCATGCAGCCGAAGCCGGCCGAGGTGACCGCCTGGCGGTAGATGTGGTCGGCCACGTCGCCGGCGGCGAACACGCCGGGCACCGAGGTCATCGTGGCCATGCCGTGCTGGCCGCTGTGGATCTTGATGTAGCCGTCGTGCATGTCGAGCTGCCCTTCGAAGATGCCGGTGTTCGGCGTGTGGCCGATCGCCACGAAGAAGCCGGTGGCGGCGATGTCGCGGGTGACGCCGGAGTTGACGTCCTTCACGCGCACGCCGGTGACGCCGGTGTGGTCGCCCAGCACCTCGTCGATGGTGTGGTTCCAGACCAGCTCGATCTTGCCGGCGGCGGCCTTCTCGAACAGCTTGTCCTGCATGATCTTCTCGGCGCGCAGCTTGTCGCGGCGGTGCACCAGGTAGACCTTGCGGCCGATGTTGGCCAGGTACAGCGCTTCCTCGACCGCGGTGTTGCCGCCGCCGATCACCACCACGTCCTGGTCGCGGAAGAAGAAGCCGTCGCAAGTGGCGCAGGCGGACACGCCCTTGCCCTTGAACTTCTCCTCGCTGGCGATGCCGAGGTATTTGGCGGTGGCGCCGGTGGCGATGATCATCGCGTCGGCGGTGTACTCGCCGGAGTCGCCCTTGAGCCGGAACGGGCGCTGCTTCAGGTCCACCGTGTGGATGTGGTCGAAGATCATCTCGGTGTGGAAGCGCTCGGCGTGCTCGGCCATGCGCTGCATCAGCGCCGGACCCTGCAGGCCCTCGACGTCGCCCGGCCAGTTGTCCACGTCGGTGGTGGTCATCAGCTGGCCGCCCTGCTGCAGGCCGGTGATCATGGTCGGCTTGAGGTTGGCGCGGGCGGCGTACACCGCGGCGGTGTAGCCGGCGGGGCCGGAGCCAAGGATCAGCAGGCGGCTGTGTTTGGGGGTGCTCATGGTGGTTATAATCCTTGGGTTTTCGGGTGACTTGAGTGGCTATTCGCTCCAGCTCCTGCGGCCGTTTCCTTTCGGGACGCAGCAGGTGATGACGATGGAGCACACGACCCCGGAAGAATGGGGAATACGCGGCACCGATTCAAGGCATCGGCTGATCGGCGGCACGACCGCGTCGGTGGCGCGATGGGTTCAACCTTTCACAGGACACCATATTCCATGCGCATCGGCATTCCCTCCGAAACCAAGACGATGGAAGGGCGTGTTGCCCTGATTCCCGCCGCCGCCGCCGACCTGGTGCGCCGCGGCCATGACGTATTCATCCAGTCCGGCGCCGGCCTGAAAAGCGGCTTTGCCGACGAAGCCTATGCCCGGGAAGGGATTACGGTGGTGGCGGATGCCGCCGCGCTGTACGCGGCTGGCGAGCTGATCGTCAAGGTGAAGGAGCCGGTCACCGGCGACCTGGCCCTGCTGCAGAAGCACCACCTGCTGTTCTGCTACCTGCACCTGGCCGCCGAACCCGCGCTGACCCGCCGCCTGCTCGACATCGGCCTCACCGCCGTGGCGTTCGAGTCGGTGACCGAGAACGGCATGCTGCCGCTGCTGCTGCCGATGTCGGTGATCGCCGGCCGCATCGCCACCCAGCTCGGCACCACGCTGCTGCATCGCCCGCAGGGCGGCAAGGGCAAGCTGCTCGGCGGCATGGCGTCCACCCCGCGTGGCAAGGTGGTGGTGCTCGGTGCCGGTGCCGCCGGTGGCAACGCCGCGGCGCTGGCCGCGGCTGCCGGCGCCAACGTGGTGGTGTTCGACAAGCGCCACGACCGCCTCGCCGAGATGATGGCGATGGGCAACAACGTCACCGCGCTGTACGCCTACGAGTCGTCGGTGGCCGAGGAAGTGCGCGATGCCGACATCGTGGTCGGCGCGGTGCTGATCCCCAGCGCCCGGGCGCCGCACGTGGTCACCGAGGCGATGGTGAAGACGATGGAGCCGGGCAGCGTGCTGGTGGATATCGCGATCGACCAGGGCGGCTGCTTCGAGACATCGCATCCGACCACCTGGGAGAAACCCACCTACGACGTGCACGGCGTCACCCATTTCTGCGTGACCAACATGCCGGGCGCGGTGCCGCAGACCTCGTCGCTGGCGATCTCCGCCGCGATCCTGCCGTACGTGCAGCGCCTGGCCGCGGGCAGCGAGTGGCGCCAGTTCGCCCCGCTGAATAGCGGCATCAACGTCGACGGCGGCAAGCTGGTGCACCCCGCGCTGCAAGGTATGCTCTGACCTTGGGCAGGAAAGGAATACCAGGCGTGGCGCGCAGCACGAATGTCAGACAATCACCGAAACAAGGCCTCAGCGAGGAGCTGAAGCGCCGGCTGCGCGAAGCCGGGGCCCTGCTGCTGCTGCCGCTGGCGCTGTACCTGCTGGTGTGCCTGTTCAGCTACAACCCGCACGACCCCAGCTGGACCAACGCCGGCCAGCTGGAACACGCGCGCAATTTCGGCGGCACCGTGGGTGCCTACATCGCCGACCTGCTGCGCTGGATCTTCGGCCTGGTCGCCTACTGTTTCCCGCTGTTGCTGCTGTTGCTGGGCGTGCAGGTGCTGCGCCAGCGCGGCGAGCAGGTGGTGCATCCGTGGGAACCGGCGTTGCGGCTGGTCGGCTTCGTGTTTTTCTTCATCACCGGCCCGGCGCTGCTGTACCTCAATTTCCACGACGAGCCGGTGCTGCCGCAGGGCGTGGGCGGCATCATCGGCGTGTGGGTCGGCGACGCTCTGCTCAGCGCGTTCGGCGCCAAGGGCGCGCCGCTGCTGTTGCTGGCGCTGTTCCTGATCGCGGTGACCCTGGCCACCGGCCTGTCCTGGTTCAAGGTGATGGACTGGACCGGGCATGGCGTGCTGAAGCTGGTCGACTGGCTCAAGGGCAAGCTGCGCGAGGCGCCGCAGGCACTGGCCGCGCGGCAGGCGCGTACCGAGCGCGAAGTGGTGAAGAAAGCCGACGCGGTGCGCCAGGCCAAGCGCGAGCCGGTGCGCATCGAGGCGCCGCCGGCGCCGGTGACCAAGAGCGAACGCGCGAAGCTCGAAACGCAGATTCCGCTGTTCGTCGGCGCAGCCGCGCCGGGCGAACTGCCGCCGTTGTCGCTGCTGGACGAGGCACCGCCGCAGGGTCCGGGTTATTCCGAGGAAACCCTCGAGGTGCTCTCGCGCCAGGTCGAGTTCAAGCTGAAGGACTTCAAGATCGACGTGAAGGTGGTCGGCGCCTATCCGGGCCCGGTGATCACCCGCTTCGAGATGGAGCCGGCGCCGGGCATCCGCGGTTCGCAGGTGTCCAGCCTGGACAAGGACATTGCGCGCGGCCTGTCGGTGGTCAGCGTGCGCGTGGTCGATGTGATCCCCGGCAAGAACGTGATCGGCCTGGAGATCCCCAACACCCACAAGCAGATCGTGTATCTCTCCGAGATCCTGCGTTCGGACAAGTACGACCAGCAGAAATCGCCGCTGGCGCTGGCGCTGGGCAAAGACATCGGCGGCAAACCCGTCGTGGTCGACCTCGGCAAGATGCCGCATCTGCTGGTGGCCGGCACCACCGGTTCGGGCAAGTCGGTGGCGGTCAACGCGATGGTGCTGAGCCTGCTGTACAAGGCCAGCCCGAAAGACGTGCGGATGATCATGATCGACCCGAAGATGCTGGAGCTCTCGGTGTACGAGGGCATCCCGCACCTGCTGGCGCCGGTGGTTACCGACATGAAGGAAGCCGCCAACGCACTGCGCTGGTGCGTGGCCGAGATGGAACGCCGCTACAAGCTGATGGCTGCGGTGGGCGTGCGCAACCTGGCCGGCTTCAACAAGAAGGTGAAGGACGCCGAGAACGCCGGCCAGCCGCTGCTGGACCCGCTGTTCCGGCCGAATCCGGAGATGCCGAACCTCGCCGCCGAGCCGCTGGAACCGCTGCCGTACATCGTGGTGTTCATCGACGAATTCGCCGACATGATGATGATCGTCGGCAAGAAGGTGGAAGAACTCATTGCCCGCCTGGCGCAGAAGGCGCGCGCTGCCGGCGTGCACCTGATCCTGGCGACCCAGCGCCCGTCGGTGGACGTGATCACCGGCCTGATCAAGGCGAACATTCCCACCCGCATCGCGTTCCAGGTGTCCAGCAAGATCGACTCGCGCACGATTCTTGATCAGTCCGGGGCGGAGACGCTGCTCGGCTACGGCGACATGCTGTACCTGCCGCCGGGCACCGCCACGCCGGAACGCGTGCACGGCGCCTTCGTCGACGACCACGAGGTGCACCATGTGGTGGCCTGGCTGAAATCGCAGGGTGCGCCGAACTACATCGAGGGCGTGCTGGAGGAAGTCCAGGCCACCAGCGACGGCAAGTTCATCAACGACTCGGGCCTGCCGCAGGAAGGCGAAGAGGGCGGCGACGCGGATACGCAGCTGTACGACAAGGCCGTGGCGGTCGTCACGCAGACCCGTCGCGCCTCGATCTCCGGCGTGCAGCGGCACCTGCGCATCGGCTACAACCGCGCCGCGCGGCTGGTCGAACAGATGGAGCTGGATGGCGTGGTCAGCGCGCCCCAGCACAACGGCAACCGCGAGGTGCTGGCGCCGCCGCCGCCGAAGAATTGAGCCTTTGGCAGGGCGGGCATCGCCCGTCGGCTTCTGCTCTCCTCTCCGATGGGGTAAAAGCGGATGGGGTAAAAGCGGCGAGCAGTGCCCGCCCTACAGATCCATTAAGCCGATACGCTCCACAATTCACCGTCATCTTCACCTTCCGGGAATCCGATGAAACGCTTCATGCTTGTCCTGCCCGCCATCATGCTGGCGCTGTCGCTGGGCACCGTGGCGCAGGCGGCCACCGGCCCGGCGCGTGCGCGGCTGGACGCCTTCGCCAACGGCCTGCATTCGCTGACCGGCCACTTCAGCCAGACCCTCACCGACGTCAATGGCCATGCCAGCAAGACCAGTTCCGGCACGCTGGCGCTGCAGGCGCCGCGCCAGTTCCGCTGGGACACGCTGGCGCCGTACAAGCAGACCATCGTGGCCGACGGCAGCCGCGTGTGGCTGTACGACCCGGAGCTAGAGCAGGTCACCGTGCGCATCCAGTCGAGCGAGGAGGCGCACAGCCCGCTCACCGTGCTGACCGACCTCAAGCAGATGGACAAGGATTTCAAGGTGGTCGAGCAGGGCGAGCACGACGGCCTGCTCTGGCTGCGGCTCAGTTCCACCGGCAAGGACCCGCAGTTCGACCACGCCGACCTCGGCTTTGACGCCAACGGCCTGGCCCGCATGACGTTCCGCGACCAGCTCGGCTCCACCACCGAGATCCGTTTCTCCGACTGGCGGCGCAACGCGCCGGTTCCGCCGGCCACCTTCAACTTCGTGCCGCCGAAGGGCGCCGACGTGATCGGCGACGCGCCGGTCATCGACGTGCAGCCGCTGAAGGACTGATGCCGCCATGACCGTGCTGCGCAGGCTGCCGCGCTGGGCGTGGATCGGCGGCGGCATACTCGCCTTCATCGCCGGCATGGTCAACGCCGCCGGCTACATGGGTTTTCGCCACCAGTCGATCACCAACCTCACCGGCTCCACCAGTCTGCTCGGTATCGCGGTGGGCACCGGCGATGGCGGCGAGGCGTGGCACTGGCTGCTGTCGCTCGGTGCCTTCCTGGTCGGCGCGGTGCTCAGCGGCCTGATCGTGCAGCAGAACACGCTGAAGCTCGGCCGGCGCTACGGCGTGGCGCTGGCGCTGGAGTCGCTGCTGCTGTTCGCCGCGGTGCCGCTGCTGGACCAGGGCAGCTCGTACGGCCTGGACCTGGCCGCGATGGCGGCCGGGTTGCAGAACGGCATGGCCAGCACCTACAGCGGCATGGTGTTCCGCACCACCCATGTCTCGGGCATGTTCACCGACCTGGGCATCTATGTCGGTCAGCGCCTGCGCGGCCTGGAGGTGGACACCTTGCGCATCCGCGTCTGCCTGCTGGTGATCGGCAGCTTCACCTTCGGCAGCGGGGTGGGCGCGGTGCTGTTCCGCCAGCTGGGCGAGCGCACCCTGCTGATTCCGGCCACGCTCACCGGCCTGTGCGGCGTGGGCTACGGCATCTACCGCCAATACACGATAACGGCGGGAATTCGCCCCGACGAGGTGTGACCATCGCGCGGCTCGCGGCCGTCGTCGCCGACCAGGCATGCGCCAGCGCCTGTCCGGATAGCTCGCCTGCCACGCCATGGGGCAGCGGCGGCATGACGTATCATGTGGGCATGCCCCGTCCCGTTCCCACACCCGGCGCCGGCCTGTTCGCCGAACCCGACGCGCTCAAGCCGCTGGCCGAGCGCATGCGCCCGCGCAGCCTCGACGAAATCGTCGGCCAGCAGCGCCTGGTCGGCCCGGACAAGGCGCTGCGCCGCGCGCTGGAGGCCGGCAAGATCCACTCGATGGTGCTGTGGGGGCCGCCCGGCTGCGGCAAGACCACCCTGGCGCTGCTGGTGGCGCGTTACGCCGATGCGGATTTCCGCGCGATCTCCGCCGTGCTGTCCGGCCTGCCGGACGTGCGCAAGGCGCTGGCCGAGGCCGAGGTGAACTTCGCCCAGGGTCGACGCACCGTGCTGTTTGTCGACGAGGTGCACCGCTTCAACAAGACCCAGCAGGATGCGTTCCTGCCGCACATCGAACGCGGCGTGATCATCTTCATCGGCGCTACCACCGAGAACCCCTCGTTCGAACTGAACTCCGCGCTGCTCTCGCGCTGCCGCGTGCACGTGCTGGAACCGGTCTCGACCGACGACATCATCGCCGCGCTGAAGCGCGCGCTGGTCGACAGCGAGCGCGGCCTGGGCGAATTGCAGCTGCAGGTGTCCGACGAATCGCTCGACTCGATCGCCCAGGCCGCCGACGGCGACGTGCGCCGCGCGCTGACCCTGCTGGAAATCGCCGCCGAGCTGGCCGACGACCGCACCATCGACGAAGCCACCCTGGCCCAGGTGTTGGCCGACCGCACCCGTCGCTTCGACAAGCAGGGCGAGCAGTTCTACGACCAGATCTCGGCGCTGCACAAATCCGTGCGTTCGTCCGACCCCGACGCCGCGGTGTACTGGCTGTGCCGCATGCTCGACGGTGGCGTCGACCCGCTGTACCTGGCCCGCCGCATGACCCGCATGGCGGTGGAAGACGTTGGCCTGGCCGAGCCGCGCGCCTGGCGCATGGCGCTGGACGCGTGGGATACCTACGAGCGCCTGGGCAGCCCCGAAGGCGAACTCGGCCTGGCCCAGCTGGCGATCTGGCTGGCCATCGCGCCCAAGAGCAACGCCGCCTACATGGCCTACAACAGGGCCCGCGCCGCGGTGCGCCAGGGCGGCACGCTGGAAGTGCCGATGCACCTGCGCAACGCGCCAACCAAGCTGATGAAAGGCCTCGGCTACGGCAAGGGCTACCAGTACGACCACGACGCCGAAGGCGGCATCGCGCTGGACCAGCAATGCCTGCCCGATGAGCTGGTCGGCAGCGTGTTCTACGAGCCGGTCGAGCGCGGCCTGGAACTGCAGCTGCGCGAAAAGCTGCTGGCCCTGCGCGCCGCCCGCGAGAAAGCCCGCGGCAGATAATTCCCGCATGCTGCAAGCATCCTTGCCGTTGCCGCGATACCCGACATAGATTTGCCGCATCAAGCGGGGAGGGAGAGTTATGCGCATACTCGTGGCGGGTCTGATCGGCGGCATCGTGATGTTCGTGTGGGGCGTGGCGGCGCACATGGCGCTGGGGCTGGGCGATACCGGCATCCGCCTGCCGGCCAACGAAAACGCCGTGTTGAGCAGCCTGCATGAAGGGCTCGGCACCCAGCCCGGCGTCTACATCCTGCCGTCGCTGGATCCGAAGCAGATGGGTGACAAGGCGGTACTCAAGGCGTACTCGGAAAAGGCGGTGACGTCGCCGTACGCCTTCGTGGTCTACCTGCCGCAAGGCGAGGACATGATGCAGATGGGTCCGCAGATCGGCCGGCAGTGGGCGTCCGACACACTCGCCGCACTGGCCCTCGCCTTCGTGCTGGGGCTGGCCGGACTGGGTTTCCGGCGGCGCGTGGCACTTGCCGCTGCAGCGGCGCTGTTCACCTGGCTGTGCACGATGGTGCCGTACTGGAACTGGTATCGCTTCCCGCTCGACTTCACGCTGGCGGCACTGGTCGAGCAGCTCGTCGGCTGGCTGCTCGCCGGCGCCGCGATGGCCTGGTGGCTGGGCCGCAGCGAACGCAAGCTGGCCAGCTAACCGGCTTCTGCCGACTTGTTACGGAGCCGCTTTGCTCCCTCCCCTGCGTGCAGCAGGGGAGGGCCGGGGAGGGGTGAAGCCCCTCACGCCACCTGAACTCACATTGCAGCCACTACCACCCCCCAGCGATAATTCGCGGTTCAAGCCTTCACCTGGACTTTGATCATGCTCGATCCCGCCCTGCTGCGTTCGCGCCTCGCCGAAACCGCCGCGCGCCTCGCCGAAACCCGTGGCTATAAGCTGGACGTGAGCGTCGTCGAGTCGCTGGAGAACAGCCGCAAGCAACTGGCGATGGAAACGCAGGAACTGCAGAACCTGCGCAACACCCGCTCCAAGGCGATCGGCCAGGCCAAGGCCAAGGGCGAGGACACGGCAGCGTTGATGGCCGAAGTCGCCGGCATCGGCGACAAGCTCAAGGCCAACGAACAGGCGCTGGCCGAGGTGCAGGCGAAGCTGGCTGAGATCGCGCTGGGCATTCCGAACATCCCGCACGCCTCCGTGCCGATCGGCAAGGACGAGCACGACAACCTCGAAGTCGCCCGCTGGGGCGCGCCGCGCGAGTTCGATTTCACGGTGAAGGACCACGTCGAACTGGGCGAGCGCCACGGCTGGCTCGACGGCGACGCCGGCGCCAAGCTGTCCGGCGCACGCTTCACCGTGCTGCGCGGCCAGCTCGCCCACCTGCACCGCGCGCTCGGCCAGTTCATGCTCGACCTGCACACCGGCGAGCACGGCTACCTCGAATGCAACGTGCCGGTGATCGTCAACGCGGACAGCATGCAGGGCACCGGCCAGCTGCCGAAGTTCGAGGACGACCTGTTCGCCACCGAAGTCGGCGAAACGAAGCGCTACCTGATCCCCACCGCCGAAGTCTCGCTGACCAACCTGGTACGCGACACCATCCAGGACGCCGACGCGCTGCCGCTGCGCATGACCGCGCACACCCTATGCTTCCGCGCCGAGGCCGGCAGCTACGGCCGCGACACCCGCGGCATGATCCGCCAGCACCAGTTCGAGAAGGTCGAGATGGTGCAGATCGCCCGCGCCGACCAGTCGCACGCGCAACTGGAAGAGATGGTCGGCCACGCCGAGAAAGTGCTGCAGAAACTCGGCCTGCCGTACCGCAAGATGCTGTTGTGCAGCGGCGATATGGGCTTCACCGCGGTCAAGACTTACGACCTCGAAGTGTGGCTGCCCAGCCAGCAGACCTACCGCGAAATCTCCAGCTGTTCCAACTGCGAAGACTTCCAGGCGCGCCGCCTGCAGGCCCGCGTGCGCAACGCCGACAGCGGCAAGCCCGAACTGGTGCACACGCTCAACGGTTCCGGCCTCGCCATCGGCCGCACCCTGATCGCGGTGATGGAAAACAACCAGAACGCCGACGGCTCGATCACCGTGCCCGCCGCACTGCGCCCGTACATGGCTGGCCTGGACCGCATCGCATGAACACCCTGGCGGTGCCCGGCGGCCGGTGGGACAAGGTCGAGTTCTACACCAGCTACTTCCTGCTCGCGGTGCTGGCCTCGGTGATCGGCACCCGCCTCGGCTTCGATGGCGTGTGGCAGATGCCGAAGATCGACCTGGCGCTGTCGATCATCGCGCTGCTGCTGGTCATCGGCAGCTTCTGGTTCGCCCGCCACAACCGCCGTTGGCGCCTGTGCATCATCGCCTTCGCCAGCGCCACCCAGCTGGTGCCGATGGTGATACGCGAGCCGGTACTGCTGTTCCCGCTGCTCGGTGCGCTGATCCCGGTGGCGATCCTGGTGGGATGCCTGGTGGCGTTGTCAAAGAAGGGTGGCAACGGTCGCCCGCCGCAGAGTCCCTGATAGACTCTGCCGCCGAGAACTTATGGAGAGATGGCCGAGCGGTTTAAGGTAGCAGTCTTGACGCGAAGGCAGGATGCCGAAGCGGACAGCGGCGCAGCCGCTGGCCCCGAAGGGGTGGAGGGCAGGATGCCCGGAACAAAACTGCCGTAGTGGCGCGCAACGCGCACCTTGCTGCAGACAACGAGTTTATGGAGAGATGGCCGAGCGGTTTAAGGCAGCAGTCTTGAAAACTGCCGTAGTGGTAACACTACCGTGGGTTCGAATCCCACTCTCTCCGCCATAAAAGCATCTAAACCCCTGAAATATGGGGTTTTTTTGTGGCCGTGTATTTTTGTTCCCTTCAAGGTTCCCCGCTGGCCGCAATGGCTGGTGCTCGCACTGCGCGACGGCTCGGCTATCTATTTGCCGTCTAATTTAGAAACGCTGCCAGCAGCTTGCTGGTCAGCAGGTAGCCTACGGTAGTTTTCTGCGATAGGCCGCATCACAGCGGCATCCAGCATGATCGAGAGGCGCCAGTGCGCCCGACGCGTAGGGCGTGTCGATGCTGATCCATCCTTGTGCGGCATTCGCGCTGCAGCCATCGCACACGCCTGGATCATTGGACACGAGCCAGCGTTTTGCCTTGGCGCCCACGGCAATTGCTCCAGCGAGCCCGCCGTAACCATTCGCTAGCCCTATCTCAGTTGTGGCGATTATTTGTGCTGCGTTGGGACTGAAGGCATACATACTGCGCAGAATGCCGGCCATTTCTTTGTGGCTCGCATCGGCGCGCATCGCCGTTGCAATTGTCTGGCGGATCAGCATGCGCAGAATGTCCGTCAGCGGATTCCCTGCTGCGTCTACGATTAGAAGATCGGCGCCATAATCCTCAGCCCATGCGATCGCGTAGGGATCTTTGCCGCCGAAGATGCCGTCGTCCACACGGAAGATTTGCGCCCGCACCCTTTCGGCATCGGCAAGGATGCGTATGCGTTCCACCCAGCCACCAGCAAGTGCGCCATATCGCAGCAGTGGTGGATACAGATAAATCGCAGAATTGGTCGGCATGCTTCCCCCTTCCGGGAAGAATAGCGACCACGCGCGCCGTAGAGTGATCTACGCTGCCGCCTGTGCGTGTTGTTCGCGGTTGCCCGCTGGGACACTTGCGCACTTGTCCCTTTCGTCCGCGATGAACGGATTTGATTTATAGCGCCCGGTCGGTCTCGTCCGAATCAGTCCGGCCCGCCCCTTGTCCAGCTTGCGAGGCCTTGACATTTGTTAACAGGTCTCAACTTCGCCCAGACTCATTCGCGCGCGCACGTACTGCTCTAGAAACTCACTTTTCGGTGGCTTTCCTAGGCATATCTCCGATCCCCATACGCGCGATCCATGCCTCCAAGCCCTTCCTCAGACGCCGATGCGCACGCTCGACATTGCTGCGCCTGATCGCCTCTCGGCCTTCTTCCGTCACTGGGCCTGTGCTCTTTCCTCCGTGCCACTTGCATCGACCGTTATCCAGCCCGACCGCACGACAGGGCATGCCTGACTTCGTGCGCGCGTTGCATAGACATGGGTCGGTGCCCGCGTAGTCGGCGGGAACGCCTCGACGTGTCGGTTGCATGGATCTAGTGGTCATCGGTGGGCCGCCTTGCTGCCTCGCTCATTTCAAATGCCCTCGTCGCGCAACATGCTTCATGGCGGCTGCAAAATCGGCCGGACGCCTACGCGCGTAATCCGCGATCCCGCGAGAATCGAAGCTGTGAAAGTGATAGTTGTTGCCGCCACCGTCCGCACCTCGCTGGCCGCCACCCTTCTTGGCCATATCGCGGATAGGGTTGGCGACATGTGCCGGCAACACCATCTCGTCCTTGTGCAGCTCGGTCATCGCGCCGTCGATCGGGACGCGTTCCCAGCCGCCTTGGGCACTGGAGATCTTGCTGCCGAACGCTTCCACGCCAGCGAAGGCGACGCCCGCAGCAATGGGCGCCAGCACCGGGCCGACGAAGGGGATACCGACGATGGCCTGATACGCCTTCGCGCCGGCAGTTGCAGCCGCGCTGGTGATCTGGCTTCTGCCGGTAGCCGCGTCCGCAGCTTTCGATACTTCTGCCGCGCCAGTCTCGATAACTTGCCGCTGTGTTGCACCGGCAAGGGCTGCGGCCGTTTTCGCGGACTCTCCGGAAATCCACGCGTCCAGCGGCTTCATTACCGCTTCCTTGATGAAGTCCTCGCCGATAACCAGTGAGATGTTGGCAATGCCCTGTCGCAACGTCTGGTGCTGGAACAGCATGCCGTTGATGGCGCCCTGCATCGCGCCCTCGATTTGCTTGGCGTAGCTCTGCCACTCCTTGGCGCTGTTCTTGTGGAAATTCTTTTCCGATGCCGTCATTTCCGCCTGATACTGCTGCATCGCCTTGACGATGGCCTCGCCATCCTTGGTGATCGCTACCTGATCTCCTAAGTCGAGCTTTTGCTTGTCGCGGGAGTACTGCTGGTCTATGGCTAACTTCTGCGCTGCTAGTTGCTGCTCAGGCTGTAGTAACTGCGCAGCATTGATCTCGCCTTCGGAAAACTGCAGCTCATAGCCCTGACGCTTGTTCGCCAGCTCTCCGATTGCCTCATCGTGCGATGCCTTGAGCCTTTCCAAGCTCAGTGCCGTTGCTTTCTTGGACGCTTCTTCCTCGGCGGTTTCAGCATCCCTGATGGCGCGCTTTTGTTCCTCTGCGACGTGCTTGGCGTCCGCGATCTCCTGCCGAGCCGCCGACTTGCTGGCGCTCTCCTGCTTGCTACGGATCTGCAGCAGTTCGTTCACCGCTTGGCGGTAGGCGTCCGTCCCTTCCTTCGCCGCCGCTAGCTTGGCCTGCCAGTACGTTTTTTCCTCGGCCAGCGACATGCTGTGCTGTAGGCGCTGCTCGTTGAAGGCGTCGCGGTCGGCTTGCGCCTGTTCGTGGTCGGCATGACCGGCACCGCCTTTCTTCTTGGACGCTTTTGCCATCGCGTCGATCTGCTCGGCGCTCTTCTGCGCCGAAGCGCCAACGGCGCCAGCCGCCGCACTCTGTTCACGAAGCTTTGCCGTCAGTTCAGTCACGCGGGCCGACTGCAAGTTCATCTCGGCGGTAAGGCCGGCCGAATGACTGTGTATCTGTAGCAGGGCGGCATTCTGCTCCTGCATGTTTTTCAGGATGCGTTGCGCTTCCGCGAGCTGTTCCGCCGTGTCGCCACCGCCTAGCGCAACGTTTGCGCTACGCATCGTGTCATTCCAGACGTTCTTCAGGTCGCGCCAGGCTTTGATAAGAACGTTGACGTGCTGGTGAACCTGTTCGGTCTTGATCCCCATGTTGTCGGCCATCGCCGCGTAGGCGATGCTTGCCGCAGCGGCCGTATCTCCACCGGCCACCAATTGCTGCATTTGCTCGAACTCGGCGACCGTCAGAAAATGGAACTGGTCATTTAGCTTGGCGACCGCCTTTAGCGGGTCTTCCTGTAGCTTTTCAATCTGCGCGATGATCGAGCCAACACTCTGGCCGGTCATGGCGGCCATTTCAGCGGCAGCGGTGCCCACCAGTCGCAGGTCGTTCCCGGCGAAGCGACCGGAAGCGGCAAGCTTCTGGAATGCCTCATCCGCCGCGCCAACATCGCCGGTAGACTTGCCAACACTGTTGGCCATGACGTCCAGTTGTCCGGCCGTATATCCTGCGGCCTGCCCCGTGGCGATCACTGCGCCTTCCATGGCACGGAAGTCTGAGCCTGCCTCAAATACCTCATAACCCAATGCTGCTGCCGCGACCGTGGCCAGCCCAATCGGACTCATTAGGCTCTGCAGTACGGTCGAAAGCACGCCGGTGCGGTTCGCCAGTGTGATCGTGGAGCCTTCCAGACGCGTGTAATTGCCGCGCGCCAGCTCGCCGATCATCACGCCCAGCTCGCGAGCCACACCGCCGTTGATCGTCATCGCGACAGTGTTGGCTTCAGTCGCCACCGTGGCAGCCGTGGTGCTGGCGGCTAGGTCAATCTCTGCCGTGTTCAGCGTCCCGACATACCCGGCATATTCGGCAGCTGTGAGTGCGCCAGCGGCCATTGCTTGGTCAAGTGCCGCCTCTGCTTCGGCAATGCCTGCGGTGCTGGTGATGCCGCCAGCAAAGGCCGCATTGAGCCGCACCATCGCATCGACTTTCAGCTGTACGGCTGCATTGAAGGCAGCGGCCTCTTCGGCAATGGTCGCCTGCATTTCCTCGGTAGCTTTCGCGACAGTAGCAGCGCCTTCCTCCATGCCTGCCTGCAGTTGCGCCGTTTCAGCAGTTAGCTGGACGACGATCTCGTTTTCATTGGACATGGCCCAGCCCCTTGTGAGTGTTGCTCACGGAATGGCCGATCAGCGCAAGCTGGATCTCGGTAATGTTGGTGATGTCGATGGCGTCGGCTACTTCATCCACGCTCGCATCGGGCACCTGGCGCCGGACAGCGGCGGTTACCACGTTCAAAAAGTGCGGCAGCAGATCAGGGCCGTACATGCCCGACGTTGTGGGCCCGGCACCGAGTTTCTTCATGCTTTCCAGCGTCTCGCTGATTTCCCGCACGCCCAATGGCTGCAGGGTGATGTTCTTGCCTCGTATGACGATCATGTGTGTGATTCCAGCGTGGGCCGCTATGGGAGCTTTCATTGCTCATTTGTCGGCATGAAAAAGACCGGCTCCGATTCGCACGGAGCCGGGGACCCAAAGCGATCGTTATCCGTTGTGATCCTCTCCATGCAAGAGCGCCTGCAGATGCTGAGCCGCGATTGCAGCGGCCTCGCGCCGTATGTCCGCTTCATCTGCCGCAAGTAGGGGCTTGGTGATTTCCTCCAACTCGGCGAAGTAGTGATCCAGGCCGCCGACTTGTCGCGCCGCCTGCATGACGTGCTGGTGCATGAATTCGGCCATTAGGTACGCCTTGGCGGCGGCCCTTTGCTTTGTGCCGCTGCGCAGAAGCTCATCACCGATTACCGCTCGCTCTGCGGCCTGCACCGCGTGCTGTGCCTCCTCGTGGCGGCTGACTATCTCGTGATAGGCCACGTCAAACTGATTTCGTGCGATACCCGACGCGTTCAACTTCGCATTCGCCTCCGCGACCTTGCGGGAGGCTGCGTCTCGGCTGCGCGTATCGGGGGAGGGCGACGGCCCTTGAGCGCCATTGAGTGCCCAGTCATGCAGCGCATCGGCGTCAGTCTTGAGCACGTCTTTCAGGGCCGCGTCGGCGTCGGCAAGCTCTTGGATCAGTGGATCGAGAAGCGCGGCCTTTGCGCGGTTGTCGTTAATCTCGACGGCTACAGCGTCGCGATGGGCAATGGCGTCGCGTAGGCGCTGGGCGGGCGAAGGTACGGCGGTAAGGTTCGGTTTCGGGGTCATGGCGTTGTCTCGTTCGGTTTATGGGGTCTTGCGAAATTGGGAAGGGGTTGGCCAGCCGGTCGCCGCGCCGCCCCACACATGCACACTCGTCGTGGTGGACTTGGCGAGCTTCTGGACGCGCTGGCGCTCGACGAAAAGCTGTATTCCCGCCAGTTGCTGCGGGGTGATCTTCTTCAGTGCTGCTACTGCGGCGGCATTACGTTGTGCGTTCATGGACATGGGGGATTCCTTGGGGAGGGTCGGCACAGTGGAGCGTTGGCACGCTCATCGAATGCGCCAGCGGGGGTACGGAATAGGGAACAAAGCAGATAGAACTAACTTGAAGCTAGTGGCGACAAAGGTTTGCCGGGTCTATGCGGCGGACGGGTTAGCATTCGTGCGCCAAAATAGGGGAAGCCTTCCACGGGGTAAGCCGGGCGTGCGACGACACAACCGACCAATGCGGAGAGCTTCATGGGCTCAGGAGAAAATGCGGTTAAGAGGGAGTGGTTTTGACAGGCTTGGCGGCCTTACCGGTCCAGCGCCGCAGCTCTTGGAAAATGGCGCACCCGAAAATGATGCAACTGGCGAAGTACACTGCCCCGGCGTATGGGTACACAGGGGGATAGAACGTGACGATGCCGATAGGGATCAACGCCAAGTACGGCGCGTTGGCGGCAAGAATCTTGCGGCGCTGCTGGTGGCGTGCACTGTTCGCCGGCTTGTCGTGGTGGGTAGCGTTCACGATGTCGCCGCCAGGAACCGTGCAGCCATGGCTGTTCCATCTGTCGACTGTGTTGACTGCGATACTGGCAACGCTTCGGCTTGGTCACGCGGCATGGCGAGCGAAACATGGATTGCCCGTCGAGTAGCCATCTCAAACCGCCTCGCTCTTGTCGGGTTACTGGGAAGGAATACCGTGCATTACGCGGCACGGGATCGCGAGGCTGGCGCAGTCATGGCGGTGAAGTCCTGCCTATCTTTCATAATGTCGGATTGCGGGTGTTGAATAGCCGGCATTAACGTCAGCACCGGCCCCGCCATTGCATGCGCCTTGATCCACCATGAACTCCCCGCAAATCCATTTGCGCGGTAATCGGCGGTTTTGGTAGCCCGGTAATAGCTGATTGTTCTGTACCGGCCCGCCGCTTCGGATAGTCGCTGCTCGAACACCGTCACCATCAGCGCGCGGTAGTCGGCATAACGCCCCTTGTCCACGCGCAGCTCCACGCGGCGATCCTCGATCGTCGGCATGCCCTGCCTACGCCGTCCCCAGAACGCCAGCGCGAGCGCGTCCAGGGTTGCCGCCGCGATAACGGCCGGTCGTGGCCGTTGCCCCTTGCGGTCGCACCAGACGCGCAGGTAAGCCCGTCCGTAGCTCAGGCATGGCTCTATGGCTCCGGGCAGCTCCCAGCGAGCCAGCGCCAGCAGATGCGGCCTCACGTCATGCGGCGATGTGCCGGTGAAACTCAGCGCAGCCGACTGCACCCAATCGGAGCCGGTCACGGGGATATGCGAGCCGGCCGGCTTGTCGGTGTGATAGCTCCAACTACCGGAAGCCGTCACGGTCAGGCAGGAATGAACCGCCATCGCCTCCGGCCGGAATGCCGCGCCATCGGCAAAGGCCAGGAACTCCGGCTCAGGTTCCAGGGGATTGCCGTCCGGGGTATCCAGTCCCCGCACGGTTAGTTCGCGGCCGTCCGCCGCTACGGTTTCGCCCCGCCAGGCTTGGGTCATCGGTCAGTCCCTCGCCGGCTCGAAGGTGTCGCATTTGTGCCGCTGCGCCGGGTAATGGCTGCCCTTGCCAGCGCCACAGGTGCCCATGCCGGCATCAGGGTTGATCGTGCCCAGGCTGAAGTGTCGGCAGCCTTCACAGGTCACGGATGGGCGCGGTACGTGACCGCCAGCCTTGCGAACGAAACACCACGGGCAGCCCAGCGCACGCGGCCAGCCGCCCACAACAGGCAGCACCGCCGCAATGTCGGGGTGAATCCAGACCGGGCCGCACCCTTTGCACAACATCCGCCCCGTGTCGCCAGCCGGTACGCGTCCGGCGCGGCGGTCGTCGGTGTCACGCTGCATCGACTCCACCGCACCAGATGCACCAAGCGCACCGCTTGCACCAAGGGCACCAGATGCACCAGAAGCGGCAGCCGAACGTGCACCAGACGCAGCCTCTTTTGGTGCGCGGTCATTTCCTTGCAAAGCGTTGTCTGCCAAGGCTTTGAGCGATGTTCTAGGGCTTTGGTGCGTTGGTGCGTTCCCTAGTGGTGCACCAGCGCACCAAGCGCCGTTCTGGTCAGTCGACATAGCTGTCACCTCGCGGCGTCGCGGGCTTTTTTGCCGGCTTTGGCTTCGGGGTGTAGCGGCCCGCGTCTTTGGCCTTGTTCAGTGCGCGTACCACGGTCGAGTGATTCACGCCCAGCTCGCCGCCGATCTCGCGCATCGTCAGGCCCAGCCCGGCCAGCTCGATCATTTGTTCTTCGCTGGCATCGGATACCGCGCGCGTTGCCCATGTCTGGGTGCCGTCCGGCAGCGTGGTAAGCGCAGCCTCGAAGGGCGAAACGTCTTGCCCGTACAGCGCGCGGGCTTTCTCGAAGTGAACCTCGAACCGTGCACCTTGGTCGGGTTCGTAATCGGCAGGCTTGCGGAGTGCGATAACGGTATCCAGTACGTCCTCGCGCTTGGACGTGCCGCGTTGCTGGCCTCCCTTGCCGGCGTGGTGAACGAAAACCACGCTAAGGCCTTGCGAGCGCATCTGTAGCGCCCACTCCTGCACAGGCTGCCAGCTCTCTCCCTCGTTCTCCTTGCCGCCGCGCACCAGGCAGCTAAGGTTGTCCACGATAACCACGCGAGCGGCCCCTATCGCCGCGTTGATGGCTTCCCGGCCTTCCGGTTGATACAGGTTCGGCATCAAGCCGTCTTCTTGCAGGTCGGGCGTGACAAACCGCAGGTATCCAGCCGCCGCTTCTTGGTCATTGCTGGCGATGACGGTCGCAACGCGGGCTTTCAGGTCCGCGCCGGGCATCTCGCCGTCCAGATACAGCACCGGGGTTTGCGCCGTTGCCTGCCAGCCCAGGAACTCGCCCCCCGACGCGAGCGCGTAAGCCACGCCCAGCGCCATGTGCGTTTTACCGATGCCGCGTGGTGCGTAGATCATCGCCAGCGATTGCGTGGTCAGCCACGGCTTCAGCAGCTTGTCGCGCGGCGGGAACTTCGCCGATAGCAAGCCGGCAGCGTCTACCACCACCACCTCACGCGGCGGTTTTTCGTCTTGGTGCGTTGGTGCATTCTCAGGGTTTGCACCAGTGCACCAAGATTCCCGCGCCGCCAATTCCTCGATTGCGGCAATCTTTTCAGCGGCCATGGGTCAGCACCTCCCGCGCGTCGCGGATACGGTCGCAGGCCACGCCTACGCGCTTCAGGTCGTCATCGGTCAGGGCTTGCCCCTCGGCGAGCGTGCGGGCGGCGATGTGCACCACGCCGACTTCAAGCTGCAAGGCGTTCAATGCCGCTTTCCACTGCGCTTGTTTGGCGTATTCGCGCAGGGCGTTGCGCTCTGCGGTGCTCATGTTCATGGTGATCCGCTGCGGGAACAGATCGGCGATGGACAAGCCGACAGCGCCCAGCACGTCATGCACCAGGCAGCCCGCGAAGCAATGCAGCAGCACGCGGCCATCATCGCCTTGCGCGATGCTCAGGGACGCGGAACGGTCAGTGTGTGCGGGGCACTTGGCAATCCAGCCTTTGCCGGATTTGCGCACGCCGTCCAGCCGATCCAGTAGACGGTCGGCGTGGTTGGCGATAGGATGGATGTACGAAGTGTTTGACATGCCCCCGGAACGGTTGCCGCCGTTGTCGGGGGTTTTCGTATGCGCGACGTTCAAGCTTCACCCGCCTTGCCCAGCCGCTCGGGCAGGGTGCGCAGGCTCTCGACGATAATGTAGCGTTTGGCGCCAAGTTTAAAAGTTTCGACCAGGCCGGCGTTTGCCAGCTCATACGCGACGGTCTTGCTTATGCCGTGCTCGCGGCAGGCTTCCAGGAATGGGCGGTATGCGGGGGTGTTTGTCGTTGCGGCGGTCATTGCTGCCCCCTCGACGCGATAACGCGGCCAGTGATCCAGCGATCAATGTCGGACGCAAGCCATGCGCTGGCGCTTGCGCCGATCTTCACGCGCCGGGGAAACGTTCCCTCGGCTTCATGGCGATAAATGGACGAGCGAGAAAGCCCGGTGCGCTGAATGACAGCGGGCAAGCGCAGGAGCTGCGCGGGTACGGCTTGGGTTTGCATGGCATCGCCTTGTGCGGGTTTCGCCGTAGCGGGTTGCTACGGGCGGCCCTTGGATGGGCGACGCCTATTTGATGGCACGTATCCGGTCATTGCGACCCGTGAGCGTAAAGATACCGCTTAGCGGAAGGTTTCCCCTCTGCGCAAGGCGGAAACAATTTCCGCGATCTTTTTGTGGCTTAAACTGGATGCACCGGCAAGCAAAATCTCGTTGGCCGCTTTCTGCGCGGAAAGCCTGCGAGCGATGTTTGCTTTCCAATAACTCTCAATCGCTTCGTATTCCTTACGCGTTTGTCTGTGTCGAATCTGCGCAAGGAGTACGCCCGGTTTTGGCATCTCACCACGCTTGATGATAGTCAAAACAATGGCGCTCCAGTGCCTGGCGTCACAGGCGTATGACCATGAAAGTGCGTCATTCCCGATGAAGTAAGCCCGGATCGCGAAAACACAATATGCCACCGCCTCTTCAACGATATCTATATTTGCACCACTGTCGAAAGCCGCCTTCATCCCCTCCTTCATAGCTGATTCGGTGAAGTCGCGGTCATCCAGCATAGGGCCATAAATTTCATCGATGATCCGGTGACGCACTTCCTCTTCTGTAGGTCCGCCAGTTTTTGCAAAGGCTTTCGGCAATGTGGACACTAGGACTTCCATAGCCTCAGTAAACCCGTTGCGGGCCTCGCGCCGCTCGGATGCGCGGGCGAGCATGCTCAGCATTTCCTCACCACTCAATGCGAAACGCGCGGCAGCCTTCGCTTGAAACCCAGGTGCATTTTTTTGCCGCTTGGTAGTCATCGCGCACACCTCACGCCCCTGCAAAAGAACCGCGCCAGCCGGGCCAGCTAGCGCGGTGTGAAGGGTCAGGAACGTTTCAACGGCAACCGCCGGAGTGCGCGACGCGCCAGGAATAGCGGCCGATCCCTCTCCGGCAGCAACTCGCTTTCGCGCTTGTCCGTTATCTCTGCCTCGATATGGGCCGCTGCATCCTTAGCGTTCATTCCATCGGCCAATAAGTGAGCGAAGCAGTGATCATTGAACGCCGTCCAGTGGCTACGGCTCACAACTGGAAAGGGGATGATCTGCGCGCTCATGACTGCGGATCTTCGCCGGGGCCTTGCTTCGTCAGTTCGGCCTTGGCGCGCGCCTGCGCTTCTGGCCCGTAATCTCCAGCATGGGCATGCACAAACCATAATTCATGTGACATCAACTGGATTTCTTGGCGCGCGAAGGACAGGAGTGCTTGCTCCCCTTCGTGCAGCATGTAGATGAGTTCATCGGACCAAAAACCTTTGTAGTCGTCATGCGCGTTTGCGCTAATTACGGACGCGATGGCCTCTACACCGTTTAGCGCGGCGGTAGCCCTCTCGCATGATCTAACCGCGTCAACACCGCAAGCGTTTTTGGTGAACTTGATGGGCGGAAGTTGTTCTGCAGTTACACTTTCAGTTGCCATGATCTAGACCTCCTACGGTCTGGTAGTGGAAGGCGGGGCGGGTGTTAGTGGCACCCGTTCCCGCCGCTTTGAACTCTGTCAGCCTTCCTTGCGTTTGATCGGTGTCACGTTGTCACCCTTGCGGATCGTGGCGCAGTAGCCGGCCCAGTCAGCCATCAGCCGCTTGCGCCGTTGCAGCAAGTCGCCACGCTGGTACGCGGCCTCGGCAGCATCCTTGAGTCGGTGCGCCATCGCGGCCTCGATCACTTCGCGGGGATGCTGGGTCGTCTCGGCAGCCCAGTCGCGGAACGTGCTACGGAAGCCGTGCGCGGTGATACCGGGCCGCATCTCTTTCAGCAGCCCCATGCCGGCGGCAGTCGTGATCGCCTTGCCCTTGTTGCCGGGGAAGATGTAGCCGTGCGGCGTGACGGGCTTTCCCTTGGTTTTGGGGATCATGGAGCGCAGCAGCGCCACGGCAGCATCAGACAGCGGGACGCGGTGCTCCTTGCCGGCCTTCATGCGCTCCTCTGGGATGATCCACAGCGTGCCGTCCAGGTCGATTTCTTCCCATCGCGCGCCGGATGCTTCGCCGGGTCGCGTGGCGGTCAGGATTTGCAGTTCCAGCACGCGAGCGGCCAGCCCTTGCCGCTGCCGTAGCTGCGCCATGAACTCGGCAATGCCGACATAGGGCAACGCGGCCCGATGCTCGACCTTCTGCACCTTGGAACGCTTGGGGAGTAACTGGTCTAGATGGTTGCGCCACGCGGCGGGGTTGTCGCCGCTGCGATACTTGCGCACGGTTGCCCACGCCAGCACGGACTCGATACGGCCGCGCAAGCGGCTGGCGGTTTCGGTCTTGGTCGTCCAGATCGGGTCAAGGCACTTCATGACCAGCGCGGTATCGACCGCAGCCACGTCCAGCGGCCACAGGGGCGCGCAGTAGGTGCGCAGGGTGCTGTCCCACTGCTCGGCATGCTTGGCGTTGCGCCAGCCGCTTCTATGGGCCTCTATGTAAAGCTCAGAGCATCGCCCGAACGTCATCCGCTTGGCGTGTTCGGTGCGAGCCTTCTGTTTGATCTCGTTCGCAGAGTCGATGGGGTCGATGCCGTCGCGGAGCATGCGGCGAAACTCGGCGGCACGTTCGCGGGCTTCCGGCAGGCTTACGTCCCACGCCGGCCCCATTCCCTTGTCCCGCACCTTGCCGGTCAACGGAGCGCGGTAGCGGAACGTCCAGGTTTTGCGCCCGTCGTCCTTCACCAGCAGGTAAAGGTTGCCGCCGTCGCCATGGCGGCCAGGCTTGGCGTTCTTGATCGCCAGCGCGGTCAGACGATTGATTTTGTGCGCCATGAAAAGTGTCCGCCAAAGTCCGGCGTACCACTCGCCGTTCCCATTACGGTGAACCGGCTTTAGGCGGCTGTCAAGGGTCTAGTGTGGACTGCTAGGAACGTTGTACGGCAACGCCTACAAAGGTTTTACTGTCCCTAGACGTTCGTGCGGTTTCGGGTGGTCACTTTGACGGATGACACTCTCTCCGCCAGAAACGCAAAACGCCCCCGTTCGGGGCGTTTTGCGTTTCTGGCGGTGGGGACTAGGTGAGGACCCACTCGGGTTCGACAAATTTGTCTGGAACAAATTTGGACAGCCGCAGGCTGGCCCCGTAGCGCGCAGCGCGAAGGGGTGAGGCTCATGGATGAGCCGAACAATCTCTCTCTCTCCGCCAGAAAAGCAAAGCGCCCCGAGTGGGGCGTTTTGCTTTCATGGCATTTGACCGCCGGTATGTCATGGGCTAGATTGTGTACAGGATAATGTACATATCGAGGTAGTCCATGGACACCATCACCTACACCAAGGCCCGCTCCAGTCTCGCCGAGACGATGGAGCGCGTCTGCGAGGATCATGCGCCGGTGATCATCACCAAGAAGGACGAGTCCGTGGTGATGATGTCGCTGGCCGACTACCAGTCCATGGAAGAAACCGCGTACCTGCTGCGTAGCCCCAGGAACGCGCGCCGCCTGCTGGAGTCGATGGCGCAGCTGGAATCCGGTGGCGGTAAACCGCGCAAGCTGGCCCGCTGAGCTTGGCTGGCATGCAGCTGATCTTCTCCGATTCGGCCTGGGAGGATTACCTCCACTGGCAGGCCCACGACCGCAAGCTGGTGGCGCGCATCAACAAGCTGATCGACGACACCCTGCGCCATCCCCTCGAAGGCATTGGCAAGCCCGAACCTTTGCGGCACGGGCTGGCAGGTTACTGGTCGCGCCGCATCAACGACGAGCACCGCATGGTGTACAAGCCCACGGCCGACGCGCTGCTGATTGCGCAGCTGCGGTATCACTATTGAACAGCGCGCCAGGCACCTGGTTATCCGGACAACTCATTCGCGAGAAGTGGACGAAGGCATCGGGGCCATCGCAGCTGATCCCTTGATCCGGCAGCCGCACCGCGCACGCCGGATGCCTCGACGTGCATTCCGGCCCATGCGTTCCCCGTTTCAAGCTCGCTAACATGCAAAGGACTTTTTCCCGCGGTAGGTGGAAGCTGTCTGCCTTCATCGCGGAAATCGGGCGTTACAGATCAGCGAGGAGGTTGTGCAAGTGAAAACACTGGGATTGATTGGCGGCATGAGTTGGGAGTCCACCGTCTCCTACTACCGGGAGATCAACGAGGCGGTCAAACGGCAGCTGGGCGGGTTGCACTCGGCCAGGCTGGTGCTCTTCAGCGTGGATTTCCACGAGATCGAGCAATTGCAGCGCACCGGCGAGTGGGAAAAGGCTGGTGAGGTCCTGGCGCAAGCCGCATCCGCACTGGAGCGGACGGGAGTCGAAGGCCTGCTGATCTGCGCCAACACCATGCACAAGGTGGCTACGCAAGTGCAGTCGGCCGTTTCCATTCCCTTGTTGCATATTGCTGATCCCACGGCTGCAGCGATCAAGGCCGCCGGGTTGACCCGCATCGGCTTGCTGGGAACCCGCTTCACCATGGAGCAGGACTTCTATCGGGAGCGCCTGGAGAGCCATGGGCTCAAGGTGCTCGTTCCCGGCGAACAGGATCGCGCCGTGGTGCACGCGGTGATCTACGACGAACTTTGCCTGGGCGTCGTGCGTGAAGAGTCGCGCAAGGAATTCGTGGGCATCATTGACCGCCTGGTCGGCAACGGGGCACAGGCCATCGTCCTTGGTTGTACCGAGATCTCCCTGCTGGTTCGACCGACGGACGCCCATGTGCCGCTGTTCGACACGACGGCGCTCCACGCGGCTGATGCCGTGCGCTGGTCCCTCGAAGGTGGGGCAGTCTAGTCCGCTGTAGATGGTTGCGACGAGGGCCATCCCGGCCGGTTTCGGGAGGGTCTGACCGATCGGCTTCCTGCTCGTCATGCCTGCCCAAACGGGGTTGCCGAAAGCGGGGTCGGATTCACCATCCCCATCTCACGAACATCCCCACCACCGCCACCCCCATCGCGGCGGTAGCCAGCCAGCCGAACAGTTTCAGTGGCCACGGCATGGTGAATTTGCCCATGACCTTGCGGCTGGAGCCCATCAGCATCATGGCGATCATCAGCGGCACGGCGGCGACGCCGTTGACCACGGCGCTCCAGTACAGCGCCTTGATCGGGTCGAGTGGAGTGAGGTTGAGGGCAATGCCGAGCAGGGCGGAGCCGATCAGCACGCCGTAGAAGAACCTGGCCTCGTGCGGCTTGTGTTCCAGCCCGCTGCGCTGGCCGAAGGTGCCGGCGGCGGCGTAGGCGGTGGCGCCGGCCAGCACCGGCACGGCGAGCAGGCCGGTGCCGATGATGCCGGCGGCGAACAGCGCGAACGCCAGCTCGCCGGCCAGCGGTCGCAGCGCTTCGGCGGCCTGGGCCGAGGACTGGATGTCGGTCTTGCCGTGCGCATGCAGCACCACGGCGGCGGTGAGGATGATGAAGAACGCGATCAGGTTGGAGAAGATCATCCCCACCGTGGTGTCGATGCCGATCCGGCGCAGCGCGCTTGGCGCCTGCTGCGGCGCGTCCTGCAACGGCTTGCGTCGTTTGCTCGTCTCGATCTCCTCCACTTCCTCGGAGGCCTGCCAGCAAAAAAGGTAGGGGCTGATGGTGGTGCCGAGCAGGGCGACCAGGCCCACGGCGTAGGCGGCGTCCCAGCGGATCGGCGGCAGCACGATGCTCCCGAGCACGGCGCGCCAGGGCACGTCGATCACCAGCACGGTGGCCACGTAGGCGAACAGGCTCAGGGTGAGCAATTTGAGGATCGGCGCGTAGCGGGTGAATGGAATGAACACCTGCAGCAGCAGCGACAGCACGGCGAACAGCGCGGCGTAGAGCAGGGCCGGGCCGCCGATCAGCAGCTTCAGCGCCGCGCCCATGGCGCCGATGTCGGCCGCCAGGTTGATCACGTTGGCGACGAAGATCAGCACCAGCAGCGCATACACCAGCTTGCGCGGGTAGTGCAGGCGCATGCCGTCCATCAGGCCGTGGCCGGTGACGCGGCCGATGCCGGCGCTGATCGCCTGGATGGCGATCATCAGCGGCATGGTCAGGAACACGCACCACAGCATGCCGTAGCCGAACGCCGCGCCCACTTGCGAGTAGGTGGCGATGCCGCTGGGGTCGTCGTCGGCGGCGCCGGTGATCAGGCCGGCGCCGAGGTCTTTCCAGGGCGGGGTTTCCGGGCCGCCGTCTTCGGTGTTTTCGCGCACGGCCATGCTGCTGATTCCGCTGTGTGGCCCCGCCCGGTGCCGTGGCAAGGGTACCTATCCGGATGATGGAACAGTCGAACCCTGGGTGTGACGCGGTGTCGCAGCGAAATTCACAAGCCGCGGTGTACATAGTGCACCGAACCGGGTTCTTTGCCTTCGCGGGGTTGCCAGACCATGACTACCGATACCCTCGCCCGTCCGCCGCTCGACCTCGCCCAGCTGCACGGCATCGACGCCTGGTGGCGTGCCGCGAACTACCTTTCGGTGGGGCAGATCTACCTGCGCGCCAATCCGCTGCTGAAGGAGCCGCTGGCGCTGGCGCACGTCAAGCACATGCTGCTGGGCCACTGGGGTACCACGCCGGGGCAGAACTTCATCTATGCGCACCTGAACCGGGCGATCCGGCAGTACGACCTGGACATGTTCTACATCTCCGGGCCCGGCCACGGCGGCCCCGCGGTGGTGGCAAACGCGTACCTGGATGGCACCTACAGCGAGGTGTACCCGGACATCAGCCAGGACGAGGCAGGGTTGCAGCGGTTGTTCAAGCAGTTTTCCTTTCCGGGCGGGATCCCCAGCCACGCCTCGCCGGAATGCCCCGGCTCGCTGCACGAAGGCGGCGAACTCGGCTACTCGCTGAGCCATGCCTTCGGCGCGGTGTTCGACAACCCCGGGCTGATCGCAGCCTGCGTGGTCGGCGATGGCGAGGCGGAAACCGGGCCGCTGGCCACGGCCTGGCATTCGAACAAGTTCCTCGATCCGGTGGGCGACGGTGCGGTGCTGCCGATCCTCCATTTGAACGGCTACAAGATCGCCAACCCCACGGTGCTGGCACGGATCGGCCGCGACGAGCTGGAGCAGTTGCTGCACGGTTACGGCTGGACGCCGCATTTCGTGTCGGGCAGCGAACCGGCGGCGATGCACCAGGCGATGGCGGCGACGCTGGATACAGTGGTGGCGCAGATCCGGCAGATCCAGCGTGATGCACGCGAACATGGCACCACCGCGCGGCCGCGCTGGCCGATGATCGTGCTCGACTCGCCCAAGGGCTGGACCGGGCCGAAGCTGGTGGACGGCAAGCCGAACGAGGGCACCTTCCGCGCGCACCAGGTGCCGCTGTCGGTTTCCGCCAGCAGCCCGCCGGAGCATCTGCAGCAGCTCGAGGCGTGGCTGCGCAGTTACCGGCCGGACGAGCTGTTCGACGCGCACGGCCGGTTGCAGCCGGAAATCGCCGCGCTGGCGCCTGCCGGCGCGCGCCGGATGAGCGCGAACCCGCACACCAACGGCGGCACGTTGCTGCGCGACCTGCGCCTGCCGGACTTCCGCGATTACGCGGTCGCGGTGCCGCAGCCCGGCGTGCCGGGCATCGGCGATACGCATGTGCTGGGGCCGTTCCTGCGCGACGTGGTCCGCCTGAACCAGCAGCCGCGCAACTTCCGCGTGTTCGGCCCGGACGAGACGGTATCGAACGGCCTCAACGCGGTGTTCGAGGCCACCAACCGCCAGTGGGAGGCCGCGCTGAAGCCGAACGACGAGTTCCTCGCCGCGCAGGGCCGGGTGCTGGAGATGCTCAGCGAGCACCAGTGCGAAGGCTGGCTGGAAGGCTATCTGCTGACCGGGCGGCACGGCCTGTTCAACTGCTACGAGGCGTTCATCCACATCGTCGACTCGATGTTCAACCAGCATGCCAAGTGGCTGAAGATGACCGCGGCGATCCCGTGGCGGCGCCCGCTCGCCTCGCTGAACTACCTGCTGGCCTCGCACGTGTGGCGGCAGGACCACAACGGCTTCACCCACCAGGACCCCGGCTTCATCGACCACGTGGTCAACAAGAAGGCGCAGATCGTGCGGGTGTACCTGCCGCCAGACGCGAACTGCCTGCTGTCGGTGATCGACCATTGCCTGCGCAGCCGGCACTACGTCAACGTGGTGGTCGCCGGCAAGCACCCGGCGCCGCAATGGCTGGCGATGGACGCCGCGCAGCGGCACTGCAGCCTGGGTATCGGCGTCTGGCCGTGGGCCAGCAGCGACCAGCACGGCGAGCCGGACGTGGTGATGGCCTGCGCCGGCGACGTGCCCACGCTGGAGACGCTGGCGGCGGTGACGATCCTGCGGCGCTACCTGCCGGAGCTGAAAGTGCGCGTGGTCAACGTGGTCGACCTGATGAAGCTGCAGTCGCCCAGCGAACATCCGCACGGCCTGGACGACGACGATTTCGACCAGCTGTTCACCCGCGACAAGCCGGTGATCTTCGCCTTCCACGGTTACCCGAGCCTGATCCACCGGCTGACCTACCGACGCACCAACCACGACAACCTGCACGTGCACGGCTACCAGGAGGAGGGCACCATCACCACCGCGTTCGACATGACCGTGCTGAACGCGCTGGACCGCTTCCACCTGGTGATCGACGTGATCAACCGCGTGCCGCAGGCGGGCGAGCGGGGCATCTACCTCAAGCAGAAGCTGCTGGACAAGCTGCTCGAGCACAAGCAGTACATCGACGACAACGGCGAGGACCTGCCGGAGATCCGCAACTGGGCGTGGGGCGCGCAGGACGCCGGCATGCTGGCCTGAATGCTCAGGCGTGGACGAGCGCCGCGGCGGCCGTGGCGGCCACCCATTCCTCGTTGGCGGCTTCCACCACCACCTTGACCCCGCTGGCGGCGCTGGAGATGACCGGCGCGTTGGCGGCATTCGCGGCCGGGTCGAGTGCTACGCCGAGAAAACCCAGCCCGGCGCAGACGCGCTCGCGGATCACCGCCTGGTGCTCGCCGATGCCGGCGGTAAAGGCCAGCATGTCCAGCCCGCCCAGCGTGGCCGCCAGTGCGCCCACCTCGCGCACGATGCTGCGCACGTACAACGCCAGCGCCTCGCGCACCGGCGCCTCGGCTTCGCGCGGCAGCAGCTCGCGTGGGTCGGCGGACACCCCGGAAACGCCGAGCAGGCCGGACTCGTGGTACAGCATGCGGCCCACGCGTTCGAGCGACAGCTTGCCGATCTCCATCAGGTAGATCACCGCGCCGGGGTCCAGCGCGCCGCAGCGCGTGCCCATCATCAGCCCGTCCAGCGCCGAGAAACCCATGGTGGTGGCAACGCTTTGCAGGTTGCGCATCGCGCACAGGCTGGCGCCGCTGCCCAGGTGCGCCACGATGGTGCGACCGCGCGCGGCGTCGCCGTAGCGCTCGCCCAGCACCTGCGACTGGTACGCGTAGGACAGGCCGTGGAAACCGTAGCGGCGCAGGCCCTGCTCCCACGCCGAGCGCGGCAGCGGCAGCATCTTCTCGACGGTCGGCATGCTCTGGTGGAAGGCGGTGTCGAAGCAGGCCACCTGCGGCAGCTGCGGCAGTTCGGCCAGCAGCGCGCTGATTGCCTCCAGCGCGAACGGCTGGTGCAGCGGCGCCAGCGGGATATAGCTTTTCAGGTCGGCCAGCACCGCGGCATCGACCCGCACCGGTTCGAAATACTTGCTGCCGCCGTGCACCACGCGGTGCGCGATCGCCACGATGCGGCGGCCGTGCAGCCGCGCCACGATGCGCTGGCGCAGGTAGGTCAGCGCGGCGTGGTAGGGGTGCTCGCAGTCCAGCGTCAGCGTCTCGGCGGCGGTGCCACTTTCGCTGAACACCGGGGTATCGCCGGTAATGCCCTCGACCTTGCCACCCCACGCCGGCGCGCGCGCCAGCGGCGTCGCGCCCGCGTCGAACAGCGCGAACTTGATGCTGGACGAGCCGCAGTTCAGCACCAGGATGAGTGAGCCTGCGTTGCGGTCGTTCATGGCGGGCTGAGCCGGTAACGATGGGCCACCAGCGCGGCGAGCGCGCACGAGGCGATGCGCGATTCGCGCGAGTCGGCGCGGCTGGTCAGCACGATCGGCACGCGCGCACCCATCACCACCGCCGCGCTGCTGGCGCCGCCCAGGTATTCCAGCTGCTTGGCCAGCATGTTGCCGCTTTCCAGGTCGGGCACCAGCAGGATGTCGGCGAGGCCGGCCACCTCCGAGTCGATGCCCTTGATCCGCGCGGCGGCGGCGGAGATCGCGTTGTCGAACGCCAGCGGCCCGTCCAGCACGGCGCCGGTGATCTGGCCACGGTCGGCCATCTTGCACAGCGCAGCGGCGTCGAGCGTGGTCTGCATGCGCGGGTTGACCGTCTCCACCGCGGCCAGGATCGCCACCCGCGGCGTGGTCACGCCGAGGATGTGCGCCAGCTCGATCGCGTTGCGCACGATGTCGGCCTTTTCCTCCAGCGTGGGCGCGATGTTGACCGCACCGTCGGTGATGATGAATGGGCGCGGATACGCCGGGCTGTGCATCAGGTAGCAGTGCGAGATGCGCCGCGCCGTGCGCAGGCCGGCGGCGGAAGCGACCACGGCCGCCATCAGCTCGTCGGTGTGCAGGCTGCCCTTCATCAGCGCGTCGACGTGGCCGCCGGCGGCCAGCTCGACCGCGCGCGCGGCGGCGGCGTGGCTGTGCGGCACGTCCTCGATGGCGATGCCGGCCAGATCGAGCCTGGCCTGGCGCGCCACCTCGATGAGTTTCGCCCGCGGCGCCACCAGTACTGGTTCGATCAGGCCGGCCGCGTGTGCGTCCAGTGCGGCGGCCAGGCTGGTTTCGTCGCAGGGATGCACCACCGCGACGCGGATCGCGCCCAGCGCCAGCGCGCGGGCCAGCAGCGGGCGGCCGTCGCCGTCGGGCAGACGCACTGCCGGCAGGCGGGTGGCGGCGTAGTCGATGCGCTTGGCGGGCGCGATCACCTCGACCGTGCCGTCGATTGCCAGCACGCCATGCTGGTTCACGCCGCGGCAGGCGAAACGGATCTGCCGGGTGGCGGCATCCCGCGCGATCGCCAGCACCTGCACCGCCAGCGTGTCGCCGATGCGTACCGGCACGTGGAAACGCAGCGACTGTTCCAGGCAGGTAGTACCGGCGCCGGGCAGACGCGTGCCCAGCGCGGCGGCAATCAGCGCCACGCCCCACATGCCATGGCCGATCGTGTCGTGGGCGTCGGGCGAAGCGGCGCGCGCCGGATCCAGTTGGTGCGGATCGCTGTCGCCGTAGAGGGTCGCCAGCAGCTGCACGTCGGCGGCAGTCAGCACGCGCTCGATCGTCGCGCTGTCGCCGATGGCGACCTCGTCGAAGGTGCGGTTGCGGATCAGCGGCGCGGCGGTGTCGGGCGTGGTCTGGTCCATGCTTCGGTTCCGGTCGGTGCCGGCGGCGCCGGTGCGGACAGCGTAGCGCCGCCGGACCCGGCGCGTCGAAGCGGCATGCAGTCGCGCACGTCGGGAACCCTGGCCGGGCGGGCACCGGTGCTGCGCTTCGAAGGCCACGCCAGTACCCGCGACATCGCCACAATGATCGCGTGGATGCGAAGGACGGTTGATCGTCGCCGAACGCCTGGACTCGGCGAGCCATCGAATAGGGCCATCGCCCAGACAAAAAGCTGCGCATTCCGTCTCTCCGCCATGCCGCAAGTTTTCGCGTAACCACATCAAATTGCGGTTTGCTCAGCCCGCACCATGTCGCTTTTGCGGATGGCGATCGTCGAAACCGTGGTGAGTCTTTTCCGGCGGGTCGAGCAGGAGTAGGTTGCGATGCAGGGGCCAATGGGGTTAATTCAAGGGGAGGAACAGATGCCTAAACAAACGGGTGTCAACGTGGTGCTTTTGCGCGCGGTGCGCACGGCACTTGCCGCCGCTGCACTGGTGGCGTGGTCGGCGCAGGCGCAGGAACCGGGTGCGGTGGATGGGGGAGGGCAGTCCACCAGCGGCCAGGCAACCAAGGTGCAGGGGAAGAGCAACACTGCAAACAGCAAGACGACCACCAACCTGCAGGAGGTGGTGGTGACCGGCACGCATCGGGCTGGCCTGTCGCCGACCGCATCCATTTCGCCGATCGACGCGTTCAGCGGCAAGCAGATTGCGGAGCAGCCTTCGGCGGACCTGAGCGACACGTTGACCAACATCGTGCCGTCGCTGACCACCCAGCGCTTTCCCATCGCTGACGGCACGGCGTTCGTGCGGCCGGTGTCGCTGCGCAACCTGTCGCCCGACCAGACCCTGGTGCTGGTGGACGGCGTGCGCTTCCATCGTTCGGCGCTGGTCAACCTGCAGATCGATCCGCTCGGCACCTTCAACCAGGGCGCGCAAGCGGTCGACTTCTCGGTGTTCCCGTCCAATGCGATCGAACGTGTCGAGGTGCTGCGTGACGGCGCCTCAGTGCTGTACGGTTCGGACGCGATCGCCGGCGTGGTCAACGTGATCCTGAAGAAGGAACCCAAGGGCGTGACGCTCAGCGCCGAGCTGGGCAAGTACGGCAAGGGCGACGGCGACCTGCGACGCTACGACGCCGATGCGGGGTTCCGGCTCGGCACCGACGGCTTCGTGCATGTGAGTGCCGAGCGCGAAACCACCGACCCCACCTCGCGCGGCGCTCCGCAGCATGCCGCGGCGGCCGTGGCGGCGGTGGTGGGAGCGAACCTGGTGCCGTACAACGGCCTCGGCCAGCGCTGGGGCGACCCGCAGACCAAGTCGAACAAGCTGTTCGTCAACGCGGGCCTGCCGCTGGCCGACGACGTGCAGCTCTACGGCTACGGCAACTTCATGGACAAGAAGGTGCTGTCCAGCTTCTTCTACCGCACCCCAGTGCTGCCGCCGCAGGACGGCATCTCCGGCCGCTCCACCCTGGTCAGCTACGCCAACGGCACCCTGACGCCGGCGAACGCACCGCAGTCGCTGGTGGACAGCATCACCGCCGGCGGCGGCAACCCGGCGAACTACCTCACGGCCAATGCGGCCAGCCCGAGTGGTTGGGAGCTGCTCAACCCGATCTACAAGCTGTTCCCCGGCGGCTACAGCCCGATGTTCGGCGCCGACATCGCCGACCACCAGCTGGTCGGCGGCGTCCGTGGTGGCGCGCAGAGCAACTTCCAGTGGGATGCGCACTACCGCACCGGCAGCAACGAGGTCGACTACCGGTTGCAGGGCTCGATCAACCCGAGCCTGGGCAGCCTTTCTCCCACGAGTTTCCGCCCCGGCAAGCTGACCCAGCGCGAGCAGGAAGCCGGCGCGGATTTCGTCCGCTCGTTCGACGACTCGCCGCTCACGCTCGCCTTCGGTACGCAGTGGCGCCAGGAAACCTACATCATCCACCAGGGCGACCCCGGTTCGATCCAGGTGGGGCCGACCGCTTCGGTGTTCGGCGTGGGCTCGGACGCCTTCCAGGGCTTCCCAACCGATGCGGCCGGACGCTTCACACAGAACAGCGACTCCGCCTACTTCGACGCCGAGACCAACCTCACCGACAAGTGGTCGGGCGCCGCCGCAGTGCGCTACGAGCATGCGAACGGCTACGGCTCCAAGGTGGTGTACAAGGTGTCCAGCCGCTACGCGTTCACCGACACGTTCGCGCTGCGCGGCACGTTCAACACCGGCTTCCGCACCCCGACCCCGGGCCAGGCGAACACGCTGAACGTCACCACCACGGCGAACGCCCAGGGTGGCCTGATCCCCAGCGGCACTTATCCGGTGAACAATCCGGTGGCGCGCGCGCTCGGCTCGACACCGCTGCAGACCGAAACGTCGAAGAGCCTGTCCGTCGGTGCCGTCTGGACGCCGATCGACAACATCACCACGACCCTGGATTACTACCGGATCAGGATCGACAACCGCATCGGCCTGGTCAGCAAGACCATTACCCAGGCCACCGTCGACCAGCTCACCGCCGGCGGCTACCCGAACGCGCCGCTGCTGCTCGGCAGCGACGCCAGCTACTTCGGCAATGCGTTCGGCTCCCACGTCAGCGGCATCGACTTCGTGGTCGACACGCACCACCAGCTGGGCGACGGCACGCTCAACGTCGACTTCCGCTACAACCGCAACAAGCAGGACGTGGTCAAGGTCAAGCCGGACACGCTCAACAACGATTTCGTGTACGACCTCGAGCACCAGGTGCCGAAGACCCGCTCCGTGCTGACCTTCGACTACGGGCTGCACCAGTTCGACGCCATCGCGCGGATCAACCACTACGGCAGCTGGAGCACCACGGTCGGCCTGTTCGGCAGCAACAATCCGCCGGACGACGTGAACCATTACAGCGGCAAGACGCTGCTGGACCTGGAGGCACGCTACAAGTTCAACGACACCTTCACGGTGGCCGTCGGCGGCAACAACGTGTTCGACACCTACCCCGGCAAGGAGCAGAACGCCACGTTGCAGTACCTCGGCGTCAAGTACGCGCTCACCTCGCCGTTCGGTTTCAACGGTGCCTTCTGGTATGCGCGGGTGACAGTCAGCTTCTGAGCCGGCCGATCCGTCATGCGAAACGCCCCGCCCGGGGCGTTTCGTCTTTCCGGGCCAGAGCGGATCAGCGCGGTGTGTTTTCCGGCGTACGTCGCAGCAGCCATGCCAGCACCGGCGGCGTCACCATCGCGGTGAGCAGCGACATCGCCACGATGATCGCGTAGATGCGGTTGTCGAACACGCCGGCGGCCAGGCCCAGGGTGGCGACCACGATGCCGACTTCGCCGCGCGGCACCATGCCGAAGCCGATGATGGTGGCGCTGCGCCGGCCCAGGCCGAGTGAGCCGAGCCAGCCGCCGATGAACTTGGAGACGATCGCGATCGCGGTAACCGCGGCCAGCATCCACAGCGCCTCGCCGCTGGCCAGCTCGTGCAGGTCGACCTTGCTGCCGGTGACCACGAAGAAGAACGGCGTGAGCAAGGCCAGCAGCGGCTGGGTCTGCTTTTCCAGGCTGTGCTGCTGGCGCGTTTCCGAGGCGATCATGCCGGCCAGGAACGCGCCGATGATCGCGGCCAGGCCGAACCGGGTGGACAGCCAGGCCAGACCCAGGCACAGCGCCAGCACGATCATCAGCGGCGAATGCGGACCCAGCGGCTTGTCCAGCCAACTGGAATTCCAGCGCATCACCCGCGCGCCGCCCCAGCCGATCACCGCGATGAAACCGACCGCGCCGGCCAGCACCACCAGCAGGTGCACGGCGTCGATGCTGCCGCCGCCCTGCAGCGAGACCACCACGCCGAGCAGCAACATGGCCAGGATGTCGTCGATCACCGCGGCGCCCAGGATCACCTTGCTCTCGATGCGCTGCAGCGCGTTCAGCTCCTGCAGCACGCGGGCGGTGATGCCGGCCGAGGTGGCCACGAACGCAGCCGCGACGAACAGCGAGCGGTCCCAGTCGAAACCGTTGCTGTGGGCCCACACGCTGCCCATGCCGAACGGCACCAGCACGCCGACCACGCCGACCACGAAGGCCACCTTGCCGACTTTCTTCAGATCCTCCAGCCGCGTTTCCAGGCCCACCGCGAACAGCAGCAGGATCACGCCGATCTCGGCCAGCACGTCGAGCGGGGTGCCGGTGGCGATCTGCTCCGGGGTAATCCAGCCCAGTAGTGAAGGGCCGATCGCGCAGCCGGCGGCGATCTCGCCGACCACGCCGGGCAGCTTCAGCCGCTGCGCGATCTCGCCGCCGATCTGGGCGGCGACGAACACGACGAACAGGGTGAACAGGATCTCGCTGGCGTGATGCATGTGGCGTGCGCCCGGACTTTCGACAAAGACTGCATGCTACATGCAGCCTCCTGCGTCATGCAGCGCCGGACAACGGGCGATCGTGCCGCAGCCGGCTGAACACGCGGCTGGCTGCCGCGGTGATCGCCGCCAGCAGGATCATCGTCCAGCGGAACGCCACCACGTAGTCTTCATGGGCGTGGCCCTGCAGCATCGCTTCCATCAGCAGGGTGGACAGTGCGATGCCGAAGCTCATCGCCAGGTACTGCACGGTCGAGGCCATCGACGAGGCCATCGAGGCGTGCTGGATGTCCAGGTCGGTGTAGATCAGCGTGTTCATGGTGGTGTACTGCAGGCCGGCGAAGGCGCCGTAGGCGAACGTCAGCAACGCGATCATCCACACCGGCGAGCCCGGGCCGAGCAGGGCAAAGGTTGCCAGCAGCGCGGCCACGATCAGCGTGTTGCCGATCAGCAGGCGGCGGTAGCCGTAGTGCACCAGCGTGCGGTTGACCGCCCACTTCGCGATGATCGAGCCCAGTGCCTGCGGCACCATCATCAGGCCGGCCATCAGCGGCGACCAGCCGCAGCCGACCTGCAGGAACAGCACCAGCAGCAGGAACATGCCGGAGATGCCGAGCCGGGTGAACAGCCCACCGGCCAGCGACACCCACACGCTGCGCACCTTCAGCAGGGTCAGGTCCGCCACCGGGTGCGGGGTGCGCCGGCTGTGCCACACGTAGATCGCGCCCAGCAGCACGGCAACCAGGGCGCACAGGCCCATCCGCAGCCACGGTACCGGTGCACTGCCGGCCAGTTCCGAGGCGGTGAGCAGCAGCGCCGAGGCGGCGCCGAACAGCAGGAAACCGGCCGAGTCGAAGCGGTTCGCGTGGTCGAGCCGATACTCGGGCATGTCGCGCTGGTTCATCCACACGCCGGCGATCGCCACCGGCACGTTGATCAGGAAGATCAGCCGCCACGAGGTGAACTCCACGATCGCGCCGCCGAGCAACGGCCCCAGCACCGAGCCGAGCAGGCCGAAGGTGGCCACCGTGCTGATTGCGCGCACGAATTCGCGCTTGTCGATGCTGCGTACCAGCACGTAACGGCCCACCGGCATCAGCGCAGCGCCACCGATACCCTGCACCACGCGCGCAGCGACCAGCTGCGGCAGCGTCTGCGCGATGCCGCACAGCAGCGAGCCCAGGCCGAACACCACGATCGCCGCGCCGAACACCCGCCGCGTGCCGAAGCGGTCGCACAGCCACGGGCTGGCCGGGATCAGGATCGCCAGGGTCAGCACGTAGCTGGTCAGCGCGGTGCGCATGCCTAGTGGGGTCACCCCGAGCGCCTCGGCCATCGCCGGCACCGCGGTGTTGACCACGGTGGAATCCAGCGACTGCATGAAGAACGCGGCGGCCACCAGCCACAGCAGTCCGCGGAAGCGCTCGCGCGAGGAAATTTCGCGCAGATCAGCCGCCTCCATCGTTGGCACGGTGGCGTCGGCGGCGACGGCGTGGGGGTCCGCGGCGGTGTGGGGGGCCATTGCCGGCATGGTAACTGCTGCGGCAGCTTGATTTTCGTCGGCAGTATCCGCACAGTGAGTCTTGTTTTACTGCCAGTCATGCCCAGATAGGCATGACGGCCATTGATAACCACACGCGCCGGGGCGGCTTCGTTCCGGCGTGTGCTTTTGTGCGGCAGGAGCCGCGAGTACCAGGAATAGCCATGAGCAAGCCACCGATCACTGTTTCCCGCATCGACATGGAACGCATCGAAGCGTTGCTGGAACGCCTGCCGGCCGTCGAGGCCGCCAAGCTCGATGCGCTGCGCGCGGAACTGGACCGCGCCGACGTGGTCGAGCCGGCGGCGATGCCGCAGCACATCGTGACGATGAATTCCACCGTCACCTTCGAGGACGAGAGCAATCGCGAAAAGCTGACCCTGACCCTGGTCTATCCGGCAGCCACCGGTACGCCCGGCACGGTGTCGATCCTGGCGCCGGTGGGCAGCGCGCTGCTCGGGCTGGCACAGGGCCAGCAGATCGACTGGCCCACGCCGGATGGCCGCAAGCGCCGGCTGAAGGTGCTGGAGATCGCCTACCAGCCGGAGGCGGCGGGGCACTACCACCGCTGATCCGCATCGCGCGCCGGTGTCGTTAAACTGCGGGGAGATCCGAAGGAGACCTGCATGACCGAACGCCCGGCCCCGGCCGAGACTGTCGCCCACGCCGCCGCGCTGCGGGCGCAGATCGAGCAGGCCAATTACCGCTACCACGTGCTCGACGACCCGGACATCACCGACGCCGAGTACGACCGGCTGATGCGCGAACTGGAAGCGCTGGAGGCCGAATATTCCACGTTGGCCTCGCCCGACTCGCCCACGCGCAAGGTCGGCGCGCGCGCCAGCGGCGGCTTCGCCGAGGTGCGCCATGCGATCCCGATGCTGTCGCTGGGCAACGCGTTCGAGCAGGACGGCGACAACGAGCGTGAACGCTTCCGCGAGGTGGCCGAGTTCGAGCGGCGCATCGAGCAGACCACGAAACGGAGCGACCCCGTTTTCTCGGTGGAACCCAAGCTCGACGGCCTGGCGATCAGCCTGCGCTACGAGCACGGCGTGTTCGTGCAGGGCGCCACCCGCGGCGACGGTGAGACCGGCGAGGACGTGACCGCCAACCTGCGCACGGTGCGCGCCATTCCCTTGAAGCTGCGTGGCAAGAGCTGGCCCGACGTGCTCGAAGTGCGCGGCGAAGTGATCATGCTGCACAAGGATTTCGAGGCGTTCAACGAGTACGCCCGCAAGCACGGCGAGAAGCCGCTGGCGAACCCGCGCAACGGCGCGGCCGGCTCGCTGCGCCAGCTCGACCCGGCAATCACCGCGAAACGGCGCCTGAGTTTCTTCGCCTACGCGATCGGCGTGGTCGAGGGCGGTGAGCTGCCGCCGACCCATTCGGCCACGCTGCGGCAGCTGCGCGAGTGGGGCTTCCCGGTATCGCCGGAAGTGGACACGGCGCGCGGCTTCGACGGGTTGATCGCCTACTACCACCGCATCGGCGGCAAGCGCGACAGCCTGCCGTACGACATCGACGGCGTGGTCTACAAGCTGGACGACTACGCCGGCCAGCGCGAGATGGGCTTCGTCTCGCGCGCGCCGCGCTGGGCCATCGCGCACAAGTTTCCGGCGCAGGAGCAGACCACCACGGTCGAGGCGATCGAGATCCAGATCGGCCGCACCGGCGCTGCCACGCCGGTGGCGCGGCTGGCTCCGGTGCAGGTGGCCGGCGTCACCGTCACCAACGCCACCCTGCACAACGCCGACCAGGTGGCGCGGCTGGACGTGCGTGTGGGCGACACCGTGATCGTGCGCCGCGCCGGCGACGTGATCCCGGAAGTGGTGCGCGTGATGCCCGAGCTGCGGCCGCCGCACACGCATCCCTGGCACATGCCTGCGCACTGCCCGGTATGCGGCTCCGAGCTGCTGCGCGAGGAGGGCGCCGCCGCATGGCGCTGCTCTGGCGGATTGATCTGCGCCGCGCAGCGCAAGGAGGCGCTGATCCACTTCGCCTCGCGCCGTGCGATGGATATCGAAGGCCTGGGCGAACGCTTCGCCGAGGCGCTGGTGGAACTGGACATCGTGCGCTCGCCAGCCGACCTGTACGGCCTTGGCTTGGACGACTTCGTCGAGATGAAGCGCCGCATCGACGAGCGTGACGGCACCACGCCGGAAACCGTCAAGGCCGGCAAGGTGGCGACCAAGTGGGCGGAAAACCTGGTGGCCGGGATCGAGGCCAGCCGGCACACCACGCTGGCGCGCTTCTTGTATGCGCTGGGCATCATGCACATCGGCGAAAGCACGGCGAAGACGCTGGCGGCGTGGTTGGGTCGTCTGGAATTCGTGCGCAGCACGCCAGCGACGGTGCTGCGCGTGCTGCCGGATATCGGCAGTGAGGTGGCCACCTCGATCGCCGGCTTCTTCGCCCAGGCCGGCAACGAGCGGGTGGTTGACGCGCTGCTCAAGGCCGGCATCACCTTCAGCGACGAGGGCACGCCGTCGCCGCAGCTGCGCGAACGCCTCGACCTGGGCGTGCTGCTGGGCATGGCCAACATCAACAAGCTCGGCCCGAAGAGCTGCACGTTGCTGGCGCAACACTTCCCCACGCTCGACCAACTGCTGGCTGGTGGGCCGACGCACTGGATCACTGCCGGCGTGCCGCAGGCGGCGGCCATCAGCCTGGAAAACCGTCTCGCCGACCCGACCGCCCTTGCCGGGCTGCGCGAGGCCGAGGCGGCGATGCAGCGCCTGCTTGCAGCCATCCCGCACATAGCGAAAGCAGCGACGGCACCGCTGGAAGGACAGACCTTCGTACTCACCGGCACACTGGCCTCGCTCAGCCGCGACGAGGCGAAGGATCGACTCGAAGCGCTGGGCGCCAAGGTCTCCGGCTCGGTATCGAAGAAAACCAGCGCGGTGATCGCCGGCGAAGCCGCTGGCTCCAAGCTGGACAAGGCACAGGAACTGGGCGTGCCGGTATGGGACGAGGCGCAGCTGCTGGCGCTGCTCGGCGAGCACGAGGCCGGTTGATGGGCGTCGAACCACTCGCCGCCCTGCAACTGCGCGCGCGCCTGTACGCGCTGGTGCGCGCGTACTTCGCCGAGCGCCAGGTGCTGGAGGTGGAGACGCCGATCCTGTCGGCGGCCGGCAACACCGAGCCGAACATCGAGAGCTTCCGCACGACGTTCAGCGGCCACGTGGATGCAGGCGCGCGCGAGCGCTGGCTGCGCACCTCGCCGGAGTACCCGCTGAAGCGGCTGCTCGCCGCCGGCGTCGGCGACTGCTACGAGCTGGGCCGGGTGTTCCGCAACGGCGAGGCGGGCGGCCGGCACAATCCCGAGTTCACCATGCTGGAGTGGTACCGGGTCGGCTGGGACCATCGCCAGCTGATGCAGGAAACCATTGCCTTGGTCGAGGCCGCGCTGGCGCTGGTGGAGCGGCGTGCGGAAGTGCTGCTGACGAGCTACCGGCAGCTGTTCCTGGACGAGTTGGGGATTGACCCGGCACATGCCGGTATCGACGAACTGCGCACGCCGCTGGCCGAGTTCGGCATCGACCCGGCGGGTCTCGGCCACGACGACTGGCTCGACCTGCTGATCACGCACAAGCTGCAGCCGGCGTTCCCGCGCGACCGCATCACGGTGATCCATGACTACCCGGCCAGCCAGTGCGCGCTGGCGAGACTCCGCCCCGGCGAGCCGCCGCTGGCCGAGCGTTTCGAGCTGTACCTGGGCCGCTATGAGCTGGCCAACGGCTACCACGAACTCAACGATGCAACCGAACAACGCGGGCGTTTCGAGCGCGACAACGCGCGGCGACGCGAGCGCGGCCTGCGCGACATCCCCCTCGACGAAAACCTGCTCGGCGTGCTCGACGCGCTGCCCGATTGCGCCGGCGTGGCACTGGGCATGGAGCGCCTGCTGATGTGCCTGGCCGGTACCGACGCGATCGCCGACGTGCTGGCGTTTCCGTTTTCCAACGCCTGAAAAAGCCATGGCCGCGCTGATTGGCGCGCGGTGGTGGTCTGCCGTGCCGGATGCCGTCGTTGCCGCCGGACACGGGGCAATCTGCGCTAAGGTGCGAGCCTTCCACCACCGGGACTGTCCGTTGATGAATACGTCGCCCGCAGCCGACCGCGAACGCTTGCGTCCACGCGACGTGAAAACCCTGCTGCTGTCCGCGTTGGGCGGTGCGCTGGAGTTCTACGACTTCGTGGTGTTCGTGTTCTTCGCGATCCCCTTGAGTCACCTGTTCTTTCCGCCCGGCACTGCGCCGTGGCTGGCCCAGCTGCAGGTGTTCGGCATCTTCGCGGCGGGTTACCTGGCACGCCCGCTGGGTGGCATCGTGATGGCGCACTACGGCGACAAGCTGGGGCGCAAGCGGATGTTCACGCTCAGCGTGTTCCTGATGGCGGTGCCGACCCTGGCCATCGGCCTGCTGCCGGTGTACGCGCAGGTCGGCATGCTGGCGCCGCTGCTGCTGCTGTTGCTGCGGGTGGTGCAGGGCATCGCGGTGGGTGGCGAGGTGCCCGGCGCATGGGTGTTCGTAGCCGAGCACGTGCCGCCGCAGCGGATCGGCTTTGCCTGCGCCAGCCTCACCTCGGGGCTCACCGTGGGCATCCTGATCGGCTCGCTGCTGGCCGCGGCGATCAACAGCCGGATGACCCCGGCCGAGGTGCTCGACCATGGCTGGCGGCTGCCGTTCCTGGCCGGCGGCGTGTTCGGCTTCTTCGCGGTGTGGCTGCGCCGCTGGCTCAGCGAGACGCCGGTGTTCGAGGCGATGCATGCGCGCAGGGAACTGGCCAGCGGCCTGCCACTGCGCCAGGTGTTCGAGCGGCATCTGCCGGGGGTACTGCTGTCGGTGCTGGTGACCTGGATGCTCACCGCGGCGATCCTGGTGATCATCCTGATGACGCCGTCGATCGTGCAGTTGGCATTTCATGTCACGCCGGCGCGGGCGTTCCTCGGCAGCAACCTGGCCTCGTTTGCGCTGGCGCTGGGCTGTCTGGGCTACGGCTGGCTGGCCGACCGGATCGGCTACGCCCGCGCGTTGCTGTTCGGTGCGCTCGGACTGCTGCTGTGCAGCTATGCGCTGTACCTCGACCTGCGCTCCGGTGCCGCGCACTTCCTGCTGCTATACCCGCTGGCCGGGCTGGCAGTCGGCGTGACCGGCGTGGTGCCGGCGCTGATGGTGACGGCGTTTCCGCCGGCGGTGCGTTTCTCCGGGTTGTCGTTCTCGTACAACGTCGCCTATGCGCTGTTCGGCGGATTGACGCCGCCGCTGATCAGCCTGCTGGTGAAGCGGTTCGGCGTGCTGGCGCCCGCGCATTACGTGGCATTTGCCGCGGTGATCGGGATGGCCGTTGCCACGCGCTCGCTGGCTGCACGCAGCCGGATTCATCCCGCTACTGCATCAGTTGCCTAGAACTCCAGCTCCTGCGCGGCGCACAGGTAGTCGACCAGCGGTGCGACGCGCCTGAACGTGGCGACCGTCCACGGCAGCAGTTCATCCGAGCAGGCCAGCTCTTCGCTGAGCGTGGTGGTGGCGACGAAGTCCTTGCGTTTGAGGTCGTCGATCAGCTCATGCGCGGGGTCGTAACCGCGCGGCGGGCGGACCAGCGACTCGCCGCCCAGCTGCAGCTGCTCGCGGAACGCCTTGCCCTGGGTGGCGCGCTTCCACGCGGCCGGGTTGTCGACCAGGAACTCGCGGATGTGCTTCAGCGCATCCGGCTCCGGGTGCCACATGCCGCCGCCGGCGAAGCACTCGCCGGGTTCGATGTGCAGGTAGAACCCGGGCGCCTGGATCTCGTGCCGGCGCTCGTGGAAGAAGCGCGAACCCTGCCACGACTTGTACGGCAGCTTGTTGTTGGAGTAGCGGGTGTCGCGGTAGATGCGGTACAGCGAACCACCGTTCTTGCGCGGGTCGGCACGGTAGTGCGCGCTGATCTTCGCCAGCGGCGCCTGCAGGTCGGCGATCAGCCGCAGGAACGGCTCGCGCACGTGGCGCTCGTAGTCGTCCTTGTGCGCGTGGAACCATTCGCGGTTGTTGTTGCGCCCGACGGCGCGCAGGAAGCGGAAGGTGGCGGGGGTGAAATAGCTCTGGGGCATGGCGGGTCTTGAGGGCGAGGCGGATGGGGATCAGAGAGGTTCGACACTGGCGGCGAGCTGTTCGCCCCAGGCCTGCAACTGGTCGAGCAGGGGCAGTTTGTCTTGTGCTTGCGGATCGTGGCGCAGTTCGTCGAGGCGGGCGAAGTAGTCGTCGAGGGTGAGCCCGGTCAGCGGTGTGTGCCGGGTCAGGCGCGCCTGACGGAAGCTTTCCCAGCGCGTGCGTTCGTCGGCATCCAGCGTCTCCGGCCAGTTGCGCGCGCGGTAGCGGAACAGCAGCTCCGGGTAGCGCGGGTCGCGGAACGGGAACGCGCGGGTGCCCAGCTCCTGCGGCGGCGTGGCGCGCACCTGGGCCAGCAGGCGCTTGTCGGCATCGGGCAGGAAACCGCCGCCGTACAAGGCCAGCTCGGGATCTTCCGGCGGCGGCAGTTCGGCGGCGCGCTGGAATACGCGGCGCAGTTTTTCCGCCAGCCCGTCGACGGCATGCAGCACGTCGCGATGGGCCTGGCAGCGGGCCAGGTCCAGCTGCAGGCGATCCAGGTCCACGCCCTGCAGTACCGACAGCGGCGCCAGCGCCGGCGCATGGTTCGCGCGCACGGTGCGCAACGGGATGCGTTCGATGCCCTCGGGCAGGTCGGCGCGCGCGGTGAAGATGCGGTCGGCGATCTCGTCCTCGTCCAGCGCCAGCCATGCGGCCGGATCGGTGGCCAGGTCGTACACGATCACCTCGCCGGGGCGGCTGGGGTGCGCTGCCAGCGGTGCGATCACGGCCAGGCAATGGCGGCTGGCCGGGTAGCGCGAGGAGACGTGCACCAGCGGCGTCATGTTCACCACGTCGAGCAACTCGAACACCTTCTGCTTGCGGCGCAGGGCGTAGTACCAGTCCCACAATCGTGGCTGGCGCACGCGGATCAGCCGGGCCAGCTCGATCAGCGCATGGACGTCCGACAGCGCATCGTGGGCGCGTTCCTGGCTGAGCTGGTTGGCACGGGCCAGGTGCTCCAGCTTGAAGCTGGGCGTGCCATCCTCGCGGGTGGGCCAGCTGATGCCCTCGGGCCGCAGCGCCTGGCACATGCGCACCAGGTCGATCAGGTCCCAGCGCGAGTTGCCGTTCTCCCACTCGCGGCCGTACGGCTCGTGGAAGTTGCGGTACAGCATCTGCCGGGTGAATTCGTCGTCAAAGCGCAGCGAGTTGTAGCCGACGCCGCAGGTGCCCGGTGCGGCCAGTTGTTCGTGCACGCGGGCAGCGAATTCGGCCTCGCTGACGCCTTCGCGTTCGGCTTGTTGCGGGGTGATCCCGGTGATCAGACAGGCATCGGGGTGCGGCGGCATCTCCAGCGACGGCTTGCCGTAGAACATCACGGGCTCACCGATTATTTCCAGTTCCGGGCTGGTGCGGATGCCGGCGAACTGCAGCGGGCGGTCGCGTCGCGGGTCGGCGCCGGAGGTTTCGTAGTCGTGCCAGAAGAAAGTCTGCATGGCGCGGATCATCGCATGCGGGCAAGGCTGATAAACTCCGGCGCACAAGGAGAGCCCATGAGCCAAGCCCACGAAGACAACCTGATCTGGATCGATCTGGAGATGACCGGCCTCGACACCGACAACGATTCGATCCTGGAGATCGCCACGGTGGTCACCGACAAGGAGCTGAACGTGCTGGCCGACGGGCCGGTGTTCGCGATACGCCACGAGATCGATCGGCTGGAGTCCATGGACAACTGGAATTCCAACCAGCACCACAAGTCGGGCCTGTGGCGGCAGGTGCTGATCTCCGAAACCGACCATGCGATGGCCGAGCAGGCTACGGTGGATTTCCTGCGCGCGTGGGTGCCGCCGGGCAAGTCGCCGATGTGCGGCAACTCGATCTGCCAGGATCGCCGCTTCCTGCACCGGCAGATGCCGCGGCTGGAACGCTATTTCCACTACCGCAACCTGGATGTCTCCACGCTCAAGGAACTGGCCCGGCGCTGGGCGCCGGAGATTGCCAAGAGCGTCGGCAAGGAATCGGCGCACACGGCGCTGTCGGATATCCGCGACTCGATCGCCGAGCTGCGCCACTATCGCCGCTACATGGGCGAGCTGGGCGGCAAGGCCGAAGCCTGAGCGCCGCTTGCGGACATTGACGAGGCCATGAGCATGTCGAACGAGCTGTTTGCCACGGTGCTGGATTGTGCCGGGCGCCCGTTGCGGCTCGACCGCGCGCGGGTGGTCGGCATCCTCAACGTCACCCCCGATTCGTTCTCCGATGGCGGCACGCACGACAGCGTCGACGCGGCGGTGGCGCACGGCCTGGCGCTGGCGGAGGAGGGCGCCGACATGATCGACGTCGGCGGCGAATCGACCCGTCCCGGCGCGGCCGACGTGCCGGTCGAGGAAGAACTGCGCCGGGTGCTGCCGGTGATCGAGCAGCTGATTGCGCGCACCACGCTGCCGATCGCGATCGACACCTCCAAGCCGGAAGTGATGCGTGCGGCAGTGGCGGCCGGCGCCGGCATGATCAACGACGTATACGCGTTGCGCCGCGACGGTGCGATGGCTGCGGCGGCCGAGCTGGGTGTGCCGGTATGCCTGATGCACATGCAGGGCGAGCCGCGCAGCATGCAGGCCGAGCCGCATTACGACGATGTGGTCGGCGAGGTGCACCGCTTCCTCACCGACCGGCTGTTCGCCTGCGAACTGGCCGGGATCGACCGGCGCAAGGTGCTGGTCGATCCCGGCTTCGGCTTTGGCAAGACGCTGCAGCACAACCTGGCGCTGCTGTGCGCGCTGGAACGTTTCGCCGATCTCGGCAGCGGTGCCTACATCGGCTTGTCGCGCAAGACGATGATCGGCGAAATGACCGGCCGCAGCGTGCCGGCCGAGCGCGCCGCCGGTTCCGTGGCGGCGGCGCTGATCGCGGCGCAGCGCGGCGCACGCATGGTGCGCGTGCATGACGTGGCCGCCACCGTCGATGCGCTGGCGGTGTGGCAGGCGGTGCACGCGGTTGACACCGTGCCGCGGCGTGTCGACAAACCGGCCATGCCGCGCTGGCCGGACGACGACTGATCTGCGCCTTCATCTTTCCTTCCCCCTCATCATCGCCATCAGGCAGCCCATGACCCAGCGCAAATATTTCGGCACCGACGGCATCCGCGGACTGGTCGGGCAATGGCCGATCAGCGCGGACTTCATGCTGAAGCTCGGACGCGCCGTCGGCAGCGTGCTGGCGCGTGACGGCAGCAAGCGACCGAACGTGCTGATCGGCAAGGACACCCGCATCTCAGGCTACATGTTCGAGGCCGCGCTGGAGGCGGGCCTGGTCGCGGCCGGCGCCGACGTGGGCCTGCTCGGCCCGATGCCGACGCCCGCGGTGGCCTACCTGACCCGCTCGATGCGCGCGCAGACCGGCATCGTGATCAGCGCCTCGCACAACCCGCATCACGACAACGGCATCAAGTTCTTCTCCGCCGATGGCGAGAAGCTGTCCGACGAAGTGGAGCTGGCGATCGAGCGGGAGGTCGACGCCGCGTTCACCACGGTGCCATCCGAACGGCTCGGCAAGGCGCGCCGGATCGACGATGCGGTGGCCCGTTACACGGAATACTGCAAGTCCACCGTCGCCGAGGATTTCAGCCTGCACGGGCTTCGGCTGGTGCTGGACTGCGCCCATGGCGCGACCTACCAGGTGGCGCCGAAGGTGTTTGCCGAACTGGGTGCCGAGGTGGTGGCGATCGGCGACAAGCCGGACGGCTTCAACATCAATCACGAGGCTGGCTCGACTCATCCGCAGGCCTTGCAGCGCTCCGTGCTGGCACATGACGCCGACCTCGGCATCGCGTTCGATGGCGACGGCGACCGCGTGCAACTGGTCGACCGGAACGGCGTGCTGGCCGACGGCGACGACATTCTGTACATACTGGCGCGCAGCTGGCATGCACAGGGGAAGCTGCAGGGGCCGGTGGTCGGCACCCTGATGAGCAACTACGGCCTGCAACTGGCGCTGGCCCGGTTCGACGTGCCGCTGATCCGCGCCAACGTGGGCGATCGTTACGTGCTGCAGCAGCTGAAGGAACATCGCGGCCTGCTCGGCGGCGAGACCTCCGGTCACATCCTGTGCCTGGACCGTGCTACCACCGGCGACGGCATCATCGCCGCGCTGGCCGTGCTGGAGGCGCTGGTGCGCTCCGGCGAAGACCTGGCCGTGGCGCGGCAAGGCCTGCAGAAGATGCCCCAGGTGATGCTCAATGTGCGTGCCGCCGGTGCCCGTGAGGCCTTGTCCAGCAGCGAGGTGAAGCAGGCGCTGGCCGAGGTGGAGCAGATCCTGCACGGTCGCGGCCGGGTGGTCTTGCGCGCCTCCGGCACCGAGCCGCTGGTGCGCGTCACCATCGAGGGCGCCGACGAAACGGAAGTGCAGCAGTTGGCAGAGAAGCTGGCAGGGATTGTAAAATCCGCAGCCGAACGCTCGTGAACCTGTAGCAGTATTGGGTCGCCATGGACTGGCCCGACGTGCCCCGCCCTTGCGGTGGCGGATGAATCGACCGCACGCCCAACCAATGGACTACAGCCATGAAGAACGTTCCCACCCTGGACATCCGCCGCTACGACACCGACCGCGGCGCCTTCGTCGCCGAGATCGGCGCGGCCTATCGTGAATTCGGCTTCTGCTGCATCAGCGGCCACGGTATCGCGCGCGAGCTGATCGACGGCTCGTACGACGTGTTCCAGCGCTTCTTCGCGCTGCCGACCGAAACCAAGATGAAGTACCACGTGCCCGGTGCCGGCGGTGCGCGTGGCTATACGCCGTTCAAGGTGGAGACCGCCAAGGACAGTCAGTACGCCGACCTCAAGGAATTCTGGCATGTCGGTCGCGAGATCCCGCGCGATTCGAAGTTCGCCGACGTGATGCCGCCGAATATCTGGCCCGCCGAGGTGCCGGAATTCAGGCAGTACGGCTACGGCCTGTACGAGGCGCTGGACCAGCTCGGCACCCGCGTGCTGCGCGCGTTGGCCCTGCACATCGGCGAGCCGGAAAACTTTTTCGAGGACAAGACCGACGTCGGCAACTCGATCCTGCGCCCGATCCACTATCCGCCGATCACGGAAGAGAACATCCCCAACGTGCGCGCTGGCGCGCATGAGGACATCAACTTCATTACCCTGCTGGTTGGCGCCAGCGCGGAAGGGCTGGAAGTGCTCACCCGCGAAGGCGAGTGGTTGCCGATCACCACCGAGGGCGACGCGATCGTGGTGAACATCGGCGACATGCTGCAGCGGCTCTCCAACCACGTGTTTCCGTCCACCACGCACCGCGTGGTTAACCCGCAGAACGAGAATGCACGCAAGCCGCGCTACTCGGTGCCGTTCTTCCTGCATCCGAATCCGGACGTGGTGCTGGACCCGCTCGATTCGTGCGTCACGGCGGACAATCCGCGCCGCTACGACACCTCGATCACCTCGCACGAATACCTGTTGCAGCGTTTGCGCGAGATCAAGCTGATCTGAGGCGCCGGACCGGCTGCTACGCCATCCAGAAGAACACGGCGGTCATGCGCTTGGCCGCCATTTCCAGCCCCCAGTAGGCGCTGGCGCTGTGGATCAGGTTGGCCTTGTAGACCAGCAGGCGGTTGTAGCGGTGCGCCACGCGCACATCCTCGACGAAGGCGTTCGGTTGCACGAAGCGATTGCCTAGTGCCTCGGCCAGATTGCGGTGCGGCGGCAGCACGATATTGCCGCCAAGCCGGCCACCAGCCATGCGCTGGCGGAAGAAGCTGGTGCCGCATTGGTTCGGTACCGCGGGGTTGAGATACAGCACGGCGGCGTAGCGGCACAGATGCGAGGAGTCGGTGTGCGGCTTCACCGTACCCTCGACTGCGCCGACCACCTGCACGCAGTTGTGGTTGAGCCGGATGCCGGCTTCGGTCTGCTCGACCCACAGCTTCTTCGCGCCGGTGAGGCGGCATACCGTCGCCTCCAGTGCGGACAGCTCGTCATCCAGCAGGGCGGGCGTGGCGCGCATGCCCGGCCATACCTCGCCGGTATACGGATAACCCATTTCCCAGTCGGTCTTGGCCAGGCAGCGGGCGCGCACCTCGTCGGCATTCGGCAGCACGTCGTCCACCACCCAGTAGTCGCGGCCCTCGACGGGCTTGCGGTAGGGCAGCGGACGCATCTGGGTCGGAAACAGGGACATGCAGTTGGCAGCCGGTGGCGAAGTCGATGGCAACAGTAGCGGATGCGTCAGTGCCGTCTAGACCTCGGTGTTCCGGTAGCGCTTCGATTCCCGCGCGGAAAGCCACATGGCCAGCCGGTCCGGTAGCAGTCGCACCACCGTCTTGATGGTGCGGTTGACCCGGCCCGGGATGTACACGGCGTCGCCGCGCTCGACCGCCGCGATGCCCTGGCGCACCACTTCGTCCGCGCTCAGCCACATGAAGCCAGGCAGCTTGTTCATCTTGTCGCGGGTGCGCGTGACGTCGTGGAATTCCGACCAGGTGAAGCCCGGGCACAGCGCGCAGACGTTCACGCCGGCCGCGCGGTTCTCCAGTGCCAGTGACTGCGAAAACTTGATCAGGTAGGCCTTGCTGGCGGCGTACAGGGTGTGCCCGGCCGGGCCAGGCACGTGCCCGGCCAGCGAGGCGACGTTGATCACGCGGCCGCGGCCACGCTGACGCATGCCGGGCAGCAGTCGCCAGGCCAGTTCGGTCGGCGCGGTCAGCAGCACCTGCAGGAAGTCCGCATGGGTTGCCCAGTCGTTCGCGACAAAGGTGCCGGGCACGCCGTAGCCGGCGTTGTTGATCAGCCAGTCCACTTGCAGGCCGCGCCGGTCCAGTTCGTCGCACAGTGCCCGCGGCGTGGCCGGGTCGGCCAGGTCGTGCGGCAACACGGTGACCTGGGCGGCATGCCGTTCATGGAGTTCGGCGGCGAGCGCTTCCAACCGATCGGCGCGGCGCGCAGTCAGCACCAGATCGTGGCCGAGCGCGGCGAGCTGCCGGGCAAACGCGGCACCAATGCCTGAGGAGGCGCCGGTGATCAGGCTGAGCGGGCGGGAAGCGGTCATGCGGTGTTCCTCGGCAGGAGTCGCCATTCTTGACCGCGCCAGTGAACCGACGCCAGTCGTCCGCGGGTTTGCTCATCCCGGAGGCCCTCGCTAAGCTTGCCGTTTGACCGCAACGGAAGCAGCCCATGCGCAAGAAATTCGTCGCCGGCAACTGGAAAATGCACGGCAGCCGTTCGATGGCCAAGGCCATGGTGAGCGATATCGCCGCCGGCCTGCCGGACGATATCGATGTGGCGGTATTTCCCCCGTTTCCGTACGTGGCCGAGCTGGCCTGGCAGCAAGCCGATTCCGGCCTGGGCATCGGCGCGCAGGATGTCAGCGCGCACGAGGGGCAGGGCGCGTATACCGGCGAAGTTTCCGCCGCCATGCTGGCAGATGTTGGCGCACGTTGGGTGCTGGTCGGCCATTCCGAGCGCCGCCAGTACCATGGCGAGAGCGACGAACTGGTGGCGCGCAAGTTTGCCGCGGCCCGCGCCGGCGGCCTGACGCCGATCCTGTGCCTGGGCGAAACGCTGGAACAGCGCAAGGCCGGCGAGACCGAGGCGGTCGTCGCGCGGCAGTTGCGCGCGGTGCTGGCGCTCAACGGCGTGGCAAGTTTCGATACGGCAGTAATCGCCTACGAGCCGGTCTGGGCGATCGGCACCGGTCATACCGCCAGCCCGGAGCAGGCGCAGCAGGTGCATGCCTTCGTTCGTAGCCAACTGGAAAAAGAAGATGTTATGATTGCCCGTCTGACCCGACTGCTTTACGGCGGTAGCGTCAAGGCGGCCAATGCCGCTGAATTGTTCGCGCAGGCGGACGTGGATGGAGGGCTGATCGGCGGGGCCTCCCTGACTGCATCCGACTTCCTTGGAATCTGCGCCGCGGCGCATCAGGCGCCACAGGCTCAATAGAAACCTTATGTTCGTCATTTTCAGCGTGTTCTACATCCTGATTGCTGCGGCGATGATCGTGCTGATCCTGCTGCAGAACGGTGCTGGCGCCGATGCCGGCTCGGGCTTTGGCGGCGGCGCTTCGGCCACGGTGTTCGGCGCGCGCGGTTCGTCCACGTTCCTCACCCGCGCCACCGGCGTGCTTGCGGGCCTGTTCTTCCTGCTCAGCCTGGGCATGGGCATCTACCTGCATGGCAACGGCGCGCCGCATACCAATACGCAAGACCTGGGCGTGATGGCCACGCTGGCCGACAAGCCCGCTGCCGGCAAGGCAACTCCGGCTGCCCCGGCGGCTGGTTCGGAAGTCCCGTCGGCGGTTCCCGCTGCAACCAACAATGCCGTCCCGGCAGCACAGCCGGCGGCAGCAACTCCCGCCCCGACCCAGAAGGGCGAAGTACCGGCAGCCACCGAGCCGCCGGCCAAGCACTGAGCAACACACCTGCCCAGGTGGCGGAACTGGTAGACGCACTACCTTGAGGTGGTAGCGACGCAAGTCGTAGGGGTTCGAGTCCCCTCTTGGGCACCATTAAGATGGCTTCGGTGAATGTCGCCGAAGTCGCTGCAGACAAGAGAACCGCCGATCGGCGGTTTTTTTGTCTGCAGTGGTTGGTGTGCAGGAAGGACATGCAAGCCGACAGTGCGCCGGTCGCATGGTGGGCACCGGGTGGTCTGTGTGGACGTCGCAGCATGCTTCCCGTACAGCGTATGTAGGTGCCGGCCGACATATCGGGCGTTACTGCCATGACACATTGTGCCCAGACGATGAGGGTGGCGAATGACCGGCCGGTCGTGCCGCCGCCGGATTTCCTCATGGCACGGGGAGTGGCTGTCCATGGTGACGATTTCGCTGAAGCAGGCGACTACGGGCGATTGGTGTATCTGTCGTGGCCGGATCACGTTGTTCAGCAACCTGCAGCTGGGGGTGGCGATCAAGCTTGCACGGGAGATGGCTCGTGACGAGCATCAGCGCCTCGGGCGCCAGGTCCTAGTGGAAATGCCCGGGCCGACTTCCGCGGTTGTGTTGGCGCGTTATGTCAACGACAGCGATGAAAGCAGGGACGATCCTGCCGATACGCAGGCGGCCTGAGCATCACTCGACCCGACGTCGATATCACGTCGAAGTGGTTGCCTGCGACCGGCATCGGGCCAAGTGCCGAATCGCTTGCAATGGGGCACCGTGCGGCCTAATTTCATGCAGCCCAACCAAGGAGGGCGTCAAGTGATCAATGTGGTCCTGGTGGACGATCACGAGCTGGTTCGCACTGGCTTCCGAATGATCTTGCAGCAACAGCCGGACATCCGCGTCGGCGGCGAAGCGGGCAGCGCCGAAGAAGGCCTGCAGCTGATCCGGACACTGGCGCCGGACATTGCCCTGGTCGACGTGCACATGCCCGGCATGAGCGGGATCGAACTCACCGAGCGCGTGTGCCGCTCGAAACTGTCCACGCACGTCGTTATCGTGACGGTGGTCGATGACGCACGTTTCCCCAAGCGCCTGCTCGACGCCGGCGCGCTCGGCTACCTGACCAAGGGCTGCAGTGCCGACGAGCTGGTGTCCGCCGTACGCCAGGTGGCCGGTGGCCGCCGTTATCTTGCCCCGGCAGTCGCGCAGCAGCTTGCGCTGGCCACCCTGGACGGTAGTGCCTCGCCGTTCGACGTACTGTCCAGCCGCGAGCTCGAAGTGGCAATGATGCTGGTGCGTGGCAAGCCGCTGACGATCATCGGCGAGCAGCTCAACCTGAGTCCCAAGACCGTGTCCACCTACAAGCAGCGCCTGATGGAAAAGCTGCACGTGGACCACGTGCTCAGCCTGGCTCATCTGATGACGGTGCATGGCCTGATCGATACGCCGAATCATCATGTCGGCAACTGATGCCGTGGCTCGGGCTGCTGCGTGACTGGAGGCGATAAAAAAACCGGACCATGAGTCCGGTTTTTTTATCGAGTGGCACGCTGTTGCAACGGTTCAGTCGTGCGAGTCGCCCTTGTGTGCGTCGGGCGCAGCGGGCTCGTCGTGCGACAGCGGCGATGCCGGCTGCTGTTCTTCGGTGGCTGATGGCAGCAGCGTTGCCGGATGGATCGGCTGGGCCAGCAAATCACCTTGCTTGGGCAGCGGCAGCGTGGCTACGGGAGCGGCTGTCGCCGGTGTTTCAGGCGGCGTGTCGGTGGTGACCGCGGGCGCCTCCTGCTGGGCAAGCGGTGTTGCCGTCGTCGAGACCGATGCTGCAGTCGGCGCGGGAGTCATGTGAGCGACAACCGTCGGGCTTACCGGCGTCACCGCGGTTGGCACTGGCTGCTTCATCGACGGAGTCATGACGGCCGAGGGTGCCGCGTCGACAGCCGGTCGGCTGATCGTCGTCGGCGTCGCGATGGCCGTGGTGACGACCACCGGGGTGGCATCGGCCTTTGCGGCGTGGGTCTCCACATCGGCCACCGTGACCGCGGCCGTCTGCGGCTTCAGTGCTGGAGTGGCGGTGGGGGTGATCCTGACGATGTCCTGATCATCGGGAGTGGCTGCTGCGGATTTCACCTGGTCGGGGATCGGCGGCAGGGTGGGCAGGTTGAATGCCGTGGCGGCGGACACCGCGGCACTGACCGCTGCGGCAACGGAGGTGACGGCGGGCTTCTCGACCGGCTGGGCAGGCACCGGTTGGCGAACCGCCGGGATAGCCGGTCCGGCGCTGGCCTGGCCATCATCCGTGGCGGCGGACACCGGCGACGATTCACGCGACGACTGCTCGTTACGTGCTGCCGGGGCATCTGTTGCGGCAGCTGCAGCGGCTTCGTCGCGGTCCTCGTCATCGAGCGCCTGTGCCTGCGCGCTGTCGATCTCGGTGCCATTCACGGCAGCTTCGTCGTGACGACGCCGGCGGCGGCCGCCACGACGACCGCGGCGGCGGCGCGACTGGCTGCCATCGGCGTCGGCTTCGTCGTCGGTGGTCTCGGGAGCCGTCGATGTGGCCAGCGGCACCAGCAAACGCTCGGCTTCCTTCGCCGCATCATCCAGCGGTGCAGCGGCGGGGCGCTCGTCAGTGGTGACACGGGGCGAGCGTTCGACCTTCGGCTGCTGCTGCGGATTCGGCTTGCGCTCCGCACGTGCCTGGTTGTTCTCGGCTGAGGCCGGCCTGGGCTGGCGTTCCGCCTTGGCGGTCTGGGCCTGCGGTTGCTGCGCCTGGCGCGGCTGCGCCTCGTTGCCGCGCTGGCGGTTGCCGCGAGCCTGCTGCTGGGAGGCGGGTTTTGCCTGGCCTTGCTGGGCTGCCTCGCGTCGCGGCTGGCGCGACGATGGCGCGTTCGTGTTGGTGCCAGTGCGATTGCCACGCTCCTCGCGACGGTTGCGGTTGCTGCCGTCGTTGCCGTTGTCGGTGCGCTTCGGCGCTGCTGCCGGTGCTGCCGTCTCCGCGCTGCGGAACCAGCCCAGCAGGCGCGAGATGATGCCGCCGGCGGGTGCTGCGGCATGGGCGGTCGGGACAGCGGTTGGCTGATGGCGTGCGGCCGGCTGCGCCACAGTGGCCGGGGTGGCGATTTCCTCGCGCACCGGCGCCGGGCTGGCGGGCACGATACCGCTCACCGCGGGCTGCTCGCCGCTGCCCAGGGCCTGGCCCATCTTCGGCAACTCGGTGGTTTCCACCGTAGTGAGGCGTTCGTAGCTGGGCTTGCTGTGCTCGCCCATGTCCGCTTCACGGATGCGCTGGATCTCGATGTGCGGGGTTTCCAGCTTCTCGTCGGCGACGATCACCACATGTGCCTTGTGGCGCAGTTCGATCTCGACCACGCTGGCGCGCTTTTCGTTGAGCAGGAAGTTGGCGACGCTGGTGGGCGCCTGCACCAGCACCTGGCCGGTGTTGTCCTTCATTGCGTGCTCTTCGATCAGGCGCAGGGTGGACAGCGACAGCGATTCCACGCCGCGGATGTGGCCGTGGCCTTCGCAGCGCGGGCAGGTGATCTGGGTGGCTTCGCCGAGGCTCGGACGCAAGCGCTGACGCGACATCTCGAGCAGGCCGAAGCGCGAGATGCGGCCGATCTGCACGCGGGCGCGATCCAGCTTCAGCGCATCCTTCAGGCGATCTTCCACTTCACGCTGGTGCCTGGGGCTGTCCATGTCGATGAAGTCGATCACCAGCAGGCCGCCGGCATCGCGGATGCGCGCCTGGCGGGCGATTTCCACCGCGGCCTCGCAATTGGTGTTGAACGCGGTTTCCTCGATGTCGCTGCCCTTGGTCGCCTTGGACGAGTTGACGTCGATCGCGGTCAGCGCCTCGGTCTGGTCGATCACGATCGAACCGCCCGACGGCAGGCGTACCTGGCGGTCGAACGCGCTCTCGATCTGCGTCTCGATCTGGTAGCGGGTGAACAGCGGGGTGTCGTCGCGGTACAGCTTGAGCTTGCGCAGGGCGTTGGGCATCACCTGCTGCATGAAGTCGCGGGCGTCGTTGTACAGCGGCTCATCGTCGATCAGGATCTCGCCGATGTCGCTGCGCAGGTAGTCGCGCAGGGCACGGATGAACAGTTTCGATTCCTGGTAGATCAGGAACGGCGCCTTCTGCTTGCTGGCCGCTTCGGAGATCGACTTCCACAGGGTCAGCAGGTAGTCCAGATCCCACTGCAGCTCTTCGGCGTCGCGGCCGAGGCCGGCGGTGCGCACGATCAGGCCGACATCGTCGGGCACCGTGACGTGATCCAGCGCTTCCTTCAGCGCCTGCCGGTCCTCACCCTCGATCCGGCGCGAGACGCCGCCGGCCTTCGGGTTGTTCGGCATCAGCACCATGTAGCGGCCGGCCAGGCTGATGAACGTGGTCAGGGCGGCGCCCTTGTTGCCGCGCTCCTCCTTTTCCACCTGCACGACGACTTCCTGGCCTTCCTTGACCAGTTCGCGGATGTTCGCCTTGTGCGGGTCCAGGCCCGGCGTGAAGTACTCGCGGGAGATTTCCTTCAGCGGCAGGAAGCCGTGGCGCTCGGCGCCATACTCGACGAAGCAGGCTTCGAGTGAAGCCTCGACCCGGGTAATTCGACCCTTGTAAATATTGGACTTTTTCTGTTCCCGCGAAGGGATTTCGATGTCCAGGTCGTAGAGGTTCTGGCCATCGACAATGGCCACGCGCAACTCTTCACGCTGAGTCGCGTTGATCAACATGCGTTTCATGGTGGTAATCCTCGGCTTGGCCGCGCGTCGCGTGCCACGGTGGCGCCACAATGGCGGCCTGCCGGGGATCGCGCCGCTGCGGTTAAGCGGCAATAAAACGGCACCGTTTCCGGCGTCGGGATGATTCGGTCAGCTGCGCCTGCCGCCCCGACACCGCAATGGCATCGGACAAACGACGGCCCAAACCGTTACGATGAAAGGGAGTCGCGACCGGCCGCCCGAAGGCAATCGGAGCAATCCTCGCCGACGTTACGGGCGGGCATCCGGCCCGGTCCGGACTTCGGCGGGCAGAATGTAGCGCCCGCCGAGTATCCTATTTAAGCAGGTTTTTTTCAATGCAAACGGCAACTTCCCATGACGCACCTCACGGTGTACGTCAAGTCGAGATCGGCCCCGAGCGCGACGGCCAGCGCATCGACAACGCGCTGGTGACCCTGCTCAAAGGCGTGCCCAAGAGCATGATTTACCGGCTTTTGCGCACCGGCCAGGTGCGCGTGAACGGCAAGCGGGCCAAGCCGGATACCCGTCTCGCTGACGGTGATACGCTGCGCATTCCGCCGGTCCGGCTGGCGGAGCGGCCGGAGCAGCCGGGGCCGTCGGGCGGGCAGGTAGCCGAGGTGGCCGACGCGATCATCTTCGAGGACAAGCACTTCCTGGTGATCGACAAGCCCGCCGGCGTGGCCAGCCACGGCGGCAGCGGGATCAGCCACGGTGCGATCGAACTGTTGCGCGCCGCGCGGCCACAGGAACATCTGGAGCTGGTGCACCGGCTCGACCGTGACACCAGCGGCGTGCTGGTATTTGCCCGTACCCGGGCGGGGCTGACCGGCCTGCAGGCGGCGATCCGCGCCGGCGAGGTCACCAAGCAGTACCTGTGCCTGATGCTTGGCCACCCGTCCAAGGCGAAGTTCGACGTGAATGCACCGCTGCTCAAATCCGTGCTGCAGGGCGGCGAGCGGATGGTGCGGGTGGCGGACAACGGCAAGCCGTCACTGACCTTCTTCCGTGAAATGGAGCAGTACCCCAGTGCCCGCCTGATGCAGGCCACGCTGGGTACCGGCCGTACCCACCAGATTCGCGTGCATGCGGCGCACATCGGCCACCCGCTGGCCGGCGACCCGAAGTACGGCGATCGGGAGATGAACAAGCGTTACCGCGAGATGGGCCTGAACCGGATGTTCCTGCATGCCTCGCACATGAGCTTCGACCTGGATGGGCGCGCCTACAGCTTTTCCGCGCCACTGCCCGACGACCTCAAGGATTTCCTCGACGTGCTGGCGGTGAAGGGCAAGCGGCTGGTGTGGATGCAGGAAAAGTCGCGCACCGATTTCTGATCAGCGCGCCAGCAGGGCTTCGACCCGTGCGGCGCAGATGAAATCGTTCAGCGACAGGCCGCCTACGTCGTGGGTCGACCACAACACCTGGCAATGGCCGTAACCGGCTTCCAGGTCCGGGTGATGGTCTTCCTGGTTGGCCATGAAGCCCACCGCGTTGATGAAGCCCAGCGTGTGGTGGAAGTCGGCGAAACGGAAATCCTTGGCGATGGCCGTGTCGTCGCCACGCAGCTGCCAGCCCGGCAGTTGCTGCAGCAGCTCGGCCACCCGTGCGGCATCCAGTGCGTGTTCCTTGCCCTTGCGCGGTTGGCAATGCCGGCTGGCCAGGTCGTTGGCGTTCATTGTTGTCTCCGTCGAGGTCGAGAGCTTCGGGGATGCGAAGCGTCGAAGTTGCGCACACAAATGTCAAAGCACGCATCGAACTCGAAACAGGACTAAAATGGTGCTGTTTCGCCGGTGAGGCCCACCGGCAACCATCTGGCGACCCTGGAGCAGGCATGATCGACATCTCGGAACGCGCGCAGCAGCATTTCCTGCGGCTTCTTTCGCAGCAAGGCATCGACGGGCTGGGCATCCGCCTGCGGGTGACCTCGCCGGGCACGCCGGCGGCCAACTGCGAGCTGGAATTCTGCGAGCCGGTGGACCTGGTCGGCGGGGAGTGGACGATCGAGTGCGCCGGCTTCGACTTCCATATCGACGGCGACAGCGCCAGCTGGCTGGACCAGGCCAGCATCGACTTCGAGCCGAATGCCACCGGCGGCCAGCTCAACATCCGTGCGCCGAAGATCAAGGGTCACGTGCCTGGTGTGGAAGCTGGCCTGATCGAGCGCGTGCGCTACGTGCTGGAGGCGGAAATCAACCCGAAGCTGGCCTCGCACGGCGGCCGGGTCAGCCTGCTGGAGATCGATGCCGGCGGTGCGGTGCTGCTGCAGTTCGGCGGTGGTTGTCATGGTTGCGGCATGGTCGACGTGACGCTGAAGCAGGGCGTGGAAAAGACTCTGCGCGAGCGGGTGCCGGAAGTGACCTCGGTGCGTGATGCCACCGACCATGCCAGCGGCGAGAAGCCCTACTACGGCAAGGCCGGGGGCAAATCGGCGATTGCCTGAATGGCGGCGCGAGCGCAAAAGCAAAGGGCCCGCATTGGCGGGCCCTTTGCGTTCCACATGACGACGCAGGCTTACTTGCTGCCGCCGATATGGCCCTTCAGCGTATCGAGCTTGCTTGGCAGGCTGGAGAAATAGGTGGCGACATCCTCGATGTCCTGGTCGGACAAGGTGGCCACCATGCCCTTCATGATCGGGTTGTCACGCTCGCCGACCTTGTATTCGTGCAGTGCCTTCTGCAGATAAAGGTTGTACTGGCCGGCGAGGCGCGGGTACTGCGGATCGACCGCATTGCCGTCGGTACCATGGCAGGCGAAGCAGGTGACTGCCTTCTGCTTGCCGTTCTCGGCGTTGCCGGCGGCAAGCAACTGGGTGGAAGCGAACGCCAGGATGGCGCCGAATGAAAGCAGGGTAATTGCACGTTTCATGCGGGAAATCCTTGGCAACTTACTTGGCGAGGCTGGAAAGATAGGCGGCAATGTTCTGGATATCCGTGGCGGACAGGCTCTGCGCCTGCGCATCCATGGTCGGGTGCTTGCGACCACCGGTTTGGTAACCCTGCAGGGCATTGATGATGTACTGCTCGTTCTGGCCGGCGATCTTCGGCACTGGATACTGCGGGTAGGCGTTGGTATAGCCGGGCACGCCATGGCAGCCAGCGCAGGTGTAGATCAGTTTGCGGCCGGCAGCCTTGTCGCCTTCAGCATGTGCGCTGGTGGCGGCGAAGAGGGTTGCGGTCACGGCCAGGCCAAGCAATTGCAATCGAGTCATCGAGATCATTCCCACGAGTGCGACGGGTACTAAGGGCATGTAAGTCGCCAAGTATAGACGTTGCGTTAACGGCCTAACAACACTCGACCTGACGTTGGTCAATGTTTGCGCAGCGCGAATCCGCTAGGCGCGTGTTCATCGCATGGCATTGTTGTCGCGATCCGTGCCCCATATACTGGCGAGGTCAGATCGTTTTCCCCGGGGGTGTCCTGGCTTCGACGGGGGTAGTGAGATGACTTGGTGCATGCCGAGGGGGCAGCTTTCCTCGTTAATCCAGCAGCAAACTCATAGTTGCCAACGACGACAACTACGCTCTCGCCGCTTAAGGCGTAAGCCCCGAACCCACTTGTGCTCATGCTCGTCGGTGTAGGGTCATTATCATGAGATCGCCGAACGCTGCCGCCTGGCGGTTCTAGGCTAAATCAATCAGGCTGGTTCCGCGGTGCGTTTTGCCCACCGTACTTGTCGCGGAACGAGATCGAACGGCGAGCTAAGCATGTAGATCCGGGCATTTAACGCCTTCGGACGCGGGTTCGACTCCCGCCACCTCCACCATTACAAGCTCCAACGCAGTCCAACGAAGGCCGGTAATCCTAGCAACAGCAAAGGTTCCGGCCTTTTTTGTGCCCAATACGGTCCAATTAGGTGCGTTGCAATCTGCCCCCAGCCGGGGGCATGATCGGGGGCATGCCCCATCTTTCCCGTAGGCGATGCCCCCATGCCCCTAAGTGATACGGCGATCCGCACGGCCAAGCCAGCCGACAAGCCGCGCCGCCTTTTCGATGGTGGTGGGCTGTACCTGGAGGTCTCGCCAGCCGGCGGCAAGCTCTGGCGGTTGAAGTATCGCCACGGGGGCAAGGAGAAGCGGCTGGCGCTGGGGGCATACCCTGATACTGGCCTGAAGGATGCCCGCGACAAGCGCGACGCGGCGCGCAAGCTGCTGGCCGCTGGCGTCGATCCGGGCGAGCAGCGCAAGGCCGCGAAAGCTGCCGGCGAGGAACGCGCGGCGAACAGCTTTGAGGTGGTAGCGCGCGAGTGGCACGCGAAGCAATCGGCAACATGGGTGGAACTGCACGCAAGCCGGATCATGCTGCGGCTTGAGAATGACGTGTTCCCGTGGCTGGGCAAGCGTCCGATTGCCGACGTCACGGCAAAGGAACTGCTGGCGACCGTCAACCGCATTGTTGACCGTGGCGCTGTCGAGTCTGCGCACCGCGTGCTGCAAAACTGCGGGCAAGTGTTGCGCTATGCCATCGCCACGGGTCGCGCTGAGCGCAACCCCGCCGCTGATCTGCGCGGAGCATTGCCGCCGGTCAAGCAGACGCACCTTGCCGCCATCATTGAACCGAACGCCATCGGCGGACTGCTGCGCGCGATGGATGCCTATAACGGTTCACTGGTGACGAAGTGCGCCCTGCGGCTGGCCCCGCTGGCATTCGTGCGGCCGGGTGAACTGCGGCAAGCCGAGTGGGCGGAGTTCGATCTGGACGGCGCGCAGTGGAATATCCCCGCCGAGAAAATGAAGATGCGCGAGCCGCACCTTGTGCCGCTGTCGCCGCAAGCCGTGGCGATCCTGCGCGAGTTGCATCCGCTGACCGGGCGCGGGCGCTATGTGTTCCCCAGCGCACGCAGTCCGCAGCGGCCGATGAGCAACAACGCCGTGTTGTCGGCACTACGTCGCATGGGCTACGCCACCAACGAAATGAGCGGCCACGGCTTCCGCGCGATGGCGCGCACGGTGCTGGACGAAGTGCTGCACTTCCGGCCTGACTATATCGAGCATCAGTTGGCGCACGCGGTAAAGGATCCGAACGGACGCGCGTACAACCGCACCGCGCACCTAGCCGAGCGCCGCAAGATGATGACCGCATGGGCGGAATATTTGGACACGTTGAAGGCAGGCGGCAACGTCATTCCCATGACGCGTAAGGCAAGCTGACCGACAAGCGTTGAACGCCGCGCTAGGACGGCCATCTGGCTGGCGCGGCATCTTATGGACGAATCGGAGGGCGCGCAGTTGACGAAATTGGGAAACATCGAATCAGGCCTGCTAGCGGCGGCGTCCGCGAAAGCGACGGAAATTGAAACAGAGACGGAACGGTTTTTTCGCCGTATGGATCGTCGTTACGCTCGCATCCTTCAATGGGCATCGACCAAGGAAAAGGATGAGGTTGCGGACCATCTTGCGTTCTTGCTTTTATTCGTGTTCGAACAAGGAAAATCTGCGCGAATTGTGGACGATGTGAAGAATGATTTACTAAGAAGCTTTGCATCTGAGCAAAAAAAACGGCATCTAAATGCAATAAACGCAGCAGATGCGCTGCACGGCAAGCCGGATGGGAGCCGAGAAAAGCAGGGGCGTATTCGCGAAGCGTGGGCATCGGGCAAATACACGAGCCGGGACCGTTGCGCAGAGGAGGAATGCGGTGCCATAGGTATGTCATTTTCTGCCGCAAGGAAGGCGTTACGTAATACGCCAAACCTTACTTAGCCGGTGCATTGCATAGGCTAGCCGCTGCGCAGCAGCGCGTATTCGCCGCTGGAAATTCCGTTGTGATCCTAGCCACCTCATAACGAACGAGGCTAGACCGCAATGCACGCACTCCCCGAAACCGGATATTTGCGCCTGTCGCAGATTGTCGGTAAACCCGCCACTGAATCAGCGCCAGCCATCCCCGCCATCTTTCCAGTCTGCCGTTCGACGTGGTGGGCAGGCGTTAAAGCCGGTCGATACCCCCAGCCCGTGAAGCTCGGCGAACGCATCACCGCGTGGCGCGTTGCAGATATCCGCGCGCTGATTGAACGGGTGGCAGCATGACCCGCCCCAAAAGCAGCACCGGCCCAACGCGGGAACGTCGAGCCGGCAAGGTGTTGCGCACTGTCTGGCGTCGATTGTATCGCTTCAGCGAGCGGCTGGACGCCTGCGGCGAATGCGCCGTTGTCGTGTTCATCGTGGCGTTGTCCCTGATGTTCGCGCTGGGCCTGTTCAAGTGAGCATGTTCGATACGGCCATCAACGCGTCGCCGTCCGCGCTATTGCTGCCGCGTCTGGAAGGCGTTACCACGACGGGCAAGGGTTGGCGCGCTATGTGCCCGGCCTGCGGCGGCAAGGCTCGCAAGCTGAGCGTATGCGAGGGCGACAACGGCGCGTTGCTGGTGACCTGTTTCAGTTGTCACGACACGCCGGGAATTCTGGCCGCTGTCGGCTTGCAGATGGGTGACCTGTTCCCCGAACGCATCCGCGATACAACACCCGAAGGCCGGCGCGCGGCGCAACAAGCGTTCAAGCAAACGGCATGGGGTGCGGCGCTTGGCGTTGTAGGTCGGGAGGCGAAAGTTATCAGCATCGCCGCGCATGACCTTGCCGCCGGCCTTGTGTTGAACGACACCGACGCTGATCGGCTGACGCTCGCCATTGATCGAATCGACACCGCGCGCGAGGTGCTCCTATGACGGCCGCTACCGATCCACTGCCCGCCAGCATCCGCAGTCTGGACGAACGCGCAGACCGTGACCTTGCCGTGCTGGCGCAGGCGCGCACAAGCAAACCGAAACGCGCCTTTGTCGAAACCAGTCGGGACAACCGGGGCAGCCGGGACACCGCACCAGACAACGACTTGAGCTGTCCCGGCGATGCCAACGGCGACCGGGGCAATCGGGACAATCACCCGCATGCGCATTTCGACCTGTTGCACACATGGTCGGACGGTCGCGCGCCGGGCGTCTATTGGGTGGGCGTCATCACCGACAAGGAATCGGGCGCAGTCATCGGCGAGGCTGATCCGGTGTGGGTCTGTTCGCCGCTGACCATCGCCGCGCTGACCCGCGACCCGCAGAGCAGCGCATGGGGCCGCCTGCTGGTGTTTCCTGACAACGACCGCAAAGAGCATCGCTGGGCTATGCCGATGGCAATGCTTGCTGGCAGCGGTGAAGAGCTGCGCGGGGTGCTGCTGAGCGAGGGGCTTGTGATTACGTCGCACCCATCGGCACGCCGCATGGTGGCGGACTACATCGCACGCGAGAAACCGGACGTAACGGCGCGATGCGTCGCGCGTACGGGGTGGCATGGCGATGTTTTTGCGTTACCGCGCGAGACGTTCGGCGACACCAAAACGGAGCCGGTCATTTTGCAGTCGGCTGCACCCGATGGCGTTGCACTCGGACAGGTGGGCAGCTTGGACGGCTGGCGCGACCACGTTGCCGCGCCGTGCGCCGGCAATTCGCGACTGGTGCTGGCGCTGTGCTGCGCGTTCGCGGGGCCGTGCATCGGCTTGTTGAATGCGGAAGGCGGAGGCGTTCACTTGCGCGGCGCATCGTCGACCGGCAAGACCACGGCCGGCGCGGTGGCCGCATCGGTCTACGGGCCGCCGTCATTCATTCGCAACTGGCGGCAGACAGATAACGGGTTGGAAGGCGTCGCCACATTGCACAGTGACCTGTTGCTGATCCTGGACGAAATAGGCCAGTTGGAACCGAAGCATGCCGGTGCGGTGGCGTACATGCTGGCGAATGGACAAGGCAAAGGGCGCAGCCGTCGCGATGGAACGCCACGGCCGCCGGCAACGTGGCGCGTGTTGTTTCTGTCGACCGGCGAAGTCGGGTTGTCTGATCTGGTGACGCAAGGCGGCGGCAAGGTTCGCGCCGGTCAAGAAGTGCGCGTTATCGACTTGCCGGCCGATGCTGGCGCGGGCTTGGGTTTGTTTGATCGTGTACCCGATGGCGTTGCTGCTGGTGTATTCGCCGATGATCTGAAACGCGCGGCGGCCAGCCACTACGGGACGGCGCTGCCGGCCTTTCTTCGGGCGCTGGTGACTGACCCGGACAAGGCTCGCGGCGTACTGCGCGACATGCGCGATGCACTGGCGACCGATCTTGCTGGCGACCATGCCGACGGGCAGGTGCGACGTGTTGCCGATCGGTTCGCCTTGATCGCCGCTGCCGGTGAACTGGCGACCGCATACAAACTGACGGGCTGGCAACCGGAAGAGGCAGAGCGCGCCATACGTCAGTGCTTCGCCGCGTGGCTGACAGGGCGAGGAACGAAAGGGGCAGCCGAACCGGCCGCGATGTTGGCGCAGGTGCGGGCCTTCCTTGAAGCCCACGGGGAATCGAGGTTCACGCCATGGGTTACTGATGACCGCACGCCGCGCACGGTCAACCGCGCCGGATATCGAAAGAGCGCAGCCGCCGGGCCGGAGTATTACGTGGAACGCGAGGCGTTCAAGCGCGAGCTGGCCGTGGGCTTCGACCCGGCACAAGTGGCGCGCGCACTGATCGAGGCCTGCGCGCTGATGACGGACACCGACGGCGGCGCGACCCGCAAGGAACGCTTGCCCGATGGACGCAATACGCGCGTTTACCGGATCGTGCCGGCGCTATGGGAGGTGCTTGCATGACGCTGGCCGCGATCCTTGAACAAGCCGGACTTGCCCCGGTTGCCCCGGCAGTGTCCCGACAAGCCGGGGCAGCGCCAGCCCTTGCGCTGCAACGTGTCCCGGTTGCCCCGGCTGTCCCGGTGCAAAAACAGGAAGGCGTTGCGGAAACTGCCGATCCTTTGCATGCGATCCGCGTGCACCTGCTGGCGCTGGCGGCTGCCGAGGGAATGGACGCGGCGCACGTTCACCGGCTACGCGACGCCGACCTAGCCGCGTGCATCGGTCTGGACGCGCGCCAGCTCGCCGCGTATCTGGGCATGCTGCGCGACACCGCCGACCGCCGCGCCGGACGCGTGCCACTGGACGACACCGCAGCGATCCACTGCGAACAGTGCGGCCCGATCTGGGTTAACCCCGACATTGCCGAGGTGTTGCCCGTCGTGGGCGGCTGGCCGCGTGCGCTGGGCTGTCCGTGGTGTTTCGTTCGAAAGGCGGGCGGCTACATCCCGCGCCCATGCGTGACCTGTGAGGGCTGCCGGCACTTCGCCCCGGACACGCTCAACCCGGAAGCCGGCATGGGCACCTGCGGCGCTGGCAAGGGCATGCACTGGCCGATGGCGCGGCATATCTGCGGCAATCACTCGACAAGGAATCCCCATGACCAAGCCTAAGCCGGCAGCGACGGCATCGAAGCCGCATAGCCTGACCATCGCAGCGGAGCCGGATAAGACACGCGAGGCGCAGATAGCCGGGCTGGCAACGGCCGCCAACGTGCCCGCTGCGCTGGTCATTGCCGACTTTTCCAAAGCACTTTTTGGCACGTTGCCGCTAAGCGACTTGTTGGGATCATTGAAGGAGCATGCGGGCACGATCAAGGCGGGCGACCTGTCCCGCGTCGAGGCGATGCTGTGCGGGCAGGCCGCCGCGTTGAACACGATGTTTGCCGAGCTGGCGCGACGCGGCGCGGTGAACATGGGCGAGTACATCGGCGCGGCCGAAACCTATCTGAAGCTGGCCCTGAAGGCGCAAAGCCAGTGCCGCGCCACGCTGGAGACACTGGCCGCGATCAAGAACCCGCCCGTGATATTCGCCAAGCAAGCCAACATCGCGCACGGCCCGCAACAAGTGAACAACCATGCCGCCGGCATCGCGCGCGCGGAGGAAATCGACAATCAGCCAACCGAACTATTGGAGCACGATCATGGGCAGCGGCTGGACACCGGAACGACGGCAGCGGCAAGCGGAAGCAATCAAGCAATGGAAGCCGTGGGAGCAATCCACCGGCCCGCGCACGCCGCAAGGAAAAGCAGCGGCAAGCCGTAACGGATGGAACGGCGGACACCGGCCCCTGTTTCGTGCGATGGCGGCGGCGCTGCGCCAGCAACGGGAGTGGCTGGACGACGCATCTCAATAGGTTCAGTATCTCAAAAGAGGCATGGAAACTCTGCTGTAGGGGAACGGGTATGAAAGCCATTGCGCTGCTTTCGCTAGTGGCGCTGCCACTGCTTGCGGGTACTGTGCACGCCAGTGAAAGGGCAACTGTCTGTGCCAAATATGCCGTTAACTACGGCTGGTCTTCCGGCTATAAAGTCGAAGCGACAATTGCTCGTGGCAATGAACTAAACCAGTCAACCCATACGCTCAACTACAACGGACTATCAACCTACGTTGTGATCTTTTGGGCGCAGGATCAAGCAAGCGTGATCGAAATGAGCTTTCCCTATTTAGGGCCAGTGGAACAGGAAGGAACCGATCAAGAAGGGAAAAGATGGACAGTGGCAAAGTCGAACTTTTGTATGTAGGAAATCTGAGTATTTTTGTAGGCCGCTATTTTTATCCGTTGAAAGGTGGGTGGCATGAACCGCGTCGCATTGGTAACCATGTTGGCAGCTCTGCTTTTTGCCTCGCCTGTTTTTGCGTGGGACGGCACTGACGAGAACGGCAACTCGGTAACCATTGAAGATGGCAATTTAGTGCGCGTGGGTCAAAGCATCACCTACCACAACGACGCTGATGGCAACGACCACGAAGCGACCATTGATGCAATCAATGCCGATGGTGGTGAAGTTGAAATTGAACTTACCGACGACGATACCGGGTATAGCCATACCCTCACGATGGAGCAAAAATGATGAAGATTCTCATCCTTGCCGCGTCGCTACTTTGCTGCGCGCCTGTCTTTGCCAAGGGACAACGAAGCTATAGAGCGTCGACATATCACGCACCACGCTCCTCGACTGTGCACGTCAACGGTCACGTCACCAAGGCCGGCACCTACGTCGCCCCAAGCTACCGCACAGCGCCAAATCGCACCAAAGTCGACAACTGGTCGAGCAAGCCAAATGTGAATCCCTACAACGGGAAGGCAGGCACAAAAGATCCATATGCTTCACCAAGTCACTAGGCTGAGTAGTGGTCGAGCCTAGTGTTTAGAAACGATTTGGGGGAAGCATGAAAACGATATTGTTCGTGGCTGCTATCTGCGCTCTCGCTGCCTGTTCTAGCGGCGGCCCTGTCAAGACCGGGCCGGATACCTATTACCTGACAAAGAAAAGCGCCGGCTGCGGCTTCTCTGGCGGCGAAGGCTCCAAAGCCGCCCTATTACGTGAGGCGAACGACTTCTGCGCCAAGCAAGGCAAGGAAATTAAGACGCTGGAGGCTGACGCCAAGAACGGGGTGCCGTTTGTGCGGTGTGCCAGCGCAGAGGTTCAATTTAGGTGCGTCTCTGCTGCCGGAAACTAGGCGCGAAATGGCCTACTGGTCTCGACGGATGATGGAGAGAAAATGAGAGTCTTTGCGGCAGTGGCCTGCCTGATGTTTATTTGCCTACCTACGGCCGCGCTCGCCAGAAAAGAAAGTGCGCCCTTCCATGTAGTAGGAGTGGCAACATCCTCCTGTGGCTTGTTTTTGCAGAGTCGAGCGAAGCACTTAGACCCTAATCAAGCTGATGTCTACAACCAATGGATAGATGGCTTCATTTCCGGGGTGAACTATGAGTCAAACGATGCTATTCCTGCCGATCATGCTGGCATCGAGGCTTGGGTAGCGAAATATTGTGCAGATCATCCGCTGGACTCTCTAGCGGCTGCGGCCCTCCAACTGGTACGCGAAAACAGGAGAGGCCCACCCTAACTGACATTTCTGTGTGGATTGCAAGGGTGGCTGGCTTGCCAGCCACCCTCTCAGGAAGGCAGATGTGTAAATTTGACGAGCGCTAGCGAGCATGGACCGGGGGCATACTTGGGGGCATGTCGAAAGGGCTGAATCTTGAAACCTATGTGACACAAGGCTTCTGCCGGCCAGTTCAATAGACGCCACCCCACCAACATCAAACCCCCGGCTTGCCGGGGGTTTTTCTTGTGCTTCACGCGCCGTTTCACGCCGAGCGGTTGTGCGAACGCATGGTGCGCTGTTTCTCGATCTGCCAGTCGCGCTGTTTTTCGGTGTCACGCTTGTCGTGTTCCTGCTTGCCGCGGGCAAGGCCGATCTCGACCTTCACCTTGTTGCCCTTCCAGTACATCGCGGTGGGTACCAGGGTGTAGCCCTTGCGCTCGACCGCACCGACCAGCTGATCGATCTCCTTGCGATGCAGCAGCAGCTTGCGGGTGCGTCGATCCTCGGCGATGACGTGGGTGGAGGCGCTGATCAGCGGCGGAATCGAGGCGCCGACCAGGAAGATCTCGTTCTTCAACACGACCGCGTAGCTGTCGCCGAAGTTGATCCGGCCCGCACGCAGGGCCTTAAGCTCCCAGCCCTGCAAGGCGACGCCAGCCTCGAAGCGCTGGTCGATGTGGTACTCGAAGCGCGCGCGCTTGTTGAGCGCGATGGTACCGCCGCCCTTGTTGTCCTTGTCCTTGCTCTTGGCCATGTCCGCTAAACTTCGGGCCTCTGGGCGGCCGCATTGCCCGTCGCTCCATCGGAGCGACGCTTTTGTTGAGAGTGCGTCCAGGGAAGGACGCTCACTTGATCTTCGCATTCATGGATGAATGCACAAGCCCACGAGGTTGCCGTGATCGAAATTCGTCGCAGTGCACTGGTGAAGTATTCGCCGGCGCAGATGTTCGACCTGGTCAATGAGGTTGAAGCATACCCAAAGCGCTTCTCCTGGTGTGCCGGCGCCGAGATCCTCGAGCGCAACGGCGATGTGCTGGTGGCACGGCTGGATCTCAAGTTTGCCGGGTTCCACCAGAGCTTCACCACGCGCAATACAGTCGACCCGCCGCGACGCCTGCGGATGGATCTGGTCGATGGCCCGTTCCGCAGCCTCGAAGGCGTGTGGGATTTCATCGCGCTGGGCGATGCCGGCTGCAAGGTCGCGTTCGCACTGGATTTCGACTACGCCGGCCGGCTCGGTGGCGGTGCACTGAAGCTGGGTTTCCAGGGACTGGCCGGGCGCATGGTGGACGATTTTTGCCGCGAGGCCGAGCGGGTCTATGGTTGAACGCACGATCCACGTCGAGGTGGTTTACGCCGGGTCGGGGCAACCGGTCCGGCGCCGGGTCGCGCTGGCCGATGGCAGCACGGTGATGCAGGCGATCGCAGCCTCGGGCATTGTCGTCATGCTTCCGGGCGATGCGATCGACCCGGCCCGCCTTGGCATCTTCGCGCAGAAGGTGGCACCGGACCGGCTCGTGCAGGAAGGCGACCGGATCGAGATCTACCGGCCGCTGACGCTCGATCCGATGGAGGCCCGCCGCCGGCGTGCCCGCGGAGGGGCGGGCCGACGGGGTCAATGACCGTCGTTGCTGCCCTGGTTGCCGCCTTGGCCGAAGCCGCCGTCGTTCTTCCTGTCGTCCGGCGACGTGCTCTTGTCGCCCTGGGTCTCGTTGACCGGGTAGCCGGCGTTGTATTTCTTGCTGTCCTTGATCAACTGCTGGGCGTCCTGCGCGAAGAAGTCGCCCTCGGTGCGCACCAGCGTGTCGTTGTTGAAGGTCAGGGTGAACGTGCGCACTTTCATCGCGCCGCCACGGTGCGACAGGGTCGATACGTAATCCCAGCGGCTCTGGTCGAACGGCGTGCTCACCGAGGGCGTGCCCATCAGTACCAGCACCTGGCGCTTGGTCATGCCGGGCTTGAGCTGATCCACGGTTTTCTTGTCGAGCAGGTTGCCTTGCTGCACGTCGGGTTTGTAGACGATGTGGCAGCCGGCGACGGAGAGCGCCAGCATGGCGAAAACCAGCAGGGTGATCAGCTTTTGCATGCGTGTTGCGTCCGGATCGTGAAGGTGTCGGATGATACACTACCGGCTTGGAAACGCCGTGTGCGGGGGTGAGTGATGGAACAGGAAACCAAAGAGCTGCGCAGGGTTGGCCTCAAGGTGACCCACCCGCGGATGCGCATCCTGCAAATCTTCGACGAGGAGGGTACCCAACATCTCACCGCCGAAGATGTCTACAAGAAATTGCTTGCGCACCAGGAGGACATCGGCCTGGCCACGGTGTACCGCGTGCTGACCCAGTTCGAGGCGGCAGGCATCATCGTCAAGCACAACTTCGAAGGCGGCCAGGCTGTCTACGAACTCGATCGCGGCAAGCATCACGACCACATGATCGATGTGGACAGCGGGAAAGTGATCGAGTTCGTCAGCGAGGAGATCGAACGGCTGCAGCACGAGATAGCCGCCAAGCACGGTTACGTGATCGAAGACCACAGTCTGGTGCTGTACGTGCGGCCGAAGCAGCGCGCGCACAAAGGCTGAGAAGTCGCGCAAGCCGGAGCGGAAGGCGGGCAGGCAGCCGGGCATAAAAAAGCCGCGGGGAGGACTCCTGTCCACCCGCGGCTGCTCCCCTACCTGTCGGTTGGCGACGCGAATGGCTCGCTGTCGCCTTTTGACTCTCGCCAGGTAGTGGCGAAACGGCATCCTGCCGTTGTCTCAGAGCCCCCGTCCCCACGGTGACTCTGATCCACCATCTTGCGATGGTGGCTCCCCCACATCGATGGAACGATCCTAACGAGGCCTTCACGTTTCCGGTATCGGAAAAATTCCTAGTTTTGCCGGCTGTTTTCGGCAGAATTGCTGTTGCTTCGCAGCAAAATTCGCAGGTGAACGCCGGCCGGTGCGGGACGCAGGCGAAACTGTCCACCCAGCGAGGTGACCCGATCGCGCATGCCCTGCAGGCCGCGACCGCCCCGGGGCAAGCGGCTGGGCAGGCCGGCACCGTCATCGCGCAGGTCGAGCAGAGCCACCGCGATGCCCTGGCGCTCGCCAATGCGCAGGCGCAACCGGAATTCGCTGGCCTTGGCATGCTTGACGGCATTGGTCGCGCTTTCCTGCACCAGCCGGTAGATCGCGGTGCGGGTATCGTCGTCCAGCAGGCGCGGATCGCCGTGCAGTTCGGTGTGATAAGTCATCCCGGCGGCGTTCAGCAAGTCGCGGATCGGACCTTCATCGAGGGCGCGCAGCAACCCGAATTCGTCCAACACGGCCGGGCGCAGGTCATCCAGCAGGCGGTGCAAGGCGCGCCGCATATGCGCCAGAATGGCATTGATCGAGGTGCTGATGTCCTCCATGCCGGCCTGGTACAGGCGCGTCTGGGCCAGTTTCACGTGGGTCTGGATCGCGGTGATGTTCTGGCCCAGTTCGTCGTGCAGCTCGGCGGCCAGATGCCGGCGCTGGTTCTCGTCCGCCTGCAGGTTGCCACGGGCTGCGTCGCGCAGTTGACGGGCCAACTGGTCCAGCCGGCGGTTGACTGCACCCAGGTAGACGTTCTGTTCGGCGACCCGCTCGCTGCTTCGCCGCAATGCATCGGTGGCCGAGCCCAGCATCAGCGCGCCGGTCCCGGCCACGGCCAGGAACAGGTAGGTCGCGGCGTTCGAAGGGGCATGCCCCAGGTGCTGGTCAACCAGGGTCATGCCGAGGCTGGTGATGAGCATGGCCAGGCTGGCGCCGCGCCAGCCGTGACGAAACGCGAAGAACAGCACCGGTGCCAGCGACAGCACGCGGGCGAATTGCGGCTGGGGGGCGGCCTGTTCGGACAGTACCAGCAGGATCGTCATGGAAGGCAGCATCACCAGCAGCCCGTCCATGAACAGGCTGGCCAGCGCGCGTTGCTCGATCCGGGTACGCAGCAGCATGATCATCAACGGCACGATCAGCAGGATGCCCAGGTAGTGGCTGAGCAGTTCCTCGCCGAGTACGCGGATGATCAGTTCCGGCGAGCCCGGCGTGTGGACCAGCGCCAGCAAGGCCGCATCGACGGCGGTGGTCGCGGTCACCACCAGCACTACCGACAGCAGCAGGCGGGTCACCTCCTGCGGACTGTGCAGGCTGGGGTGCAGGTTGAAGCGCCGCAGCAGCCACAGGCCGGCGGCCATCACCAGCGGCTCCGGCAGTTCGTCGATGGCAAAGCCGACCCAGCCCAGCGGCAGGCCATGGGCCAGGCTGATGCCGGCGGTGGCGGCCAGTTCGGCCCCCAGCAGCCAGCCCCAGTAGCGGACCGGGGTGAGCAGCAGGGCGCCGAAACGCAGGCCGTAGGGCAGCATCCAGTACGGTTGTACCGTCAGCCACAGCAGCAGCCACAGCATCAGGTAGCCGGCGGCGAGCAGGGGGCCGGAATCGGGCAGGCGTAAGGGTTTCAGGCGCATGCGTGGATGTTACATGTGCACTGCGTCGCGGTGGCCGGCCTGGCCGCCGGCAAGCCGGATGTACATAACAGTGAAATCACTGTGTAAAGTAGCGGGATGTACAGCATCGTTCTGGTCGATGACCATGCCATCGTTCGCGAGGGTTTCAAGCGGCTGATCGAGATGGAGTCCGATCTCGATGTGGTGGCCGAATGCCGCAGCGCCGATGATGCGGTCGAGGCGGTAGGCCACTGGCGCCCCGACCTGGTGGCGCTGGACCTGTCCCTGCCCGATGGCAGTGGCTTGCCGCTGATCGAACACCTGCTCAGCGTCCATGCGCAAACCCGCGTCGTGGTGTTGAGCATGCATGATGGCGAACCGTACGTGTCCGAGGCACTGCGCCGCGGCGCCAGCGGTTACGTCAGCAAGGGTGTGGCGCCGGAGGAACTGGTGGCCGGCCTGCGTGCGGTGATGCAGGGCGAGTGTTTTCTCAGCTCGGACCTGCGCCAGCGCCGGGCCGAGCAGCCGGATGCGGCGCTGGATCCGATCAACCGGCTGACCGCACGTGAACGCGATGTGTTCCTGCTGCTGGCCGGTGGTCGCGCGCCGAAACAGGTGGCGGCGGAGCTGGGGATCGGCCAGAAGACGGTCTATATCCATCGCGCGAGCCTGATGGGCAAGCTGGGTGCCGGCTCGGAACTGGACCTGTACCGGATGGCGAGCGAACGCGGGATGCTGTCGCCGGCCGGGTGACCGGATCGCCGCGCATCAGGCAGTCTGCGCCCGCTCCAGCATCTGCTTCGCGTGGGCCCGCGTCTCGCGGGTGATCTCGACTCCGCCGAGCATGCGCGCCAGTTCATCGCGGCGACCGGCGGCATCGAGCCTTTCGATCTGCGTATGGGTGGCCTCGCCGTCGCTGTGCTTGCTGACCTTGAGGTGCGCATGGCCCTGGGCGGCCACTTGCGGCAGGTGGGTGACGCACAGCACCTGGCGCTGGGTGCCCAGCGCACGCAGTTTCTGCCCGACCACTTCGGCGACCGCGCCGCCGATGCCGGTGTCGACCTCGTCGAAGATCATGCTGCCGATGGTGTCCTTGCCCAGGGTGGCCACCTCGATCGCCAGGCTGATGCGCGCCAGCTCGCCACCGGAGGCAACCTTGCGCAGCGGCCGCGGTGGCTGACCGGGATTGGCGCTGACCAGCAACTCGCAGCGCTCCCCGCCTTGCGGGTCCGGCTCGTCGCCACCGACCGGCTCCAGTTCGACGCGCAACAAGCCGCCAGCCATGCCCAGTTCCGTCATCAGCACACTGACCTCGTCGCCGAGCCGGATGGCGGCCGTCGCGCGTGCCTCGCTGAGCCTGCCCGCCGCGTTGGTGTAATCATCCTGGAGGCGCTGGCGCTGTGCCGCCAGTTGCTCCAGTGCGTCGCCGGCCCCTTCGAGCTCGGCCAGTTCGGCCTGCTGGGTGGCAAGCCGGTCGTGCAGTTCGGCCACCGGCAGCCGATGCCGGCGCGACAGCTCGTGCAGGCGGGCCAGGTGATTGTCGACCTCGGTGAAGCGCTCCGGGTCAAGGTCGACGTCCTGCGCGTAGCGCGCCAGGCCGTCGGCGGCTTCGCCGAGCTGGATGCCGGCATTGTCGAGCAGTTCCAGCAGCGGGTTCAGCTTGTCGTCGAGGGCGGCCAGCTTGCCAAGCTCGGCGTGCGCCCGGCCGAGTGCGCGGCGCAACGCGAATTCGCCGTCGCCGTCGAGCAGCTCGACCACGCCGGCGCTACCTTCGGCCAGCCGACCGGCGTTGGCGAGGCGCTTGTGGTTCGCTTCCAGTTCGGCCAGTTCGGCGGCGGGCAGCACCCATTTTTCCAGCTCGCCGATTTCATGGCGCAGCAGTTCGATGCGCTGGTCGCGGTCGTCGCCACCGCTGAGCTTGCGCATGCGCGCGCCCAGCTCGCGCCATTGCACGGCGCTGTCGCGCACCTGCGCCAGCAGCTCGTCGTGACCGGCGTAGGCATCGAGCAGGGTCAGCTGGTGCGAGCGCGACAACAGCGCCTGATGCTCGTGCTGGCCGTGGATCTCGACCAGCAGCGCGGCCAGTTCACCGAGCTGGCGGGCGTTCGCGGGGCGGCCGTTGATCCAGGCCCTGGAGCTGCCCTCGGCGCGGATCACCCGACGCAGCTGGCAGCCGCCGTCCTCGTCCAGCTCTTCGCGCTGCAGCCAGTCGCGCGCGGCGGGCAGCTCGGCCAGGTCGAACTCGGCCGCCAGTTCGGCGCGATCGCTGCCGGCGCGTACCATGCCGCTGTCGGCACGGGCGCCGGCCAGCAGCATCAGCGCATCGACCAGCAGCGATTTACCGGCGCCGGTTTCGCCGCTGACCACGGTCAGGCCCGGGCCGAAGACAACCTCGGCGGCTTCGACGACGGCAAAGTGGCGGACGTAGAGCGAAGTGAGCATGGGCAGGCTGCTGATGGAGTGACGGGATTGTAGCGGCAGCCCGGTAGCGCAAGACATCATTCCACTTGCAAGCTGCGCGCGCAGACCTTATTTCTGTCGAGTCTCAAGGACCGCTACAGACGCATGATCAACCCGCATGGCCACGACCTCGACGCACGCGCACGCCGCCTGCTGCGCACGCTGATCGCCCAGTACCTGGTCGACGGTGAGCCAGTCGGCTCGCGCACGCTGTCGCGTTCGTCCGGCCTGGACGTGAGCCCGGCGACGATCCGCAACATCATGGCCGACCTCGAGGATGCCGGCCTGGTCGCTTCGCCGCACACCTCGGCGGGGCGGGTGCCCACGCCGCGTGGCCTGCGCCTGTTCGTCGACAGCCTGATCGAACTGCAGCCGCTGCCGCACGCGGACATGGCCCGCCTGCAGCGCGAGCTGCCGCCGGGCCCGACCACCACGCGTGACCTGCTCGGCAATGTCTCCACCCTGCTGTCGGCGATGACCCATTTCGCCGGCGTGGTCACGGTGCCGCGCCAGGCCGATTTCCCGCTGCGGCACATCGACTTCGTGGCGTTGCCGGGTGCGCGGGTGCTGGTGATCCTGGTGTTCAGCGACAACCAGGTGCAGAACCGCATCGTGCAACTGGCCCGGCCGCTCGACGGCCGCGAGCTGGAGCAGGCGGCGAACTATCTGAATAGCCACTTCGCCGGTCTGCGCGTGGACGATATCCGCGCGCACCTGCTGGCCGAAGTGCGCAAGGCCGGCAGCGAGTTGAACCAGTTGCTGGCCAGCACGGTGGAACTGGCCACCGCCTCGTTCGCGCCGCCGGCAAGTGGCCCGAGCGGTCCGGATGTGCTGGTCAGTGGCCAGACCAACCTGATGGGCTATTCCGAACTGGCCGACATGCAACGCCTGCGCGAGCTGTTCGAGGCATTCCAGCAGAAGAACGAGTTGCTGCAGCTGATGGAAGTCTGCGCCCGGGCGCCGGGCGTACGGCTGTTCATCGGCGAGGAGTCGGGCTTCACTGCCCTCGACGGCTGCAGCGTGGTGACCGCCAGCTACGGCGCGCAGGGACGCGTGCTGGGCGCGGTCGGCGTGATCGGCCCGACCCGGATGGCCTACGAGCGGGTGATCCCGGTGGTGCAGGCCACCGCCGGATTGCTCAGCGACGCCTTGAATCGCGCCGCCACGACCCTATAACCGCAGCGGGAGCGGGTTTCTCGCGAATTTTTCCAGGGCGGCCGGCATGCATGCTGGCCATGACAACTGTTTTTGGAGTGAGCATGCAGAACAACGATCCGCAGTCGCCTGGCGATACGCCAGTCCAGGGCCAGCCGGGTGAATCGTCGACCACGGAGCTGGAAACCCTGCAGGCGCGCGTGGCCGGGCTGGAGGCAAGCAACGCCGAGTTGCGCGAGACCGTGCTGCGCGAAAAGGCCGAACTCGAAAACCAGCGTCGTCGGCTGCATCGCGACCTGGAACAGGCCCGCCGTTTCGCCAACGAAAAACTGCTGAGCGAACTGCTGCCGGTCTACGACGGCCTGGAAAGCGGCCTGGCCGTGGAGGGCGGCGACGTCGCCTCGATGCGCGAAGGCCTCGGCCTGACCCTGAAGGCGCTGCTGAAAGTGGCCGAGAACCACGGCATGGCGCAGGTCGATCCGCTGGGCCAGCCGCTCGATCCGGAACGTCACCACGCGGTGAGCATGGTCGAGGCGCCAGGCCAGGCGCCAGGCACCGTGGTCAGCGTGCTACAGAAGGGCTATGTACTGAACGATCGCCTGCTGCGCCCCGCGCTGGTCGCGGTGGCAAAGGATTGAGTGGCACCGATGCCGGCGCCCGCCTGAACGGCGCGACGGCGAACAGCACGAAATCGCATCCGGGGCCTTGCCGGCATTGAATCGCCAAGGCAGACCCCCATCTGGAAACCATCGCGGCCGCGGGGGCCGCAAGCAAAATTCGGAGAGCAATCACATGGGCAAGATCATCGGCATCGACCTGGGCACGACCAACTCCTGCGTGTCCGTGATGGACGGCAGCACGACCAAGGTCATCGAGAACTCGGAAGGCGATCGCACCACGCCCTCCATCGTCGCCTTCACCAAGGACGGCGAGGTGCTGGTGGGTGCCTCGGCCAAGCGCCAGAGCGTGACCAACCCGAAGAACACCTTCTACGCGGTGAAGCGCCTGATCGGCCGCAAGTTCACCGACAAGGAAGTGCAGAAAGACCTGCACATCGTGCCCTACGGCATCATTGCGCATGACAACGGCGACGCCTGGGTGCAGACCTCCGACGGCAAGAAGATGGCGCCGCAGGAAATCGCCGCGAAAGTGCTGATGAAGATGAAGAAGACTGCCGAGGATTATCTCGGCGAGACGATCACCGAGGCGGTGATCACCGTGCCGGCGTACTTCAACGACAGCCAGCGCCAGGCGACCAAGGACGCCGGCAAGATCGCCGGCCTCGACGTGAAGCGCATCATCAACGAACCGACCGCGGCCGCGCTGGCCTATGGCCTGGACAAGAAGGGCGGCGATCGCAAGATCGCGGTGTACGACCTTGGCGGCGGCACCTTCGACGTGTCGATCATCGAGATCGCCGAGGTCGACGGCGAGAAGCAGTTCGAAGTGCTGGCCACCAACGGCGACACCTTCCTCGGCGGCGAAGACTTCGACATGCGCGTCATCGACTACCTGGTCGAGGAATTCCAGAAGGAGCAGGGCATCGACCTGCGCAAGGACCCGCTCGCGCTGCAGCGCCTGAAGGACGCCGCCGAGCGCGCCAAGATCGAGCTGTCCTCCAACCACCAGACCGACGTGAACCTGCCGTACGTGACGGCCGACGCGTCCGGCCCGAAGCATCTGAACATCAAGCTGACCCGGGCCAAGCTCGAGGCGCTGGTGGAAGACCTGGTCAAGCGCACCATCGAGCCGTGCCGCACCGCGCTGAACGACGCCGGCCTGCGCGTGGCCGACATCGACGACGTGATCCTGGTCGGCGGCCAGACCCGCATGCCGAAGGTGCAGGAAGCGGTGAAGGACTTCTTCGGCAAGGAACCGCGCAAGGACGTCAACCCGGACGAGGCCGTCGCCGTGGGCGCGGCGATCCAGGGCGGCGTGCTGGGGGGTTCGGTCAAGGACGTGCTGCTGCTCGACGTCACCCCGCTGTCGCTGGGCATCGAGACGATGGGTGGCGTGATGACCAAGCTGATCGAGAAGAACACCACGGTGCCGACCAAGGCGTCGCAGACCTTCTCCACCGCCGACGACAACCAGACCGCAGTGACCGTGCACGTGCTGCAGGGTGAGCGCGAGCGAGCCAGCGCGAACAAGTCGCTGGGCAAGTTCGACCTGCAGGGCATCGACCCTGCGCCGCGTGGCATGCCGCAGATTGAGGTCACCTTCGACATCGACGCGAACGGCATCCTGCACGTGTCGGCCAAGGACAAGAAGACTGGCAAGGAACAGAAGATCGAGATCAAGGCCGGTTCGGGCCTGTCCGAGGAAGAGATCGCGCGGATGGTCGCCGACGCCGAGGCGAACAAGGAAGAGGACAAGAAGTTCCACGAACTGGTCGCCACCCGCAACAAGGCGGACCAGCTGGTGCACGCCACCCGCAGCGCGCTGAAGGAGCACGGCGGCAAGGTGCCGGCCGACCAGCTCAGCAGCATCGAGGGCGCGTTGTCCGACCTGGAGAAGGTCAAGGACGGTGACGACAAGGCCGCGATCGAGGCCAAGGTCGAGAAGCTGGAGCAGGTGGCGCAGGCGCTGCACGCCGCTGCGCAGGGTGGTGGCGCGGCCGATGCCGGTGCACAATCCGCACCGGGCGGCTCGGCCCAGCCCGACGACGTGGTCGACGCCGAGTTCACCGAAGTGAAGGACGACAAGAAGTAATCGGCAAGCATTGTCGGCACGGCCGATGAACCAGCCCGTGCCGGGAAACCCCGGCACGGGCTGTCTGTTGATTGGGCATGTGGAACCTACGACTTTGCCGGCCGGTGATGACAGCAGTGTGGATGGATGAATGAGCAAGCGTGACTACTACGAGGTGCTGGGCGTCGAGCGCAGCGTCAGCGAAGCCGAACTGAAGAAGGCCTTCCGCCGACTGGCGATGAAATACCATCCGGACCGCTGCCCGGACGATCCTTCCGCGCAGGACAAGTTCAAGGAGGCCAAGGAGGCCTATGAAATCCTGTCCGACACTTCGAAGCGCGCGATGTATGACCAGCACGGCCACGCTGCCTTCGAAAACGGCATGGGCGGTCGCGGTGGCGCCGGGTTCGGCGACATGGGCGACATCTTCGGCGACATCTTCGGTGACATCTTCGGCCGCAACGGCGGCGGGCGTGGCCGCCCGCGCCGCGGCGCCGACCTGCGCTACATCATCGAGCTGAACCTGGAAGAGGCTGTGTTCGGCATCAGCCGGCAGATCGAAGTGCCGACCCAGGTCAACTGCCAGCATTGCAACGGCAGCGGCTCGGAGGACGGCAAGGTCAGCAAGTGCAAGACCTGCAACGGCCATGGCCAGGTGCGCATGCAGAACGGCATCTTCTCGATCCAGCAGGCCTGCCCGCACTGTGGCGGCAGCGGCCAGGCGATCGAGAAGCCGTGCAGGAAATGCCATGGCGAAGGCCGCCTGGAAGAAACCCGCACGCTGTCAGTGCAGATCCCCGAGGGCGTCGACAATGGCGATCGCATTCGCCTGAGCGGGCAGGGCGAAGCCGGCCCGGCCGGTGCGCCGGCCGGCGACCTGTATGTGGAGGTGCGCGTGCGCGAACACGACATTTTCCAGCGCGACGGCAACGACCTGTATTGCGAACTGCCGATCCGTTTCTCACAGGCGGCGCTGGGCGCCGAATTGCCGGTGCCCACGCTGGAAGGCGAAGTGCCGGTCAGCATCCCACCGGAAACCCAGACCGGTACCCAGTTCCGCCTGCGCGGACGTGGTGTCAAGTCGGTGCGCAGCAGCCGTCACGGCGACCTGATCTGCCGCGTGGTGGTGGAGACGCCGGTGCGATTGACCAAGCAGCAGCGCGAGTTGCTGGAATCACTGGAAGCCACTTTCGACGGCAGTGACGCGGGCAAGCACACACCACGCGCCAAGGGCTGGGTCGACGGCGTGAAGAAATTCTGGTCCAAGGTCACCGCGTAAATCCCGTCACACGGTTAGCATGTACGGCCCGATCCTTGGAGTGCGCTGCTGATGACCCGCCCCCTTCGTGTTGCCCTTAGCGGCGCTTCCGGCCGCATGGGGCGTGCGCTGCTCGACCTGCTCGGTGAGGACGCCCGTTTCGAACTGGTGCACGCGGTGGTGTCGCCCGGTTCGATCCATGACAGCCAGCCCGTGCCGGGTTTCGCGGCGGCTGCCTTGCGATATGCGCATGACTGGACGCAGGCGCCGCCGATCGACGTCATCATTGACTTCAGCAGTCCGGCCGCGCTGGCGCTGGCGCTCGATCACTGCCTGGCACACGGCACGGCACTGGTCAGCGGCACCACCGGCGTCGACGCTGCGCTCGAAGCACGTCTGGCCGATGCATCCCGGCGCATCGCGATCCTGCGCGCCGCCAACTTCAGTCTCGGCGTGGCGGTGTTGACGCGCCTGCTGCGCGAGGCGGCAGCGGCGCTGCCGGACTGGGATCTGGAAATCGTCGAGGCGCATCACGGCCGCAAGCAGGACGCGCCGTCCGGCACCGCACTGGCGCTCGGCCAGGCGGCAGCGGTGGCACGTCACACTACGCTGGACGCGGCAGCGGTCTACAGCCGGGAAGGTCGCACCGGCGAACGGATCGAAGGCAGCATCGGCTTTGCCGTGGTGCGCGGCGGCGACATCGTGGGCGAGCACACCGCCATGCTGATCGGGCAGGGCGAGCGACTGGAGCTGGCGCATCGCGCCACCGACCGCCTGATCTTCGCGCGCGGCGCCCTGCACGCGGCGCATCGGCTGGCGGACCGGCCAGCTGGCCAGTGGCAGCTGGACGACGTGATCGCCACGTTGCCTTGAGCCATCCCTGTCAGGTCGCGCGCCGGCAGCGGCGCGTGGCGTGCAGCCGGTCGACCGACAAGTCCGGGTGCGACGAGACGGATCGGCAGAGGCACGAAGCCGGCGCGGCCGGCTTCACCAGCGGTCCGTCGCTTCAGTCGGGGTGCGAGGCGTTGCGGTCGCGCCCGGCGCCAAGTTGGGTATCCAGGCGGCCGAACAGTTTCTTGAACGCGCGCGAGAACTTGCCGCGCTTCGTCTTGCGCCGCTTCTCTTCTTCGCTGGTCAGCCAGGCCACCTGGATCACCCGCCGCTCGCCCTCGTAGGGCAGGTGGCCGTGAAAGGAGTTTTCGCAGCGCTTGAACACGGCGAACTCGCCGTAGAGCGGCGCCAGTTCCGGCACCACGACACTGTCGATGTCGTCGATCCTGTGCAGGAAACGCAGGCAGCCGTCGCTGGTGTCCGGCCACTGCGGATTCAGGTAGATCAGAGCGGTGACCACCTTGGACTTGCTGTCGGTATGGATGGTGCCGTGGCGCTTGTTGAGCAGGCGGCACAGCGTCACCAGGGTCGGGTACTGGTCGAGATGGTCGATTCCCAGACGCTGGCCGACGGCGCGGGCAAACGCCGGTGCGGTCATGTTCTCGATCAGCGCATTGACGCTTGGGCCGCAGTCGGCCGGATCGTAGGGAAAGAAGCCGGCGCTGGCGTAGCGCGGAAAGTCCCGATCCAGGTCGCCGCGCAGCTCGTCCGGCAACTGGCCATGCGCCATCATGAACGGAAAAGGCTGGTGCTGAACCGTGGTATCCGGGCGATCAAGGCGGGCGGGATCGAGCAGAACGGCAGCACTCATGGGGCATCGGACTCCGGCAAAATGTGGCCTAGTGTAGCGCCGACCGATCGGCACAAAAGTGCGGAAAATCGCCGGATTCATGTTTCGTAAGGTGGACAGAAACGGCCTTGCCGCTTATCATTTCCACCCGCCCGATTTTCTTTCCTACCAAACTCCACAAGCCAGCAATCGTGCGGCTTGCGGACTTTGCTGCATCCAAAAGGCGGTTACCCTGATGCCTATTCCTGCCCTGCTGGCCCTCGAAGATGGCAGCGTGTTTCACGGTCACGCCGTTGGCGCCCTTGGCGAAACCGTTGGCGAGGTGGTTTTCAACACCGCGATGACGGGCTACCAGGAGATCCTCACCGATCCTTCCTACGCTCGCCAGATCGTGACGCTGACCTATCCGCACATCGGCAACACCGGCATCAATGCCGAAGACGTCGAATCCACTGCGGTGCATGCCGCTGGCCTGATCGTGCGCGACGTGCCGCGCCGGGCCAGCAGCTGGCGCAGCACCGAAAGCCTGTCGGATTACCTGAAGCGCCACGGCACCGTGGCGATCGCCGGCATCGACACCCGCCGGCTGACCCGCATCCTGCGCGACAAGGGCGCGCTGGCTGGCTGCATCGTGGCGGGTGAGCAGGTCGACGCCGGGGCGGCGCTGGCCAGCGCGCGCGCGTTCCCCGGCCTGAACGGGATGGATCTGGCCAAGGTGGTCAGCACCACCCGGTCGTATGTGTGGAACCAGGGTGTGTATGACCTCGACCGCACCACGTTCAATCAGCCCGCGATGCGTTTCAAGGTGGTTGCCTACGACTTCGGCACCAAGCTCAACATCCTGCGCCTGCTCGCCGAGCAGGGCTGCGAGGTCACCGTGGTGCCGGCGCAGACGCCCGCTGCCGAGGTACTGGCGATGAAACCCGATGGCGTGTTCCTGTCCAACGGCCCCGGCGATCCGGCGGCTTGCGATTACGCCATTGCGGCGACCGGCCAGTTCCTCGAGGCGAAGATCCCGCTGTTCGGCATCTGTCTCGGCCACCAGCTGATGGGCCTGGCGCTGGGCGGCAAGACGCTGAAGATGAAGTTCGGCCATCACGGCGCAAACCATCCGGTAAAGGATCTGGACGACGGCCGCGTGCTGATCACCTCGCAAAACCATGGTTTCGCGGTCGATCCGGCCACGCTGCCGGCCAACGTGCGCGTCACGCACACCTCGCTGTTCGACGGTTCATTGCAGGGTTTCGCGCTGACCGATCGCCCGGCGTTCTGCTTCCAGGGACATCCGGAGGCGAGCCCGGGTCCGCTCGACATCGGCTATCTGTTCAAACGTTTCGCTGCACTGATGCAGGAGGCCCGCTGAAATGGCCAAGCGTACCGATATCAAGAGCATCCTCATCATCGGCGCCGGCCCGATCGTGATCGGCCAGGCCTGCGAGTTCGACTACTCCGGCGCGCAGGCATGCAAGGCGCTGAAGGAGGAGGGCTACCGGGTGATCCTGGTGAACTCCAACCCCGCCACGATCATGACCGACCCGGATACCGCCGACGCGGTCTACATCGAGCCGATCAACTGGCAGACGGTGGAGCGCATCATCGCCAAGGAGCGCCCGGACGCGGTGCTGCCCACGATGGGTGGCCAGACTGGCCTCAACTGCGCGCTCGACCTGGCCGACCATGGCGTGCTGGAGAAATACAACGTCGAGCTGATCGGTGCGAAGCGCGAAGCCATCCGCATGGCCGAGGACCGCGAGCTGTTCCGCGTGGCCATGGCCGAGATCGGGCTGGAATGCCCGAAGGCCGCCATCGCGCGCACCTTCGAGCAGGCGCTGGAAACCCAGGCCAAGGTCGGTTTCCCCACCGTGATCCGGCCCAGCTTCACCCTGGGCGGCTCCGGCGGCGGCATTGCCTACAACCGCGAAGAATTCGAGGAAATTGTCAAGCGCGGCCTTGAGCTTTCGCCGACGAGCGAGGTGCTGGTCGAGGAATCCGTGCTGGGCTGGAAGGAATTCGAGATGGAAGTGGTCCGCGACACCGCGGACAACTGCATCATCGTCTGCTCGATCGAGAACCTCGATCCGATGGGCGTGCACACCGGCGACTCGATCACCGTGGCGCCGGCGCAGACGCTGACCGACAAGGAATACCAGCGCCTGCGCGATGCCTCCATCGCCGTGCTGCGCAAGATCGGCGTGGACACCGGCGGCTCCAACGTGCAGTTCGGCATCAATGCCGAGAACGGCCGCGTGGTCGTGATCGAGATGAACCCGCGTGTGTCGCGTTCGTCTGCTCTCGCCTCGAAAGCGACCGGCTTCCCGATCGCCAAGATCGCTGCCAAGCTGGCAGTGGGCTACACGCTGGACGAATTGAAGAACGACATCACCGGCGGCCTGACCCCGGCGTCGTTCGAGCCGTCGATCGATTACGTGGTCACCAAGATTCCACGTTTTGCCTTCGAGAAATTCCCGACGGCCGATGCGCGCCTGACCACGCAGATGAAGTCGGTTGGCGAAGTGATGGCGATCGGGCGCAGCTTCCACGAGTCGCTGCAGAAGGCCTTGCGCGGCCTGGAGATCGGCAAGACCGGCCTCAATCCGACTGGCCTGGATATCGGCACCGATGACGGGCTGGCCGTGCTCAAGCGGGAATTGCGCGAACCGCGGCCCGATCGCGTGTTCCATCTGGCTGATGCGTTCCGCGCCGGGCTGTCGCTGGAAGAAGTGTTCAACCTCAGCCGGGTCGACCCGTGGTTCCTCGCCGCGTTCGAGGACATCGTGCTGACCGAGGCGGAGGTCACCCGGCAGGGCATCACCGCGCTCGACGCACCGCGCCTGCGCGAACTCAAGCGGCTCGGCTTCGCCGACGCACGCATTGCCGAGCTGCTGAGCACCGACGAGGCCGCGATACGCCATCTGCGCCACACGCTCGGCGTGCGCCCGGTGTACAAGCGGGTGGATTCCTGCGCGGCCGAGTTCGCCACCAGCACCGCCTACATGTACTCGACCTACGAGGAAGAGTGCGAGGCGCTGCCCACCGGTCGCGACAAGATCATCGTGCTCGGCGGCGGACCGAACCGGATCGGTCAGGGCATCGAGTTCGACTACTGCTGCGTGCATGCCTCGCTGGCGCTGCGCGAGGATGGTTATGAAACCATCATGGTCAACTGCAATCCGGAGACCGTGTCGACCGACTATGACACCTCCGACCGCCTGTACTTCGAGCCGCTGACGCTGGAGGACGTGCTGGAAATCGTCCACGTCGAGAAGCCGAAGGGCGTGATCGTGCAGTACGGCGGACAGACTCCGCTGAAACTGGCGCGCGCGCTGGAAGCGGCCGGCGTGCCGATCATCGGCACCAGTCCGGATTCGATCGACCTGGCCGAGGATCGCGAGCGCTTCCAGCACATGATCGAGAAGATCGGCCTGAAGCAGCCACCGAACCGCACCGCGCGCAACGCCGACGAGGCGCTGGCGCTGGCCCGCGAGATCGGCTACCCGCTGGTGGTGCGGCCGAGCTACGTACTTGGCGGCCGTGCGATGGAAGTGGTGCATGACGACGCCGACCTTTCGCGCTACATCCGCGATGCGGTGAAGGTGTCGAACGATTCACCGGTGCTGCTGGACCGCTTCCTCGACCACGCGGTCGAGGTCGACGTGGACGTGATCGCCGATGCCGAAGGCACCGTGCTGATCGGCGGCATCATGGAACACATCGAGGAGGCAGGCGTGCATTCGGGCGATTCGTCCTGCTCGCTGCCGCCGTATTCGTTGAGCGCGGAAATCCAGGACGAAATGCGCCGCCAGGTCAGCGCGATGGCGAAGGAGCTGAAGGTCATCGGCCTGATGAATACGCAGTTCGCGATCCAGGGCGATACGGTATTCATCCTGGAAGTGAACCCGCGCGCCTCGCGCACGGTGCCGTTCGTGTCCAAGGCCACTGGCGTGCCGCTGGCCAAGATCGCCGCCCGCGTGATGGCCGGGCGTTCGCTGGTCAGTCTGGGTGCGACGCGCGAGGTGATCCCGGCGTACTACTCGGTGAAGGAGGCGATCTTCCCGTTCCTGAAATTCCAGAATGTCGACCCGATCCTCGGGCCGGAGATGCGCTCGACCGGTGAAGTGATGGGCGTGGGCCGCAGTTTCGGCGCGGCGTTCGCGCGCGGGCACGAAGCGGCCGGGATCAAGGCACCGACGGTCGGCAAGGCGTTCCTCTCGGTGCGCGACGGCGACAAGGACCGCCTGCTGCCGGTAGCCAGGGAAATCGTGGCGCGGGGCTTCAGCGTGGTGGCTACTGCCGGTACCGCCAGCTACCTGGCCGAACATGGCGTGGCTTGCGAGCGGATCAACAAGGTGCTCGAGGGCCGCCCGCACATCGTCGATCTGATCAAGAATGGCGAGATCGTCTATATCGTCAACACCACCGAGGGCAAGCAGGCGATCGCCGACTCGTTCTCGATCCGGCGCGAGGCGCTGCAGCATCGCGTCACCTATTCCACCACGGTGGCAGGTGCCCGCGCACTCGTGCATTCGCTGGATTTCCACAGCGACGGTGAAGTACACAGCCTGCAGGAACTGCACAAGGAACTCGGCGCATGAGTCGTCCCCCCATCACCAAAGCCGGTGCCGAGCGCCTGCGTGCCGAAATGGAGCGGCTGAAGTCAGTCGACCGCCCGCGCATCATCGCGGCGATTGCCGAGGCCCGTGCCCACGGCGATCTCAAGGAGAACGCGGAGTATCACGCCGCGCGCGAGCTGCAGAGCTTTACCGAGGGTCGCATCGCCCAGCTGGAGGCCTTGCTGTCGACCGCCGAGGTCATCGATATTGCCCGGCTGAATCCGGGCAACCGCGTGGTATTCGGCGCCACGGTGGATCTGGAAGACGAGGACTCCGGCGCTACGGTGACCTACCAGATCGTCGGTGACCTGGAGGCGGACATCAAGCAGCGCCTGATCGCGGTGTCCTCGCCGATCGCCCGCGCGCTGATCGGCAAGAGCGCCGGCGACAGCTTCGAATTCACCGCCCCAAACGGCGTCAAGCACTACGAGATCATCGACGTCCGCTACGAGTGACCGCAGTTCTCCCGGCGCCGGTGGCATCGCCGCCGGAAGCTGGAAGGACGCCCATGAAAAAGGCCGCTCGCGCGGCCTTTTTCATGGCATCGACAGACTGGATTCAGCGCTGGCGAGCCTTGAAACGGGGGTTGCTCTTGCAGATCACGAACACCTTGCCGCGACGACGCACAACCTTGCAGTCGCGATGCCGCGTCTTGGCGGACTTCAACGAGTTAAGCACCTTCACGGCCAGCTCCTGACACTAGACTAAAAAATGTAAGCACGCGAGTATAGCGAGCCGTACGCTTTGTCACAAGTCCGATGCGACGACCGTTTGCGCCACCGTGCTCAGGAATTGCTGCAGGGCGGGGGAGGGGTCGCCGGCCCTGCAGGCCACGGCCAACAGCAGAAAGGCATCAGGATCCTCCAGCGGCACGTAGCAAACCCCGGCCAGGCGCACGGTGCGCATGCTGGCCGGCACCAGGGCCAGCCCCAGGCCGGCCGCCACCAGGGCCAGCAGGCCGTTGATCTGCTGGGCGTGCTGGGTGATTGACGGCTGGAAACCGGCCCGCGTCGCCAGTTTCACCAACCGGTCGTAGAGCGTGGCGGCGAGTTCGCGCGGTTGCGACACGAACGCGTCGCCGGCCACTTCGGCCAGGCGCAGGCTGCTGCGGCCGGCCAGCGGATGCCCGGCGGGCAGCGCCAGCAGCAAGGGCTCGCGATCGATCACACTTATGCGCAGATCGCGGGCGTCCTGCGCATGTACCGGTTCGTCGCGGACAAAGCCGACATCGATCTGGCCGGCGAGCAGGGCGGCGAACTGCGGCTCGGTGTACATCTCGCTGAGCTGCAGGCGCACGTTGGGGGCGATCTGGCCAAAGCGCAGCAGGGCTTGCGGCATGGCTGGATGGAACGAGACCGAGACGGTATAGGCCAGCCGCAACTGGCCGCTGTAGCCCGCGGCGGCAGCCACCACCTGGCTGCGCGCCTCGTCGACCTTGGCCAGGATCTGCCGCGCCTGCTCCAGGAAGACCCGGCCCGGCTCGGTCAGTGCCACGCTGCGTTTGGTGCGCTCCAGCAGGCGCACGCCCAGGTCCTGTTCCAGCGACTGGATCTGCTGCGACAGTGGCGGCTGGGAAAGATGCAGGCGCAGCGCGGCGCGGGTGAAGCTGAGCTCCTCGGCGACGGCCACGAAATAGCGCAACTGGCGAAGGTCAAACATATAGCTATTTCAAATTAATGCGGCGCTAAATATATATTAGATACTTTATTGGGTCGATCATAAAATCACTCTCGTCCCGCCACTTCCCCTCCCCCCTAGTGGCGGCGGCCCTCGCCCCGCAGCGACGCTAAATACGACATCTGGTTCAACTCCCCCCCTGAACCCATGTCGATGCGTCTTCCCTGCGGGGCGCTTTTCTTTCCATGACCGACAGCGCTGCCAGAAGGCGGCGCTGTCGGTGCACCAGCATGCTTGAACCTAGATTTCGCTGGCCACGCGGGTGCCCTGGGCGATGGCGCGCTTGGCGTCCAGCTCGGTGGCCACGTCGGCGCCGCCGATCACGTGCACCTTCATGCCGGCGGCGATCAGTTCGTCGGCCAGCCGGCGGTTCGGTTCCTGGCCGGCACACACCACCACGTGATCGACCGGCAGAGTCTGCGGTTTTCCGTCGACGGTGACGTGCAGGCCATCGTCGTCGAAACGTTCGTAGCCGACTTTGCCCAGCATGGTTACCTGTTTCGCCTTGAGCGTGGCCCGATGCACCCAGCCGGTGGTCTTGTTGAGCCGCGCACCGGGACGACCCTCGCTGCGCTGGAGCAGCCAGACCTGCCGCGCCGGTGCCTCCGGTTGGGGCGGTTGCAGGCCGCTGCGCTGTCGCAACTGCATGTCCACGCCCCATTCGCGGGTCCAGCGGGCGACGTCGGTGGTGGGCGAGGGCGCGTGTTCGACCAGGAACTCGGCCACGTCGAAGCCGATGCCGCCGGCGCCGATGATCGCCACCCTGGCACCTACCGGCCGGTGCCGGGCCAGCACGTCGAGATAGCCCAGCACGCGCGGATCGTCGCTGCCGGGAAAGCTCACCGGGCGCGGCGTGATGCCGGTGGCGATCACCACCTCGTCATAGCCGCCGGCACGCAGCGAGGCGGCATCCGCAACCTGGCCGAGGCGGACCTCGACGCCCGTGTCGTCCAACTGGTGGCGGAAATAGCGCAACGTCTCGTGGAACTCCTCCTTGCCCGGAATCTGCTTGGCGTAGTTGAACTGGCCGCCGATCTCGCTGGCCTGGTCGATCAGGGTCACCGTATGGCCGCGCTCGCCCAGCGTGGCGGCGCAGGCCATGCCGGCCGGACCCGCGCCGACCACGGCGATGCGCTTGCGCACGCTGGCTGGCTCGACCTTCAGCTCGTTCTCGTGGCAGGCGCGCGGGTTGACCAGGCAGCTGGCGCGCTTGTTCTGGAACACGTGGTCGAGGCAGGCCTGGTTGCAGGCGATGCAGGTGTTGATGCGCTCGCTGCGCCCGGCCTTGGCCTTGTTCGCCCAGGCCGGGTCGGCCAGCAGCGGACGCGCCATCGAGACCATGTCGGCCTCGCCTTCGGCGAGGATGCGTTCGGCGACGTCCGGCATGTTGATCCGGTTAGTGGCGACCAGCGGAATCGATACCTCGCCCTTGAGCTTCTGCGTGACCCAGGCGAAGCCGGCGCGCGGCACACTGGTGACGATGGTTGGCACGCGCGCCTCGTGCCAGCCTATGCCGGTGTTGATGATGCTGGCGCCGGCCGCCTCGATCGCCCTGGCCAAGGTGGCGATCTCGCTCCAGTCCTGGCCGCCCTCAACCAGGTCGAGCATCGACAGCCGGTAGATGATGATGAAGTCGCGGCCCACCACCTCGCGCGTGCGGCGCACGATCTCGACCGGAAAACGCATGCGCCGCGCCGCGTCGCCGCCCCAGGCGTCGTTGCGCCGGTTGGTACGCGCGGCGATGAACTCGTTGATCAGATAGCCTTCCGAGCCCATCACCTCCACGCCGTCGTAGCCGGCGTCCTGCGCCAGCCGCGCGCAATGCACGAAGTCGCCGATGGTGCGCTCCACGCCGCGCGCGGACAGCGCCCGCGGCGTGAACGGGGTGATCGGCGACTTGATCCTCGACGGCGCCACCGACAACGGGTGATAGCCATAGCGGCCGGCGTGCAGGATCTGCAGGCAGATGCGCCCGCCCTCGGCGTGCACGGCATGGGTGAGCTTGCGATGGCGCGGCTTGTGCCAGGGCATCGTCAGGCGCCCGCCGAACGGTTTCAGCCAGCCCTCGATGCTGGGCGAGATGCCACCGGTGACCATCAGGCCCACGCCGCCGCGGGCGCGTTCGGCGAAATACGCGGCCAGCTTGTCGTAGTCGCGGGCCTTGTCTTCCAGCCCGGTGTGCATCGATCCCATCAGGATGCGGTTGGGCAGGGTGACGTGGCCCAGAGCGAGCGGGGCGAACAGGTTCGGATAATTCATGCGATCCCCACGAGACTCAAACGATCGTATGAATGTGCCGGTGTTCGGCGTTTGAAAGCAAGCGCTGCGTGAGTAGGGCGGCCCGGATCAGGCCAGCAACTGGTAAACCAGCGCAATGTAGCGGCGCATGGCTTCTTCTTCGGGGACGCCGTTCAGCTGCGCCCAGGCCTCGTGCTTGGCGGTACCGACGAAGTCGAAGAAACCCGGCTGGGTACGCTTGAGGTCACCCTCCGAGCCCTGCTTGTAGAGCGCGTAGAGCTTCAGCAAGGTGTCGTTGTCGGGGCGCCTGGCCAATCGCTGGATGTCCTTGGCAGCCTGGTCGAACTCGCGGCGAAGGTCGGTCATAAGGCAGATCGGGCATGGCTTGCAGGCAAGTAGACGGGCTAGATAGCACGCGTCCCCGGTGGGGTCAACGCGGTAAACTGGCTGCTTTCGCCATCATTGTCAGGATCTTTCCATGAGCCATGCCCCCGCTGTCCCCGTACTCACGATCGACGGGCCGTCGGGGTCGGGCAAGGGCACCATCAGCGCGCTGGTGGCCGAGCGGCTGGGCTGGCGGCTGCTGGATTCCGGGGCGCTGTATCGTGCCGTGGGCTACGCCGCCGGCATGGCCGGGCTGGACCTGTCGGACGTGGAGGCGATAACCCGCTGCGCACAGGGCACCAAGATCCATTTTCGCGCGGCCAGCGACGGTGGTGAGACCCGGGTGATCGTCAATGGGCACGACGCCACTGACGAATTGCGCACCGAGACCGCCGGTGCGGCGGCCTCGGCGATCGCCTCGATGCCGCCGGTGCGCGAGGCCCTGGTGGCGCTGCAGCTCGGCTTCCGCAAGGCGCCCGGGCTGGTCGCCGACGGGCGCGACATGGGCACGGTGATCTTCCCGGATGCGGCGTACAAGGTTTTCCTCACCGCGAGCGCCGCCGAGCGGGCGAAAAGGCGCTATAAGCAGTTGAAGGAAAAGGGACTCAGCGTTACACTTGCCGGCCTGCAGCGAGAAATTGAAGCGCGTGACAGCCGCGATGCATCACGCACGGTTGCACCGCTCAAGCCTGCTGAAGATGCCGTGCTGGTGGATACCACCGGGATGGGTATCGACGAGGTCGTCGCGAAAGTATTGGCCGTCGTGCGGTCCTGACTGGATCGCGCGGCGGTTTCTGTGCCCCTGCCGTGGCAGGGGGTTTTGACCAACGGTGCTGACGGTCGGTTCGGAAGGAACCACCCGAAACACCCCCAACCGGTGGACCGGCAAGTTTGTGCGCGCACCCAACCACGTGCATGGCCCAAGGTCTTTTCCCACTATGGAATCAACATGACTGAAAGTTTTGCCGAACTGTTTGAACAGAGCCAGCAGGCCATCTCCAAGCTGAAGCCCGGCGCCATCGTCACCGGCATCGTCGTGGAAATCCGCAACGACGTCGTCGTGATCAATGCAGGCCTGAAGAGCGAAGGCATCGTCCCGATCGAGCAGTTCAAGAGCGAGGACGGCGTGCTGGAGGTGCAGGTTGGCGACGAGGTGAAGGTAGCCCTCGAAGCCCTGGAAGACGGTTTCGGCGAGACCAAGCTGTCGCGCGAGAAAGCCAAGCGCTCGATGGTGTGGGACGACCTGGAGCAGGCGTTCGACAAGGAAGAGACCATCAAGGGCATGATCTCCGGCAAGGTCAAGGGCGGCTTCACCGTCGACATCAAGGATGTCCGCGCGTTTCTGCCGGGCTCGCTGGTCGACGTGCGCCCGGTGCGCGAGCCGACCTACCTCGAGGGCAAGGAACTCGAGTTCAAGATCATCAAGCTCGACCGCAAGCGCAACAACGTGGTGGTCAGCCGCCGTGCCGTCGTCGAGACCGAGTTCTCCGAGGAGCGCGAGAAGCTGCTGGAGCGCCTGACCGAGGGCGCGGTGGTCAAGGGTACGGTCAAGAACCTCACCGACTACGGCGCGTTCGTGGATCTGGGCGGCATCGACGGCCTGCTGCACATCACCGACATGGCGTGGAAGCGCGTGCGCCATCCGTCCGAAGTCGTCAACGTCGGCGACGAGCTGGACGTGCGCGTGCTGAAGTACGACAAGGAGCGCAACCGCGTTTCGCTGGGCCTGAAGCAGCTGGGCGACGACCCGTGGGTCGCCATCGCCCGCCGCTACCCGGTCGGCAGCCGCCTGTTCGGCAAGGTCTCCAACGTCACCGACTACGGCTGCTTCGTCGAGATCGAGCCGGGCGTGGAAGGCCTGGTGCACGTGTCCGAGATGGACTGGACCAACAAGAACGTCAACCCGGCCAAGGTAGTGCAGGTCGGCGACGAGACCGAAGTGATGGTGCTGGACGTGGATGAAGAGCGTCGCCGCATCTCGCTGGGCATCAAGCAGACGCGTTCCAACCCGTGGGAAGCGTTCGCCGCCATGCACAAGAAGGGCGACAAGGTTTCCGGCCAGATCAAGTCGATCACCGACTTCGGCGTGTTCATCGGCCTGGACGGCGGCATCGACGGCCTGGTGCACCTGTCCGATATCTCCTGGCAGATGTCCGGCGAAGACCTCGTGCGCAACTTCAAGAAGGGCGACGAGATCGAGGCCGTGGTGCTGGCGGTGGACCCGGAGCGCGAGCGCATCAGCCTCGGCATCAAGCAGATGGAGCAGGATCCGTTCGGCCAATTCATGGCGGCGAATCCGCGCGGCAGCATCGTCAACGGCACCGTCAAGGAAGTCGATGCGAAGGGCGCCGTGATCGACCTGGGCGAGGGCGTGGAGGGTTACCTGCGCGCCAACGACATCGCCAAGGAGCGCATCGACGACGCCACCCAGCACCTGAAGGTGGGCGACAAGGTCGAGGCCAAGTTCACCGGCATGGATCGCAAGGGTCGCCAGCTGGCGCTCTCGATCCGCGCCAAGGACGAGGAAGACGCGCCCGATACGTCGGTGGATTACTCGTCCGCGGCCAGCGGCACGACCAAGCTTGGTGCGCTGCTCAAGGAGCAGTTCAACAAGGCCGACTGATCGTCGATACCAGCCTGACGCGGGGCGGCGGCCAACGCCGTCGCCCCGTTGTTTCATGTCACGGACATTGGGGCCCATGACTAAATCCGAATTGATCGAGGCGCTCGCCAGGCGCCAGACCCATCTTGCATTCGCGGATGTCGAGATGGCCGTCAAGAGTGTCATCGAGCAGATGAGCCATGCCCTGGCTCACGGCGAACGCATCGAAGTACGTGGTTTTGGCAGCTTCGCGCTGCATTTCCGGCCGCCGCGCATGGGGCGCAACCCCAAGACGGGCGAAGCCGTGGCGCTGCCCGGCAAGCACGTTCCGCACTTCAAGCCGGGCAAGGAATTGCGCGAGCGCGTCAACCAGGATCTGGAGCAGGAGACTGCCTGATATCCCGGCCACCACGCAGGAAAACTGATCGAAGGCAGGCGACGCGAGTCGGTCCTGCCTTTTTGTTGCGCGCGATCCGCAGCGGCCGCGGGCCCGCCATGAATCGTCGCCGCATGCATGATCCATGCAGCCTGTGCCTGTCACGAGCAATCGGGTAAAGTCTCGGCCATGCGACTGCTCGCCATCATCATCCTCGTGATCTTCATCGCCGCCGGCGTCGTGCTGGGCGCGCTCAATGCCGACCTGGTCGGCTACGACTTCGCGTTCGTCCGGCTGCAACTGCCCAAGGGAGCCGCCCTGCTCGGCGCACTGGTGATCGGCTGGCTGCTGGGCGGGCTCACCGCGTGGCTGGGCGTGAGCATGCGCCAGCGCCGCCGGCAACCGCGCGCGGACAAGAAGCTGTCGGCCAGGCCATGAATCTCCTGTATGTGCTGGTTCCGCTGGTGCCGGCTGCATTCGTGCTGGGATGGTGGGCCTCCCGCCAGGCCGGTGCGCGCCGCTCCGGCGCCGAAGTCAGTGAGCTGTCCTCGGACTACTTCCGCGGTCTGAACTACCTGCTCAACGAGGAGCAGGACAAGGCGATCGAGGTCTTCCTCAAGCTGGCCGAATACAACCGCGACACGGTCGAGACCCACCTGGCACTGGGCAACCTGTTCCGTCGCCGCGGCGAGGTGGACCGGGCGATCCGGCTGCACCAGCATCTGGTCTCGCGACCGGGCCTGACCGACGCGATGAAAACGGTAGCCCTGCTGGAGCTGGGCGAGGATTACATGCGCGCCGGCCTGCTGGATCGCGCCGAGGCGCTGTTCTCCGACTTGGTGGCGATGGACGCGCACGCACCGTCGGCGCTGCGCCACCTTATCGCGATCTACCAGCACGAGCGCGACTGGCACAAGGCGATCGAGCACGCGCGGCGGCTGGAGGTGATGACCGGCGAGGACGAGGCGCCGATGATCGCCCAGTTCTACTGCGAGCTGGCCGACCGCTCGCGCCAGCATGGTGCCCGCGCCGAGGCGCGCGACTACCTGCGCCAGGCGTTCGAGTGCCAGCCCGAATGCGTGCGTGCCTTCATGTTGACCGGTCGCCTGCTGTCCGAGGATGGCCAGCATGCCGAAGCAGTGACGGCCTACGAGGCGGCGATCAAGGCCGACATCGCGTTCACCCCGGATATCCTGCCGCCGCTGCTCAACAGCTATGCCCGCTCGCAACAGATGGAGCGTGCCGAGAATTTCCTGCACGACATGCTCGGACGCTACCACGGCGTCTCGCCGGTGCTGGCGCTGACCCACCTGTACCGGCAGCGCGACGGCGAGCGGGCGGCGATCGACTTTCTCACCGCGCAACTGCGCCAGCGGCCGTCAGTGCGTGGGCTGATGGCCCTGATCGACGCCACCATGGACAAGATCCAGGGCGAGGCGCGCGAGAACTTCCTGATCCTGCGCGACCTGACCCGCAAGTTGCTGGAAGGCCAGGCGATGTATCGCTGCAGCCGCTGCGGTTTCGGCGCCAAGGCACATCATTGGCAATGCCCCAGCTGCAAGAGCTGGAGTACGATCCGTCCGATCCACGGTGTCGCCAGCGAGTGAGTGGAGCATGTACCTGACCACGGGATGGTTGCTGGCCAGCTTGTCGATCACCTTGCTGCTGGTGCGTGGCGCGATCGGCTATGCGCACCGGCGCGGCATGCTCGACCAGCCCGGGCAGCGCCGTTCACATCATTTGCCGACCCCGCGTGGCGGTGGCATCGGCATCGTCGTGGCGATGCTGGCCTGTCTGTCCGGCGTGCTGTGGAACCCGCCGGCGGACTGGCCCCCAAGCGTGATCGCCGGTCTTCTCGCCGCGCTCGTTCTGGTGGCGCTGGCCGGCTGGTGGGATGACCATCGCTCGTTGCCGGTCTTGCCGCGGCTGGGTGCCCAGTTGCTGGCAGTCGGCCTGTTTTCGCTGGGCCTGCTGGCCACCGGCCTGTCGTGGTGGTGGCTGCCGGTGTTGCTGCTCGGTGGCGCGTGGAGCATCAACCTGCACAATTTCATGGACGGCATCGATGGCCTGCTGGCGCAGCAGGCCATCTTCGTCGGCGCAGGCCTGGCCGTGCTGGCATGGGCGGCGGCACAACCTGCGCTGGTCATGGCGACGGCGGCTCTTGCGGCGTCGGCGTTGGGTTTCTGGTACTTCAACCGGCCACCGGCTCGAATCTTCATGGGCGATGTCGGCAGCGGCAGCGTCGGCCTGCTGATCTTTGCCTTCAGCGCGATGTTGTGGCGCGTCGAGCCCGCGTTGCTGTGGCCGGCACTGATCCTGTCGTCCGCCTTCGTGGCGGATGCCAGCCTTACCTTGCTGACCCGCATGTGGCACGGGCGGCGCTGGTACACTGCCCATCGCGAACACCTTTACCAGTGGCTGGTGCGCCGGGGGGAAACGCATGCACGGGCGGGCATCGCCTATATGGGCTGGAACCTGCTGGTCGCGGCACCAGCGGCCTGGTTGGCCTGGAGTCATCTGCACATGGCGCTGCCGATTACCATAGCCGTCTATCTTGGAGCGGCAGCCGCCTGGCTGGCGCTGAAACGTCGCTGCCTGCGACGCCATCTGCCCAAGGCATCCCATGTCGCTGCGTAAACTCGTCGGCTTCATCCATCCGCGTATTGCCGTCGTGCTGCACGACCTGGCCATGGCCGCAATCGCCTGGTGGATCGCCAAGCTGCTGCGGTATGCGCTGAAACCCGACGAGATCGTCCATTTCAGCGCGTTCGGATTACCCATCGTGTTGCTGGTTCAGGGGCTGGTCTTCCGCTGGACCGGGCTGTACCGCAGCGTCTGGCGTTTCGCCAGCCTGCCGGATCTGTGGAATATCGTGCGCGCCGTGGTGATCGGCTCGTTGCTCATCGGCGTGTCGCTGTTCCTCTACAACCGGCTGGAGGGCGTGCCGCGCTCGGTGTTGTTGCTCTATCCGCTGGTGCTCGCCGTGCTGCTCGGCGGCCCACGGCTGGCCTATCGCTACTGGAAGGACAGTCGCAACGACCTGCTGCACAACCAGACCGCAAAGCGGGTACTGATCGTCGGCGCGGATCGCGCCGGCGAGATGCTTTCGCGTGACCTGCAGCGCGACAACCGCTACGCCGTAGTCGGTTTCATCGACGACAGGCCCAGCCTGCGCGGCGCCAGCATCAACGGCCACCCGGTGTTGGGGCGCTTCGAGCAGTTGCCCGAGGTTGCCCGTGAAGTGGCAGTCGACATGCTGTTGATTGCGCTGCCGGGTGCATCGACGAACGAGATGCGCCAGGTGGTTGCGCTGTGCGACGCCACCGACCTGCCATACCGGACGGTGCCGCGGCTGGAGGACGTGGTGGCCGGCCGCGCCCAGTTCAACCAGATCAAGGAAGTGGCGATCGAGGACCTGCTCGGCCGCGACACGGTGGAACTGGACTGGACCGCGATCCGCGAAACATTGAGCGGCAAGCGCGTGCTGATCACCGGCGGCGGCGGCTCGATCGGCTCGGAACTGTGCCGCCAGGTCGCCCGACTGGGCGCGCAGTCGCTCGCCGTGGTCGAGCAGAGCGAATACAACCTGTACCGGATCAGCCAGGAACTGCGCGCGCATTTCCCTGAGCTGATCCTCGATGGCATCCTCGCCAACTGCGGCGACCCGGCTGCCATGCGGAAGGCGTTCGCGGAACTCCAGCCGCAGGTGGTGTTCCATGCCGCCGCCTACAAGCATGTCCCGATGCTGCAGGGGCAGCTTCGCGCAGCGTTCCGCAACAACGTGCTGGGTACGCGCACGGTGGCTGATGCGGCCTGCGAAACCGGGGTCGAGTGCTTCGTGCTGATCTCCACCGACAAGGCGGTCAACCCGACCAGCGTGATGGGCGCCAGCAAGCGCATCGCCGAGATCTATTGCCAGAACCTCGATGCGCACGCCGATACCCGCTTCATGACGGTGCGCTTCGGCAACGTGCTGGATTCGGCCGGCTCGGTGGTGCCGCTGTTCCGCCGGCAGATCCGTGACGGCGGCCCGGTCACCGTGACACACCCGGAAATATCGCGCTACTTCATGACCATTCCCGAGGCCTGCCAGCTGATCCTGCAGACCGCGAGCATCGGCAAGGGTGGCGAGATCTTCGCGCTCGACATGGGCGAGCCGGTGAAGATCCGCGACCTGGCCGAGCAGATGATCCGCCTGGCCGGCAAGAAACCGGGCAGCGAGATCCCGATCGTGTACACCGGCCTGCGCGCAGGTGAAAAACTGTTCGAAGAACTGTTCCACCCGCTGGAAAACTACAGCGCCACCGCGCACGCCAAGATCTTCCTGGCGCAACACCGCGAAGTGTCGTGGGAACTGCTGCAGGCGCTGCTGCACAAGGCTGCCGAAGCAGCGAGCGTTTTCGATGAGGAAGAACTTCGCCGCTGCGTATCCAGCCTGCTGCCTTCGTTCCGCTGGAGCGAAACGGTACAGCCGGACAACGTAGTGTCGATCCGCCGCGCCAACCCGGAGATCAATGAGTGAGCAAGCCCCTGCGCAAAGTGGTGTTTCCCGTCGCCGGCCTCGGCACGCGCTTCCTGCCGGCGACCAAGGTGGTCGCCAAGGAAATGCTGCCGGTGCTGGACAAGCCGCTGATCCAGTACGCCGTCGACGAGGCCGTCGATGCCGGTGCCGATACGCTGATCTTCGTCACCAATCGCTACAAGCACGCGATCGCCGACTATTTCGACAAGGCCTACGAGCTGGAATCGAAGCTGCAGGAGAAAGGCAAAGCCGAGCTGCTGGCGCTGGTGCAGGGCACCTTGCCACGGCACGTGCGGGCGATCTTCGTGACCCAGCCTGAGGCGCTTGGCCTGGGCCATGCCGTGTTGTGCGCCAAACCCGTGGTCGGTGACGAACCGTTCGGCGTGATCCTGCCGGATGACCTGATCTGGAATGCCGCCGGCAAGGGCGCGCTGCGGCAGATGGCTGACCTCGCCGAGGCGCAGCAGGCCGGCGTGATCGCGGTGGAGGAAATTCCGCACAGTGACACCGACAAGTACGGCATCGTCGACGCCACGCCGGTCGACGAGCGCAGTGCCCTGATCCGCAGCATGGTCGAGAAACCCAAGCCGGCCGACGCGCCGTCGAACCTGGCCGTGGTCGGGCGTTACGTGCTGCCCGGCCGCATCTTCCAGCTGCTGGAACAGACCACGCCGGGTGCCGGCGGCGAGATCCAGCTCACCGACGCAATCGACGCGTTGCTGAAGGAGCAGGGCAAGGTGCTGGCCTATCGCTTCGAAGGCATCCGCTTCGACTGCGGCAACAAGGCGGGGCTGGTGCGCGCCACCATGCACATGGCGCTGCAGGATCCGAAACTCGCGCCCACCGTGCGAGAGTTCCTCGGCCGGCTTTGAACCGCTGCTGCGCCAGCCACGTCCGGGGATGAGGGCTATGCTTGTCCGGTCACGTACGTCGGTGTCGGCCATCCACGCAGCATGAAACCCTCCTCGCCCACGTCCTACTACCGCGCCACGGCCACACCGTACACGGCATGGGCACCGCTGTCGGGCAGCGCGCACGCACGGGTCGCCGTGATCGGCGGCGGCTTCGCCGGTCTGAACACCGCACTGGGGCTGGCCGAGCGCGGCGTGCGCGAGGTGGTGCTGCTGGAACGCGAGCAGGTCGGCTTCGGCGCCTCCGGCCGCAACGGCGGCTTCGTCTTCGCCGGCTACTCGTTGGGCGAACAGTCGCTGCTCGACCAGTTGGGCGAGGCGCGCGCACAGGCGCTATTCAAGCTCACCACCGAAGCAGTCGGGCGGATCCGCCAGCGCGTCGCCGACTACGCGATCGCCTGCGATATGGTCGACGAGGGCGTGATCTGGGCCAACTGGTTCCGCGACCCCGCCGTGCTGCGCCAGCGCCAGCAGTTGCTGGCCGACCATTACGGCGTGCAATGGCAATGGCTGCCCGAGACCGAACTGCGCGCGCGCATCCGCAGCGAGCGCTATCACGATGGCCTGTACGAACGCGACGCGCTGCACCTGCACCCGCTCAACTACGCGATCGGCCTGGCCGCGGCGGCGGCCGGGCAGGGCGTACGCATCCACGAGCACAGCGGCGTGCGCACCCTCGCGCGCGAGGGCCTGCAGTGGCGCCTGCGCACGGCGCAAGGCGAACTGCTGGTCGATCAGGTCGTGCTGGCCTGCGGCGGCTACCTGGCCGGCCTGCAGAAGCCGATCGACCGGGCGATCCTGCCGATCGCCACCTACGTGATGGTGACCGAACCGCTCGGCGTCCGGCTGGACGACTGCCTGCATACCCGCGCGGCGATCTACGACAGTCGCTTCGCGTTCGACTACTACCGCGCGCTGCCGGACACGCGGCTGCTGTGGGGTGGACGCATCTCGATCCTGGATCGTTCGCCACGTGCCGTACAGGGACTGCTGATGAAGGACCTGCTGCGGGTATTTCCGCAACTGAAGGGCGTGCGCATCGACCACGCCTGGTCGGGCCTGATGAGCTACGCGCGCCACCAGATGCCGCAGATCGGCGGCAACGGCAACGGCCTGTGGTGGGCCCAGGCTTTCGGCGGGCACGGCCTGGCGCCGACCTGTGCCGCCGGCGAACTGCTGGCGGCGGCGATCGCCGCGGGCGACGACCGCTGGCAGCAGTTCGCCGACTACGGCCTGGGCAGCACGCACCGCCCGTTCGGTTATCTTGCAGCGCAGGCCAGCTACTGGTGGCAACAAAGCCGCGACTGTCTGAAAACGAGGCTGGAAGGATGAGTGCAACGAATCACGCCGAAATCAGCTGGGCCGATTTCGAGAAGGTCCTGATCGTCGCCGGCACGGTGACCAGGGTCGAACCGTTCCCCGAGGCGCGCAAGCCGGCATGGAAGGTATGGGTGGATTTCGGGCCCTACGGCGAGAAGAAGACCAGCGCGCAGATCGCCGCGCTGTACCAGGCCGGTGACCTGCTGGGCCGGCAGGTCGTGGGCGTGATCAACTTCCCCGAAAAGCAGATCGGCCCGTTCCGCTCGCAGTTCCTGCTCACCGGCTTTCCCACCGACGAGGGCGTGGTGCTCACCGCGATCGAGCGGCCGGTACCGAACGGTACGCGACTGGCGTAAGTCGTCAGCGGTCCAGCCACACCTCCAGCCCCTGCGCATTCAGCTCGATGTCCATGCCCAGCAACTGGCGCAGCACGCTGCGCCCCTGGTGCCAGCCATGGGCCTCGGCGCGGGCTGCGTAAAGGTCGGTGAGCGACTCCATCAACGCGACATGCCGGTCAGGCTTGCCATGCGCGGCGAGGGCGAGATCCACCATCGCGTCGATCTGCGCATGCAGGTCGGCGGCCAACCGTTCGACACCCTCCACCCGGCCGTAGTGGGTAAGGTACATCGCCTCGGGTTTCAGGGCGAGCAGCCGCTCGATCGACGCATGCAACGCCGGCGGATCGAACTGCACCGGTGAGGTGGTAGGCAGGATGAATGGGCCGTTCGCGGTATCGAAATCGCGGTAGGACAGACCGAACACGTCGCCGGTGAAGCAGGCGTTGGAGCGTTCGTCGACCACGGTGAGGTGGTGCTTTGCGTGGCCAGGCGTGTCGATGCAGCGCAGCGGCCGGCCGGCCAGGTCCACCACATGCCCGTCCGGCGCCTCGATGACGCGCTCGGCGGGGATCGGGCGCAGCCGGCCGTAAGTCTGTTCCATCACCGACTCGCCGTACACCGCGCTGGCGCCGGCCCACAGCACCGAGGGATCGATCATGTGCCGCGCCCCGCGCGGATGCACCACCAGCTTCGCGTTCGGCAGCTGCGCAATCAATTCGCCAGCACCGCCGGCATGGTCCAGATGCACGTGGGTGAGGATCAGCCAGTCCACCGCGGCGACGGAAATCCCGGCTTCATCCAGCGCCGCCAGCATGCGTGGCACGGCGAAGTTGGTGCCGCAGTCGATGAAGGCGCCGCGGCCGTGCTCGACGACCAGGTAGGCCGCGTCGAACTGCGGCCGGACGAAGCCAGTGTCGATGGTGTGGATGCCGTGGGTATGTGCCATGCCTGCCTCGCAAACCGGACGATCCCTGCAGGGTAGCAAGCCGCGGCGACGCGGGCACTTGCACCATGGTCGAGCGCGGGCCAGGGCTGCTGCCGGGCGCGGGAACCTTTGGGCGTGCCGCCGCATCCGATCGGCAGCCACTCACTTCATCAACGTGCCACCTGGGGGAACGACATGCTGCTCTATGCGATTCTGGTTTTTGCGGTGGCCGCCATCGGCGGTCTGGTGCTGGCTTCCAGCGTGCTGCGCGGCAAGCTGGCGCCGTGGGCGATCTCGGTACTGCATGCGCTGCTCGGTGCCAGCGGTCTGATCCTGTTGATTCTCGTGGTGCTGCAGGGTGCAGCGCCGGGACGGCTCACCGCGGCGCTGGCCCTGCTGGTGCTGGCGGCGCTGGGCGGCTTCTTCCTCGCCTCGTTCCACCTGCGCAAGCAGATCGCGCCAAAGGCCGTGGTGTTTGTGCATGCCGGCGTGGCGGTGGTCGGCTTCCTGACCCTGCTCAGCCTGCTGCTGGCCTGAGCTGACGCCATGCGCCACCCACTGCATCCGGCCTTGGTGCACTTCCCGATCGCCTGCTGGTCGCTGGCCACCGCGGCAGATCTGGCCAGCCTGCTCATGGGCGAACCGGCGTGGCGCTTCGCCGGCATCGTGTTGCTGGCGGGGATCGGTTTCTCGATTCCCGCCATGCTGGCCGGCCTGCTCGAACTGGCCAGGCTCGACGGGGACAACCCGGCGATCAGGGACATCAACCGGCACATGCTCATGGTGATGGCTGCGCTCTGCTGCTACGTGGCCAGCCTGTTCCTGCGCCTGCACGGCACGCACTTCGTCGCGCCTGGCCTGTTGGCGATCGGGCTGAGCGTGCTGGGCTTCCTGTGCCTGGGCGTGGCCGGCTGGCTGGGTGGCAAGCTGGTGTACGGACACCGGCTTGGCGTCAGCCCGCTGCCGCCCGCCTAGCCTTCGCCTTCGGCGGCCGCGGTACGCGCCATAGAAACCAGGCGGCAGCGGTGCGATGCGGGCTCCAAGCGGCGCCGATCGCCGCCAGCGCCGTCGGTGCGGGCGCCGTTTCCAGCGACTTCAGCAGGCGGTAACCCTCGCGCACGCCGAAGTCGTCCGCCGGCAGGATGTCTGGCCGGTCCAGGCTGTAGATCAGGAACATCTCCACGGTCCAGCGGCCGATGCCTTTCAGCGCGCTGAGCCGGGCGATCAGTTCTTCGTCCGGCAACGCCAGGGCCGCGTACAGGCCTGGCACCACACCCTCCAGTGTGGCCGCGGCGATGCCGCGGATCGTCTCGATCTTGCGCGCCGAAAACCCGCAGGCGCGCATGGCGTCGAAGTCGGCGTCGAGCAACTGCGCTGGCAGCGGAAACGCCTGCTGCGGATGCAAGGCCAGCAGCCGCGCCAGGATCGCGTCACCGGCCTTCACGTGCAGTTGCTGGTAGGCCACCGCACGAACCAGCGCCTCGTACGGCTCGCGCGCCGGTTTCGGTTCGTGCCCGCAGGGGCCGACCTGCGCAACCAGGCGCGCCCAGTCGGCGTCGATCCCGGCCAGGAAAGCCGCGGCGTCAGCCGGCATGGCGAAACGTCAGGTTGATGCGAACGTCGCCCAGCGCATCGTGGTGATTCGGCTTCAGCGGCAGCACGCCGTGATAGCGCAGCCGCGCCGGACCGCCCCACACGACCACGTCGCCGTGCGCCAGCGGCACCCGTTGCGCACGATCCGAGCGCTGCAAGCCGCCGAACAGGAACACCGCCGGGATGCCCAGCGAGACCGACACGATCGGCTGGTCCATGTCGCGCTCATCGCGGTCTTGGTGCAGGCTCAGCCGGGTGCCGGCTTCGTAGCGGTTGAGCAGGCAGGCATCCGGCATGAAGCCGGCGAAACCGGCGTGCGCCGCGGCGGCATCGGCCAGTTGCAGGAAGGCCGGCGGCATTGGTGGCCAGGGTCGGCCGCTGTCCGGGTCGATCGGGTCGTAGCGGTAACCGCGGCGATCGCTGACCCAGCCCAGCGGCCCCGCATTGGTCATCGCCACCGACATGCGGAAACCGCCGGGCGTGACCAGGTGGCGGAACGGCGCCTGCGCCACAACGGCACCGAGCGCCTGCAGCAACGCCGCCTCGCCGGCCAGGGCAAACCCGCGCAACACCATCGCACCCTCGCACAGCGGCTCGTCCTGGCGAACAGGAGCGGGCGCAGCAGCGAACAGATCGGCAGTGATCATGTGGCGTCGTGAAAGATGATGCCAAGCGTATGGCGCTGGCCGCTGCGCACCCGGCTGACGCCGTGGCGCATGTTCACCCGGTAGCTGCCGCGCGTACCTTGCACTGGCCGCTGGTGCACCGCGAACACCACCGCATCGCCCTGGCGCAGCGGCACCACCTCGGCGCGCGACTGCATGCGCGGTCGCTGCTCGGTCAGCACGAATTCGCCGCCGCTGAAATCGCGCCCCGGCTCGGACAGCACGATCGCCAGCTGCAGCGGAAACACGTGCTCGCCGTACAGATCCTGGTGCAGGCAGTTGTAGTCGCCGGCGCCGTACTGCAGCAGCAACGGGGTAGGGCGCCGCTGGCCGGCGGCGTGGCAGCGTTCGACGAATTCGTCGTGCGTGGCGGGGTAGCGAACGGCGCTGTCCAGCGCCGCATTCCAGCGGTTCGCAATTGGCACGAGCTCCCGATAGATCGCACCGCGCAGCTCGGCCACGAGCTCAGGTAACGGGTAGTCAAAGTAGCGGTATTCGCCACGGCCGAAACCATGACGGCTCATCACCACGCGGCTGCGGAACCAGCCATCGTCCGCGTACAGGCCAGCCAGCGCCACGCACTCCTGCGGTGACAACAGGGCTTCCAGCATCGCGCAGCCGTGTGCGTCGAGTTCATCGGCGATGCCGGTCCAGTCGTATGCCTGCAGCCGCGCATCGACTTTGGGGACGGGGCGCAACTGCGCATTCATGCCTGCGCCTCGCGATCCAGCAGCGCGCGCTTGCGTGGCACGCCCCAGCGGTAGCCAGACAGGCCGCCGTCGTTACGCACCACGCGATGGCACGGGATCGCCACCGCCAGCATGTTGCTGGCGCAGGCCTGCGCCACCGCCCGCGACGCCGTAGGCGAGCCGATGCGCCGCGCGATCTCGCTGTAGCTGGCGGTACTGCCGGCGGGTATCTCGCGCAGCGCCTGCCACACGCGCTGCTGGAACGCGGTGCCGCGCACGTCCAGCGGCAGGTCCAGGCCGATCGCCGGCGCCTCGACGAAGCCGACGACCTGCGCCACCAGTTGCTCGTAGTCGCGGTCGCCGCCGATCAGCCTGGCCTTGGGGAAGCGATCCTGCAGATCGCGCGCCAGCGCGTCCGGATCGTCGCCGAGCAGGATCGCGCACACGCCGCGTTCGCTCTGCGCCACCAGGATCGCACCCAGCGAGCATTCGCCGATGGCGAAGCGGATGGCGCTGTCGGCGCCGCCGGCGCGATAGCTGGAAGGCGTCATGCCCAGCACCTGGTCGGCGGTTTCATAGAAACGGCTGCTGGCGTTGTAGCCGGCATCGAAGATCGCCTCGGTCACCGAGGCGCTGCGCCCCAGTTCGCTGCGCACGCGACGGCTGCGATGCGCCGCGGCGTACTGCTTCGGGGTCACGCCGGTGACGGCCTTGAACACGCGGTGGAAGTGGAACGGGCTGAGCCCGGTGGGCTTCGCCAGTTGTTCGAGGGTGGGTATCGTCTCGGCCTGCTCGATCGAGCGGCAGGCGGCGGTGATTATCGCCGCATGCTGCTGCGCCAGCGATGGCTGATCGGGCTTGCAGCGCCGGCACGGGCGAAAGCCGGCGCGTTCCGCCTCGGCGGCGGTGGCGTGGAACGTCACGTTCTCGGGCCGGGCCGGGCGCGCCGCGCAGGACGGGCGGCAGTACACGCCGGTGGTCCGCACCGAATAGAAGAAGCTGCCGTCGGCACGCGCGTCGCGCGCCTGCACCGCGGCCCAGCGCGGGTCGGCGACGATGGTGGCGGCAAGCGCGGTCTGTTTGTCGGAGGTTTTCATGGCTGTCCCTTGCGGAAGATTATCTCGTGCAGCCAATCTACGGATCAGTCGGCCCCGCCACACCCCGGGTCTTGCGGTCGAATTCGAACCGGCTCACCACGCCAGCATGAGCTTGCCGATATGCGCGCTGCTTTCCATCAGCGCATGCGCCCGAGCCGCTTCGGCGGTGGGAAAGACCTGATGGATCACCGGCCGCACCGTGCCGGCTTCGAGCAGCGGCCAGACCTTTTCGTATAGCTGAACGGCAAGCACGGCCTTGAAGGCTACATCGCGCGCGCGCAGGGTGGAGCCGGTGAGGGTCAGTCGCCGGCGCATGATCGTACCCGCGTCGATGGTGGCCTTGCTGCCACCCAGGGTGGCGATGAAGACCAGCCGACCGCCTGTGGCCAGCGCGTCGATCTCACGCGGGATGTAGTCGCCGGCGACCATGTCAAGGATCACGTCCACGCCGCGATTGTCGGTGACCTGCTTCACCACGGTGACAAAATCCTCGTCGCGATAGTTGATCGCGCGTTCCGCGCCGAGCCGTTCGCACGCCGCGCATTTCTCCGCGCTGCCGGCGGTGGCGAACACCCGATGGCCGAACGCATGCGCGAGCTGGATCGCGGTGACCCCGATGCCGCTGGAGCCACCCTGCACCAGCAGGGTTTCCCGTGCGCCACCTTCGCCGCGGCCGAGCTGGCCGCGTTCGAACACGTTGCTCCACACCGTGAAGAAATTCTCCGGCAGTGCCGCCGCCTCGACCATCGAGAACCCTGCCGGTACCGGCAGGCATTGCGGCAGTGGCGCCACGGCGTATTCGGCGTAGCCGCCGCCGGCGAGCAGGGCGCAAACAGGATCGCCCGGCCTGAGGCCAAACGGGTTGTTACCGCTGAAGTCACCTTCGACCAGAACGCCCGCCACTTCGAGGCCGGGCAGGTCGGAAGCACCTGGCGGCGGCGCGTAATTGCCCTGGCGCTGGAACACGTCCGGCCGGTTCACCCCGGCCGCGGCCACCTGGATCAGCACCTCGCCCGGCCCCGGTTGCGGGATCGGGCGTTCGACCAGACGCAGCACGTCGGGATTGCCGGGGCGGGTTATTTCGATGGCTTGCATGTGCTGGAGCGCCCTGTGTGCGAATGCCTGCAAGGCGGCCCACGCCCGCCGTTCGCACACAGGGTGCGCTCCTGCGGCAGAGGGCTCAAGCAGCCACGTCGACCAGCACGAGTTCCGCATCCTCCAGCGCAGTCACTTTCAGCGTCGCCTCGTCGCGGATCGCGGCGCCGTCGCGGGCGTCCAGCTTCACACCGTTGAGTTCGACCTTGCCGGTGGCCGGCACCAGGTAGGCGTAGCGGCCGCGGGCCAGCGGGTACTCGGTGCTTTCGCCAGCCTTGAGCGTGGCGCCCAGCACGCGCGCGTCGGCGCGCAGCGGCAGCGCCTCGGTGTCTTCCTTGAAACCACTGGCCAGCACCACGAAACGACCGGAACGATCGCCCTTGGGAAACGGCCGCGCGCCCCACGATGGCGGCTTGCCGTTCTCGTCGGGGATGATCCAGATCTGGAAGATCCGCGTGGTCACGTTCTCCTTGTTGTACTCGGCGTGGGTGATGCCGCTGCCCGCGCTCATCACCTGCACGTCGCCGGCCTCGGTGCGCCCCGCATTGCCCAGGCTGTCCTGGTGGCTGATCGCGCCTTCGCGCACGTAGGTGATGATCTCCATGTCCGCGTGCGGATGCGGCGGGAAGCCGGTCTGTGGCGCGATGGTGTCGTCGTTCCACACGCGCAGCGCGCCCCAGCCCATGCGCTTCGCGTCGTGGTAGCCGGCGAACGAAAAATGATGCTTGGCCTTGAGCCAGCCGTGGTCGGCTCCGCCGAGACTGTCGAAGGGTCTGCGTTCAATCATGGCGTTCTCCTGAAGTCGTTTCGCGCCGTACCGGCGCCGGCACGAAACATGAGGCTGCGCGCTGCGACTTGAAATGTGCGTGCAGGAAACGGACTGTCGCTGGATCGTGTCGCTCCGTCCGGCCTGGCTTGCCGGTCGCTGAAGCGAGGTCCCCTGGGAACCGGCCTGCACGTGCCAACGGTCATGCCATCGTGGGCGCTGATTCGTGACCTTTGACCCTTCGACGAATGCCGCACGCCGGCATAGGCTGCGTGCGCCAGCTGGCATATGTGACATCTGTCATTTGCCGGATGGCTGTGGACGGAAACATGAAGCCTCCTGCACGGGTTCGCTACGCGCATGGCAGGTGAATGAAGCCGTCCGCTACTCCCCATGAGCCGATTGCCGGAAATGATTTCTGCAGGCTCGTATCCCCATGGTCGTTACAAGAAATAAGGATGTCACATGAACAACAGCATGCACATCGAGCACCCTCGCTCCGTGCGCCGTCGCGGTTTCCCGGCATGGAGCCTGGTGTTGGCGGTCGTCATCGGCGCCGGGTCCGTGGCGGTCAACGCGCAGTCCACTACAGGGCATGTCTTTGGCATGGCCCCGGCAGGCCAGACCATCACCGCGAAGAGCACCACGAACGGGCTCAATCGTCACGTCAAGGTGGATGACAAAGGCCGCTACACCCTCGGTGCACTGCCGGTTGGCGTGTATACGGTAACGCTGGAGAAGGACGGGCACGCCGTCGAGCAGCGGTCGAACGTCAAGCTGGTGGTGGGTCGCGGCATCAATATCGACTTCACCTGCCCGCAGGGCGGTTGCGCGCAATCCACAGGCAACGAGTAAGCGGCGAACAGGCCCGGAGTGGCGCCGGTTTTCCTGGATCCACAGGGGAACCACGCAAATCCGGCCTGGTTGCGATCCTGCAGGCTGAAGTTCACGTCCGTGACAGGATGCCCGGTGCCGAAAGCATCGGGCATCCTGCTGTGCGGTCCGGCCGTTTCGGCAACGGCCTGCCTCACCAATCCGTCGGCCGGTAATCCTTCAGGAACTGGCCCCACACGTGCTCGCCGGTGTTGATGCCGTGGATGATCGGGTCGACGATGCGCGCGGCGCCGTCGACGATGTCCAGCGGCGGGTGGAAGCGTTCCTGCAGCACCTTTTTCGCGGCCAGTTCGGCGGGGTCCTCGTCGGTCACCCAGCCGGTGTCGACGCTGTTCATGTGGATGCCGTCGTTGTGGTAATCGGTGGCCGAGGTGCGCGTCATCATGTTCAGCGCGGCCTTGGCCATGTTGGTGTGCGGGTGGCGGGTGGTCTTGAAGCTGCGGTAGAACTGGCCCTCCATCGCCGACACGTTGACGATGTGCTTGTCGCGCTCGCCCGTGCGCAGCATCAGCGGCTTCAGCCGCGCGTTGATGATGAACGGCGCGATCGCGTTGACCAGCTGCACCTCCAGCAATTCCACCGACGGCACTTCGGCCATCAGCAGCCGCCACGAGTTGCGCTGGCGCAGGTCGACCTGCTGCAGGTCCTGGTCGAGCCGGCCTTCGGGGAACAGGTGGCTCTGCGCCAGCAGTTCCTCCGGCAGCAGCGGCAGCTGTGACAGCTCGGCGGCGCGGGTCAGACCCGGCAAGTTCGCCGCGGTGCCGGCCTCGGGCAGGATGTTCGTGCCGCGCAGGCCTTCGTAATGGCCGACCAGCCGGCGCACGTGCTCGGGCAGCTCGTGCAGCGCGGCGGTCTCGCCTTCCATCATGTGCGCGTAGAACTCCGGTGGACGACGCACGGTCTGGCAGGCGTTGTTGATGATGAAGTCCAGCCGCGGCCGGGTGGCCACCAGCTCCTGGCAGAATGCTTCGACACTGGGCGTGTGGCGCAGGTCGAGGCCGTAGACCTGCAGTCGGTGGCCCCACTCGGCAAAGTCGGGTTCTTCCGCGTAGCGTGCCGCCGAGTCGCGCGGGAAGCGGGTGGTGACGATCAGCTCGGCACCGGCGCGCAGCAGCTTCAACCCGGCCTGGTAGCCGATCTTCACGCGGCCGCCGGTGAGCAGCGCCACGCGGCCGCGCAGGTCGGCCAGCTCGCCGCGCTTGGCATAGTTGAACGCGGCGCAATCCGGGCACAGCTGGTCGTAGAAGAAGTGGATGGCCGTGTACTTCTGCTTGCACACGTAGCAGTGCTTTGGTTCGACCGACTCGCGCGGCTGTGCGGCGTCGTCCTCGGGCGCGACGTCGCGCGGCAGGAACCCCTTCGGCACGAACACGTTCGGCGTGGTGAACACCGGCCTGCGCCGCAGCGTGCGGATGCCGGTCTGGTTCAGCACCGTTTCCTCGGCCTCGACCTTGCTGGCATGGCGTGCCTTCTCGGCCGCCTTCAGCTTGATCCGCCGCGCCACCGGGTCGGGGTGGTAGACCTGCGCCACCGCCTGGTGCAGGCGCTGGCGGTCGCCTGCCGGCAACCGGTCCAGCAGCTGGCGGTCGGCCGCCACCGATTCCAGCAGCTCCGCCGCCGCACGAAGGCGTTCCAGCAGGGCGGCGTCCGCGTCGTCGGGCAGGGGCGTGGGGGCAGGCGTGGTGGTCAAGAGAGTCATCCGTAGTCGAGCAAGAAGCGGGGCAGGCGTGTCGCCAACCGCCTATTTTGCCTGCTTTCCGGCCTGGCCCGGGAAATGTCGCCCGGATGTGCCTGGCGTGCGGCCCGCTCCAAGCAGACCCGGAGTTCGATTATTGCGCGGCAGCGCACACTTTCATGGCACGGGTGATGCAAAAGTGGCGCCGTGGCCGTCCAGGCGGGACGGTGTGAGTGGTATCCGGGCAGGGCGAGCGCTGGCAGAGTCGGGCGTCGCAACTGTCCTCAAGCAATTGAAGGTTGTTTTGTGAGTGTGTCGATAGCCGCAAGCATGCAAGTGAAAGAAGCCGCCACGGCCAAGTCTGTCGCTGTTCCTGTTCCATCCGCCGATGCCCTGCTGGGCGACCTGCCCACGGCCCATCGCGCGTTGCCGATCGGCCACCGGATCGCCGGGCAGGGCTGTCATGGCGCGAAAGCCGCCATCCGGCCTGGCAACGCCGGCCACAGGACCCGCATCTGTTTCGTCTACTTCCCGCGAGCCGAGCACGACCGTCAGGCCGCCTACCACCAGCACCTGGTCGTCGCTGAAATCCTGCTTGGCCGGGTGCTGGCCGCCCGCGCCGCCGGCCTGCGGGCCATGGCCCCTTCGCTCGATTACACCGCCGAGGCGCGCGTCACGCTGCGGCCATCGCGAAGCATGTTCCATCCGGCCACGCTGGAATACCGCCGCTGGTATCGCGCGGACGGCACGGCGCGGGTGCAGCCGCTGACCCGGGAGGCGCTCTCGCTGCGGCTGGCCGCCGACGACAACCTGTCGATGAAGGAAGCGCGGGCCCGCGTCGCGCGTCGCTCGCACGCACTGCCGGCCATCGACCAGGCATGGCTGATCGACCGCCGTCACACCCCGCTGGCACGACGCCCGCTCAACCAGGTGGAATGCCGTGCCCTGGCCGATGCCCTCGACGGCATCTGGCAGGCATCGACCGGCGCCTCGCACGTGGAACACGCGAACCGCCGGATCGCGCTGCGCGTGGTTGCCGCGCTGGGCGGCCTGCTGGACGAATACGTCGCGTCGCCGTTCAAGTCCGCAGCCTTGAGCGAGGCCTTCAACGAACACCACCTCGCCCACCTGCGCCAGACCATCGAGAACTCGCGCCAGGCGGAGTCCACCTCGGGCACCTTGCTGGCCGGCCCGAAAGCCTGGTTCGCTGCCAAGACCGCACGAATGCGGGCCGAGCACCAGATCGGCCTCGCCATGTCGCCGACGGCGCTCCCCGCGATGCGCCTGTCGGGACGCCCGATGATTGCCGTGGTCGGCGGCCGCCTGCACACCTTCGTGGACGGCCAGCGCCCCGGTGTCCGCAGCACGCCGACGGTACCGGGCGGCGTGTTGTTCGGCTGAGCGGCAAACCGCCCGGTTCTCCTGCGACCTCAATGCACGTAGTTGATCGCCAGCGCCGGCGTGATCGTGGTCGCAGTGTTGTGCCCGCCGGTGATCACGCGGGTGCCGAACAGCACGCCGAGGCGGGGGCTCCCGCTGTATTCGACCGCCGGGGCGAAGCCGAACGCCTCGCTGGAACGGCCGTCCAGGCGTAGCGGGGATGACTGCGCATCGTCCACGCCATAGCCGCGCACGTGGGCGCCGTGGCTGCGCCGGTAGGTGACGTCCAGCGCCAGCACCCAGCGCTGGCTCAGGCTGTATTCCCACGCCGCATCGACGTAGAACGAACGGCCCGGCCGGGCATGCCCGCGAAAGCCATCCGGGGTGCCATAGACGCTGATGTCCTCGACCCGCGCCCGCGTGGAGAATGACTGCGCCACGTTGAAGCGCATGCGCAGGATGCGGCCATTGGTCAGCCAGAAATACGTTTGCGTGTTGACCTGCAGCGTGGTGGTGGTCGCGCCGCTGCCCAGGCCGTTGCCGGGGCGCCGGCCCAGCCGGTCGTACTTGCCGCTCGGCAGGGTTTCCTGCAACAGCAGCGAGACCGTGGGACGCGAACTGCCTGCCGGCACCTCGGTCAGCCGGTACTGCGCCTGCACGCTGACATCGCCCAGCCCGAGACCGCTGCTGCCGCCGGGACCGTCCACGCGGTTATATCCCAGCACTGGCACCAGGCCGACCGTCAGCCGGTCGGTGAGGCCGTAGAGCAGGTAGGTGAGCGAACCGTAGCCGTCGGCATGCGGCGAGGAAACGTCGTAGATGTAAGGCTCGACCAGCACGTGGCCGCGCGGCAGGGTCGCGGCGGAGTTCGCCAGCATCGGCCCGGTCCACCAGGCATCGTCCTGTGACTGGCGCGGTACCGGCGTTGCGGGCAGCGGCACGATGGCAGCAGGGGGTGGCGTGTCCTGCGCCCGTGCAGCGAGCGGCAATAGGGCAGCGCAGGACAGACTCCATGCCAGCCGGCGCAGGCGGCGCTGGTGCGGAGTCGGAGTGGCTGCCGGGTGCGTCGTCATGGGCGGTCTCGCGTCGTGGTCCGAAAACGGTTCGGCGCCGGCCATCGTCCGCGTTTTTCGCGGAGTTACATGCCGGCTGCGCATCACACGCCATTGCGGCGTCCGGCGCCTGTGCCGGAAGGCGTGCCGGCAGCATCGGGGGGCATCAGGATCGGCTTTTCGCGCCGGTCACGCACTCCGTTTCTTGCGTCTCGAGGACAGGTCGCCAAAACCCTCGGCGCGGCCCGGCACAGGCCATCCGCGAGCAAACCGCTCCGACGCTGGTACCCCGAGCCTCGCCGGCGAGGTCTTTTGCTCCGCACGCCCGGCGGCGAGCTTTGACGGTCGAGCTTTTTCCTCGATGCCGGAGTTCAGAACTCGACACGTGAGGCTTTTTTGCCCGTCGGTGAAGCGGCCGATCTGCAGCGTTGATGCTTTTTTTTCCAGCAGCGGAGCAAAAAGCTCCAGCGTCGGAGCTTTTTGCTCCGCTGCTGAAGCTGCAGGCTCCACGCGTGATGCTTTTTTGCTCATCGTGCAGTGTCGCGGACGGCAACATTGATGTTTTTTTGATCAACACCCGAGCAAAAAGCCTGGGCACCGGAGCTTTTTGCTCCGATGCCAGAGTGTGGAAGGGTAACGCCGAAATTCTTTCGTCCGACGCCGGAGCAAAAACACTCGACGATGGCGTGCTGCACCTCGCGCAAGAAGCCACGGAAGGAGCGGGCGATGTTTCAGCGGCAGGGGTGGGGGATAAGTGGCTGCGACCCGAGTGCGTCCGGATCAGAGTTGCTTAACCCGACGGTCGTGGCGTGATCCCGTAGCGTTCGTCAATCAGCCCAACTACCGTCGCACCATTGACTTTCGCAAGGCTTCCCATCGCCGTCGCCGTCCATCTGTGTGCCGGGGCACTGCTTGAGGAAAAAGGTAGCCTCGGCGCATGAGGTCATCTGGGAACACCGGGTGCGACCGTCGCAGGTAAAGGTTGGCGCGGGCGTGGCAGGCAGTGCCTGGATCGCATGCGCTGCCGGAGCAGGTGGTTGGGTGCGGTCCGTTGCGAGCCGCGAGTAGCCGTACCAGCCAATGGCAGCCAGCATCAGCAAGCCGGCGATGGCGGCAAACGGACCCTGGCGGGTTGCCGCCGGTTTCGTGCGGCGTGCGCGACGCGGTGTGGCGGTGCTGCCGGGACGCATGATGCGTAGCGCGCGTTTCTTGCCGTCGCTGCGCAGCTCGATCTCGAAGGAGACGAGTTCGCCGATGCGGGGGCGGATACCGTCCCGCGGGAAGGCGGAGATGTGCACGAAAATTTCCCCGGTGCCCACTGTCGGCTCGATGAAGCCGAATCCGCGATCGTCATTCCATTGGGTCAGCGTGCCATGGGTGCGCATGAATGGAGCTTCCTGGCCGTGTGGTTCGTGGCAAACCGTTGCCAGCGGATGTTCCGGCTCCAGCTTGGCACCGTCAAGCTGGCCGCGCCATTTCACGACCTGTACGCGCCGGCCAGCCGCTGCGCGTATTCATCAGGTTTCCCGTGGCACGATCTCGCGTTCACCTGCAGGACATCCTGCGGCTTCGACACTTCATGGTCTGAACGGCGGGAGCAGTAGTGCGATACGGCAAATCCAAAAACACCGCGCGCGGTAGCAGATCGCTTTCGCACGCCGCATTTTGTGGCTTGTGGCTGCTCGCTTGCGCCGGCGCGGCGCATGCCGATGGCGCCATGGTGCGCAGCGACGGGGACGCCACCCCGCCGCGTATGGCCATCCAGGTCAAGGACGACCGCATGACGGTGGCGATAGCCGGGGCGCCGCAGGTCCACCTGTATGGCGTGATCGACGCCGACGCGCCGCAGCGGTTCGAGGCGTTGCTGAAGTCGGGGAAGATTCCGCCCGGGTCCGACATCTACCTGAATTCCTCGCAGGGCGAGCCGGCTGCCGGCATGGCGCTGGGACGGCTGTTCCGCGCCGGCTCGATGACGACGCATCTCGGTACGCCGTTGCGCAAGCGCCGGGGTGGGTATCGTGGCGTGAAAGCGGCCGTCTGCAGTGGTGCCTGTGCCTATGCCTACTTCGGCGGCCTTTACCGGTGGGCACCCACTGGCAGCGACCGCATCGGCCTGGTCCGCCCCCGCTCCGCAAGCAATGCACCGAGCCAGCCGGCGGGTGGCGAGGCGGATGCGTACCTGAAGGACATGGGCATCGACCTCGATGCGCTCGCGCCGCTGCCGCCGTCACCCGCCGACGCGCCGATCTGGCTGACCGCGGATCAGATGACCCGCGCCGGCCTCGCCAACAATGGCCGGCTTCCCTTGACGACGAAAAGCTGGCTGCTGCCGCCGGCGCCTTTCCTGGAACTCCATCAGGAAAATCGCCACGGCAACCATCGGCTCGTCCTGCAATGCCGGCCGGGCAGCGTGACGCTGACTGCGTACGATCTGGTGGGGGCGACCCGCGCCAGGCAGATCGTGGCGCACGAAACGCGATCGTATTTCGAGGTCGACCGCCAGGAAGTGCTGGCCGCGCCGCGTGGTGCCGCGCGCGTCGTCGATGATGCCGTGGTGATCAGCCGGCCCTGGCCGCCCACCGAGCTGGGGCGACTGCTTTCGTCCATGTCCATCGGCGCCTGGGTCGGCGGCCGGCGCAGCGCCTTCCGCTACGGCACCACCTTCATGCTCTATCCCGCCCGACACGCCATCAAGGATTTCTACAACGCCTGCTGGCGCGCCGCGCCGTGGCCGGCGAGACCGGCGTCACAGAAGAAAGGGTGAACCGGCCTACGTCGGCTGGTGAGTGATTGCCCGGCGCTGGATGGCGCCGGGCCATTTCGCTGCAGTCATCACGTGAATCAGGGTATGGTTCGCGCCCCGCACCAATCGCCACTCCCACGGCTGGCCTGCATGACTGAACCAACAACCGGATCCGGCACGCTGGCCTTTCTTCCCGATGGCTCCGAACTGGCCGGACTGATCCGCGCCTTCGACTGGCGCGGCACGGGACTGGGCGAGTTGCAGCAGTGGCCGGAGCACCTGCGCGCGGTGGTGGCGTTGATGCTGCGTTCGGCGGTGCCGATGACGCTGCAGTGGGGGCGGGAAGGCTGGATGATCTACAACGATGCCTACGCCGTGCTGGCCGGATCACGCCATCCACAGTTGCTGGGCAGGACCATTCGCGACAGCTGGTCGGAGTTGGCTGAGTTCCGCCAGCATGCGGTGCAGCAGGTGCTCGATGGCCACACGCTCGCCTACCGCAATGAGCATCTGGTGCTGTGGCAGACTGGCCGGCCGCAGGATCGCTGGGTCGATATCGACTACAGCCCGGTGGTCGATGCGGCCGGCCTTCCGGTCGGCGTGCTGGCCATCGTCAAGGACACCACCGAACGGTTCCAGTCCGCGCAACGGCTGTCGATCGCCCAGGAGGCCGGCGGCGTGGGCATTTTCGAGTTGTATCCGCAGAGCGGCCGGTTCGAGGTTTCCGGCGCTTTCCGCCGCATCTGGAGGCTGGACGACGAGGTGCCGGTCACGGCCGCGCTGATGAACAGCCTGGTCCACCCGGACGACCGGCACAGTTCGATCGCCAGTGAAATGGAATCCACCCATCGGCTGGCCTACCGGGAATACCGGCGGGTGGATCCGCGCAGCGGGGAGATCCGCTGGATCGCCGTGCGCGGCAGGGCGATCACCGTGGCCGGGTCGGCGCCGCGCTTCGTCGGTATCGCCGCGGACGTGACCGAACGCCGGCATACCGAACAGGCGCTGGTGGAAAGCGAGCGTCGCTGGCGCCGGCTGGTCGAGCAGATGGACATCAAGCAGGTGCGCCACCGCAACGTGCGCCTGCTGGTGGCGCAGCTGGGCGAGGAGGCCGAGCGCCAGGGCCGGCGTTCCGGCGGCATGGTGGTACTGGCCGAGATGCTGGGCAAGTCGAGCTCGCAGGTCAGCCGCTTCGCCGCCGAAAAACCGGTCACGCCCATCGGCGACCGCATCGCGCGCGAGATCGAGCAGGTGTTCGAGAAGGAACACGGCTGGATGGATCACGTGCAGTGGCCGGCGGAGTAGGGCGACCGGCGTTTTTCGACGCGGTCGGGGTTGAAGCCTCCGCCGTTGCAAGTTTGAGCCGGCCTGCAACGCGCTGATATCGCGGCTTTGGCGTTGCGATGTTCGAGAGCAAGATAAAAACTTCCATCCGCAAGCCTGTGAACCTTGCGCGCGGTGCCGGGCAACTCCTTCGATATCGCGACGGATGTAGGCTGGTATGTGGCTATTTGTGCCCATCCCCCGATAGTATAAAATAGCTTTCACATCAATATGTTGACGATCAATTCTAGCCTATTCCGGGATCATGAGGTCATCTATCGACTGGTTCCAGTTGACCAAGTCCACCAAGCGCGCGGCTAACGCATCGAGGTCAACCCTCGTCTCGCCAGGACTGAACTCGAAGGTGCCGAACAAATTGATGTTCTGCCAAGCCACCGGTGACATGCCTCTGAGTATTTCGATGGCGGCCTCGTCTCCCGCAGCGAGCTTTTGGTCATAAATGCGAGACAGCAAGGCAGTGTTGTAGTAAATGATCGCGTTGGCTATCAGGCGCGAGCAGTCGTTCCAGATCTGCTGCTCTGCTTCGGTTTGCACGCGAAATTTCCCGCTGTTGACGTAGGCGATCGCGCGGCGGAAGCGATGGTAGGCCTCCCCTCGATTGAGAGCCTTCTGCACGCTCTGACGCAAGCCGACATCGTCGATGAAATCGAGGATGTAGAGCGTCCGGTAGATGTTGTCCAGTTCCCACAGGGCCTTCTTGGTCTGGTTCTGCCGGGCGTAGCTGCTCAGCTTTCGGATGATCGTGGCCTGGGTCACATCCTTCTGACCCAACGAGGCCATGATGCGTTGGATGTTCGGCCATTCGGCCACGATCAGGGCTTCCTTGACCTTGCGCGACGGCTTGATGAGAAATTTGTCGTACTGATTCGGCGACTTAAAGCTGACCAGGGAATCGACTTTGCGACGCAGGTCGCGGTAGCGCGGCGCGAAACGGTAGCCGTACGCATGCAGCGCCCAGAAGTTGACCTGATTGGTGCCGTGAGTATCGGTCGAATGCTGTTCGGGCTTGATCTCGGAGGTATTGTTGAACAACAGGTCGAACACGTAATGACTCTCGTGCTCGTGGGCACCGATGACCTGCCCGTTGATCGGTACATGGTTGGCCACCACCGTGCAAACACTGACACCTTTTTTCATGCCGAAGTACTTCGGTGAGTGCCGCGCGTTGATCGTGTCGATCTGGGTTTCGATCCTCTGACCGTCGCTGCTCGAATGCAAATGGTTGCCAATATTGAAAAGATGGAACGCCGACAACTGTGCTGTGGCATTGCTGATGGCGTCGTTGGCGCCGCGTATGGTTTCCTGCCGCAGGAAGCTGCGGGCGGTGGCCAACAAGGAGGCGTGGCTGAGACCGGAGACTTCGGCCATCTTCCACAATCCCATGTTGGTACCCATGGCGACGATGCAGGCGAGAATCTCGCGGGGGTCTGGTGGCTGTTTGACGTAGCGTTCCAGCACATGCGTGAACGCTCCCAGAAACCCCGTGTTCCCGGCTACAAACCACAACAGATCGGCAATGCCAATGCCCGGAATTTGCGCATAGAACGGGCTATTGAGGGACTCGTCCAGAGCAGGATAGATCAGATTCCAGCGTCGTTTGTCGCCCTTGCCGCGCACCGTGATGTGTGCGTTGTCGCCATCGGCGATGTGGGCGTTCACCGTTTGAAACTTCGCGTCCAGCTGAGTGCGTAGCGCGGCCAAGGTGTCCTCAATAGGAGCCTGCAGGATCGGGGCATCCAGGTCGCGCAGTACCGCCTCTTTGTCGACCCAGCGCTCATCACTGATCAGATCATCCTCGAAGCGCCGGTATTCGTTGCTGTCCTTGACGAATACATCACCGGCCTCCATCGCGTCGCACAACAAGCGATAGACTAGAAATTCGTACCGATCGACGTCGAGCCGCTTGGCTCGCCCTTTCTCTTCGGCAGTGGTGAACAGATAGCCACGCAACCGCTTGGGGATGAGGTCGACCGGAAACGTGGTCGGGTCGATCTGTCGTGGGGTATGTCCCAGCCGCAGATGGCCTTGCAGGAAGTCGACGGCCGCCATGAGTGGCGCATGCTCGACCCGGCCAGCGAAATCCAGATCGGTGAATAGGTGACGCAGGTTTCGCTTGAAGGTCGCAGAGAGCGTGGTGTAGTACGCCCACTGGAAACCGACCTTGTCGAAGGCGATGTTGCGCATGTAGTCGGCCACCAGCGGAATGCGTTCGGGACCGAGGTAGCTAAACGCTTTGGCTTTCACCGTCGCGAACGCAGCATCGTCAGGAATGGTGTCGTCGACAAACAGGTGAAGTACCTCACCGGCGGCCTGCAGATGCTCACTCGCGTCGGTCAGTGCTTGCCGCATCGCCTCTTCACTGGCCAGCTTGGCTTGTTTGCCGTAACCCTCCACGCGAACCATGAACGCTTCGATCAAATGGTCGTTGATCTGCCGATAGCGATGGTAGGCGAAACACAGCAGGTATAGCCGTGTGGTTGCCGGCGCCATGCGCTGCAACTTGTAGACGGTGTAGTACATCACCAGGGAAGCGAAATATTTGCCACTTTCCTGCGAGATACCTGCCGCTGCCAAAAATTGCTGCGCGAACGCATGCAGCGGTTGGAAGAGCTGGCGTCGTTCAACTTCTTGCTTCAGCGCCTTGTAACTGAAATCGTTCGGCTCGTGTTTGAGCGTGCTGATTCGATACATGGATTCATCGGCTTGCAGCAAGGCGTCGAGCTGGCTGCGCATGTCGGGCGTCAGCGCCTGTTCCAGCAAACCCGCCAACCGCGTGCGCTCGTTGGTGACCACCAAACCGATGATGTCTTGGAACGTGCTGTACGCTGGTGTGACGAGGCGCTCTCGCTCCACGTAATGGAGCGCTTCGCGCAGCAGGTAGCGCGGTTGAGTCGAGCGCATGGCGATATGCTGGATGCGCTCAACCAGTGCTGCCCGTGCGGAACGATTCCACGGGCGAACATCGAGTAGCTGCAGAACGAGCTTCTGCAGGGCAGCACGCGTCGGTTGCGTGGGGGACCGAATGGCCTTCCAGGGAATATCCGGGAAATGCCGCGCGAGGATGTGATTCACATCCTCGCGAACGGCTTCCGGTTCGACGTCGAAGAACTGCCGCTTGGCTTTGAAATAACCCAGCTGCAGCACCAGATACACGCCAGTCGTCCCCCGACGCGCTGCTACCGCCGCGTGCTCGTCGGCACTCAGGTCGAAGTACAGCAACCGTTCGTCTTCTGTGAAACGTGGCAAGCCGTACAGGTCATCGATTTCTTCGCCGGTGAGGATGGCCAGGCGGTGTGGGTTAGCCGTCATCGTGCCCCACGTGCAAGGTAGCCCCATCGGCTAATCCGCGTTCGATGCGAGCTTGCGCAAACGGGTCGTTTCCATCGAGGTAGCGCATGGCCGAATGCACGTCTTTCCAGCCGACGTATTCCATCAACGCTTTCACATCCCAGCCGTTGGTGTTGGCCCAGCCGGCGAAGCCCCGGCGCAGCGAGTGACCGCTGTAGAGATCCGGGGTGGACAGGCCGGCCAGGGTGAACAAGCGGCGCAATAGGGGAATGATGCTATTGGCGTGCAGCGGGCGCTCCGGCACGTGCCCCCAACGATCGACCTGGCGAAATAACGGTCCATGGGTAAGCTGCGCGGCGGCGATCCACTCCATCGTGGCCGTGACTGGGCACCAGCGCGACAGCGCCGGAACGCGAAACATGGTGCCCGCGTGCTGGCGATCGCCCTTCGTGCGTGGAAGGAAGCAGGTCATCCCCTGACCCGGCACGAGCTGAAGATGCTCGACCTGCAGGCCAATCAGCTCGTCGCTGCGAAAGCCTCGCCAGAAGCCGAGCAGAATCAGGGCGCGGTCGCGCCGATAGCGAAGAGCTGCGATTCCATCGCTCCGTTCAAGCGCACCTTCGATGACTAGGTCGAGCCAATCGACAACCTTGGCCAGTTGGGTCAGTTGCAACGGCTCGGCCCGCTTTTCCATCGCTGGATGCAGGGCCTGGATTCCCTTGAGCACCTGTTTGACGACGGGTGCGCCGGTCGGATCGACAAAGCCCTGCGCCGTGTGCCATTGCGCAAGCGCAGCGAGGCGCTGTTTGAGCGTATTGATCGACAGCGTGCCGGCATAGGCGGCCAGATAGCGCGCCACGCTGTCAGCCGTGGCCGGCAAGTGACCACCCCAGGTAATTTCGAAATGACGCACCGCCGACGCATAGCTGCGCCGGGTATTGGCGCGCGTGGCGGCGGCGAGGTACCGATCGATCGACGGAGGTGGCGGAGAAGCACTCATCTCAGCCACTGTGCAGTGAGGCAATCAGGGGACAGGCAATCGTGCCGCGATGCGAATCGCACTGAGCCACCAGACGGGACAGGACCGTCTCCATGCGCTTGAGGTCTTTCAGGCGCGCGCGCACGTCGACCAGATGCCGCGCGGCGAACTCCGCCGCCTCGCTGCAATGGGTGCCATCCTCCAACGTGAGCAGCTGCGCGATTTCGTCGAGGCTGAAACCCAGCCGCTGGGCTGATTTGATGAATTTCACCCGAGCGATATCCACACCACCGTAGCGACGAATGCTGCCATACGGTTTATCCGGTTCCGGGAGCAGGCCCTTGCGTTGGTAGAATCGAATGGTTTCCAGGTTGACCCCGGCGGCTTTGGCAAATGCGCCAATGGTCACTTGCTCCGAATGGCTTCCCATACCGGTTGACTCCGTATATGACTACGGAAGTAGCTTACGCCCGGTTCATCCCTTTGGAGAAGCCCATGGCCGTTGGTCTCTACGCTGTACCGCTGGTGTGCGAGGCGGTGCCGCAGATCGGTTGCGGGTGTCTCGCCAAACCCGTACTGACCCAATTGGGCGATCACCCCGATATTGCACGGGCCTGGTTGCACCATCACGGCGGCGTGATCGCGATCGAGTGGTTGCGTGAGCTTGAGGTCGGTCGGCAGGTCGGCCTCCTGCGTGCTGCCCTCGGCGGCGACAGCAAGGTTGCGTTGGTGGCTGACCCCTCGGCGGCGACGTTGCTTGCCACTTTTCCGAATCCTTCGTACTGGTACCAGCGCGAGACGGTCGATCAGCTCAGTCAGGAAGAGGCGCACACCATCGCTGCCCGTCTCCTCCAGCGGCTGTCGCACGCACGCGTTCCGCTGCCCGATGGGGCTGCGCTGCAATGCGATCTCGCGTGTGCGCTGCAAGAGGTTCTTGTATCGGACGAGACCATGACCATTGAAGGCCGGCTTGCCCGGCTGCTTGTGGTGGCGGGAAACACATTCCAGCACCATCTTGGACCGAATGCGCTGCCGCAGCTCGATGCGTGGTTGACGCCCGCAGCGCTCTTGCCGGCGGCGCAGGTTGACGTATCCCGAGGCCCCTGACATCCACACGCTTGACTCTGTACCTATGTACGTGAATACAGTGCACGTGTCGATTCTTCAGCCATCGGTACCGCATCCATGGAAAACACCCAAGACTCCAAGAAGGCCGGTTCTGGCGCGCTTCTGGCCGGCGGGATCGCCGCGCTCCTAGCGTCGACCTGCTGCCTCGGCCCACTGGTGCTGATCACCCTCGGGTTCAGTGGCGCCTGGATCGGCAACCTGACGGCGCTCGAACCGTACCGGCCGCTCTTTATCGGTGCGGCGCTGATCGCGATGGTCTTCGCTTGGCGTCGCATCTACCGGCCCGCCACGGCCTGCGCGCCCGGTGACGTCTGCGCCGTGCCGCACGTCAAGACGGCCTACAAAGTGTTGTTCTGGATCGTCGCAGCCTTGGTGTTACTGGCACTGACCTTTCCCTATCTCGCCCCGTTGTTTTACTGACCCGCTGGAGGATCCATCCATGAACAAACTCATCGCCCTCATCGCCCTTGCCACCGCCTTCACTGCACCTGCCTGGGCGGCCACGAAGACCGCCACCCTGTCGGTGTCCGGTATGACGTGTGCCGCGTGTCCCATCACCGTCAAGAAAGCGCTGTCCAAGGTTCCCGGTGTCGAAAAGACCGAGATCCTGTTCGACAAGAAGGAAGCCGTCGTGACCTTCGATGATGCCAAGACCAGTACCCAGGCACTCGTCAGTGCCACGACCGATGCGGGCTACCCCGCCACCGTCAAGAACTGAAGCTTTCGAGGTTATTCCTATGCCCATCCGTAATCCTCTGACGCGCACGGCCGACAAAGCCGGCGTGATCGGTGCCATCGTCACGGCGATGGGCTGCGCGGCGTGCTTTCCCGCCCTCGCCAGCCTGGGTGCCGCCATCGGGCTGGGCTTTTTGAGCCAGTACGAGGGCGTGTTCATCCGTTACCTGCTGCCACTGTTCGCCGTCATCGCCTTGCTGGCCAACCTGATCGGCGGACTTCGTCATCGGCAGTGGCCGCGGATGGTCCTTGGCATGATTGGTCCCGTCCTGGTGCTGGCGGCCGCCTTGCTCATGAGCACCATGGGGATGCCCACGGCGTGGTTGCTCTATCCCGGTCTGGTGTTGATGGTCGTGGTATCGATCTGGGATTTGGTATCCCCGCCGGGAAAAGTTCACGGCGGAGCGAACCAAGGCCCGACCTGTTGTTGAGTGGTCGGTACGTCTCCCGCTAACCGTGATCCTGGATCGCGGCCAGCGAATAGCCAGTGATCAGCGATCCACGGCATAGCGTCGGAGAAAGAAAACATGAAAGCGTGGCTGATGGCCAAGAAAACCGACCTCATCACAGCGGCGATCGTCATCGGCATCGTGCTTCTGTTGATCGTCGTGGTGCCCTATTGCTGCTGATCGGGGCAGTGTCGTGACCGTATGTCTTGCGGCGCGACTTTACGGTGTGCGCTCTGCTCGAAACCCTAGCGACGGCATGTCCTCATTTGTCAGGAACATCATGAACGAACAAACCCTCTCCGTGACCGGCATGACGTGCGCGGATTGTGCTCGGCATGTCGAAAAAGCGCTCAAGACGCTCACTGACATCGTCGCGGTTGACGTCGCCTACCCACAAAGCGTGGCGCACATCCGCAGCATCCAGCCCTTGAGTCTGGATCAACTCAACGCGACCTTGCCGAAAAACTACCGTGTCGCCGCAGCTCCGTCATCGCACGCCGACACACCCGCGGCCAAGCCGTCCAGGCTCAACCAGGCGCTGGACTCGTTGGGCGGTCTGTTCAAGCCCCGCGGCGATGTCGGCACCAAGCCCACCAATGCAGAGCTGCGTCTGCGTGTCGCTGTCATCGGCACCGGCGGCGCCGCCATGGCTTCGGCACTGAAGGCCGCGGAACTCGGCGCTCACGTGACGATCATCGAGCGCGGCACCATCGGCGGCACCTGCGTCAATGTCGGTTGCGTGCCCTCAAAGATCATGATCCGTGCCGCGCACGTGGCGCACCTGCGCCGGACCAGTCCGTTCGATGACGGCATCTCCAGTACGGCGCCGGTGGTTCGGCGTGACCGACTGCTCGCCCAACAGCAAGGTCGTGTCGACGAACTGCGTCACGCCAAGTACGAGGGCATTCTCGACACCAGCCCCAACATTAAGCTGCTGCGTGGCGAAGCGCGTTTCAAGAACGCACACACTCTGGTCGTCAAGTCGACGGCGGGGGATGAATCGGAGGTGTCCTTCGATCGCTGCCTGATCGCCACCGGTGCCAGCGCGGCGGTTCCGCCCATCCCGGGCTTGAAGGAAACGCCCTACTGGACGTCCACCCAGGCACTGGTGAGCGGCGCCATTCCGCCACGGCTTGCCGTCATCGGCTCGTCGGTGGTTGCGGTGGAACTGGCGCAGGAGTTTGCTCGGCTGGGCAGCCACGTGACGATCCTGGCGCGCAGCACGCTGTTTTTTCGTGAAGATCCGGCCATTGGTGAGGCCATCACGACTGCGTTCCGCGCCGAAGGCATCGAGGTCTTGGAGCACACGCAAGCGAGCCGGGTCGCCTATGCGAACGGGGAATTCGTGCTCACCACCGGGTATGGCGAAGTGCGTACCGATCAACTGCTCGTCGCTACCGGCCGCACTGCCAATACGCGCGGCCTCGCGCTGGAGACGGCGGGCATTACGGTCAATGCACAGAACGCCATCGTGATCGACCGCGGGATGCGCACCCATGTGTCGCACATCTACGCCGCTGGCGATTGCACCGACCAGCCGCAGTTCGTCTACGTGGCGGCGGCCGCCGGCACGCGCGCGGCCATCAATATGACCGGTGGTGAAGCGACCCTGGATCTCACGACCATGCCGGCGGTGGTGTTCACCGAGCCCCAAGTGGCGACCGTGGGCTACAGCGAAGCGGAGGCGCACCTGAAAGGCATCGAGACCGATAGCCGCACGCTTGCGCTGGATAACGTGCCGCGGGCGCTGGTCAACTTCGACACCCACGGGTTTATCAAACTGGTCGCCGAGGCCGGCAGCGGCCGGCTCATTGGTGTGCAGGCGGTCACGCCCGAAGCGGGCGAGATCATCCAAGCCGCCGCACTGGCCATCCGGGCACGCATGACGGTGCAGGAGCTCGCCGACCAGTTGTTCCCGTACCTGACGATGGTCGAGGGCCTGAAGCTGGCGGCGCAAACCTTCACCAAGGATGTGAAGCAACTTTCGTGTTGCGCGGGATAAAAGCGAGGCGCCCATCGATGTCGAAATCTCGATCATTGGCGCTGGGAATAAGATTGAATTGAAATGGCCTTCACGCGTTCCCAGCAACGATTTGCTTACCGTTAATTAACTGGAGAAGCGCCATGGCCACGCCATACGATCTTGTGGTGATTGGGACCGGAACAGCCGCCATGGTGGCTGCGATGAAGACACGCGCCGCCGGCTGGCACGTTGCGGTCATTGATTGCCGTCCCTTCGGTGGCACCTGTGCGTTGCGTGGTTGTGATCCCAAAAAGACGCTCATCGGCGGTGTGGAGGCCATCGATCACATCCGTCGGATGCATGGCAAGGGCGTGGCCGGAAACGTCACGATCGATTGGCCCGACTTGATGGCGTTCAAGCGTAGCTTCACCGATCCTGTGCCAGCGAACCATGAGCAGCGCTATCGCGAAAAAGGCATCGATACCTACCATGGGCGAGCCCGTTTCACGGGGCCCAACACCATCAAGGTCAATGATGACCTCCTCAACGCCAAACACGTACTGATTGCCTCGGGTGCAGAACCCATCAAACTGCATATACCCGGCGAGGAGCATCTGGTCACCAACGAGGACTTCCTGGCGTTGCCGGCCCTACCACGACGCATCGTGCTCGTCGGGGGCGGCTACATCGCTGCCGAGTTCTCGCATATCGCTGCTCGCGCCGGTGCGCAAGTGACCATTCTTCAGCATGGCGCGCGCCTGTTGAATGGCTTTGACCCCGACCTCGTCGGCTGGCTCATGCCGGCGTTCGGCACCCTCGGCGTGGATGTCCAACTGGAGACCACGGTCACCGCGATCGAAAAAACAGCCGCCGGCTACCGCGTGCGTTCAACTTCCCATGGTGAGACAACAACGATCGATGCCGATCTCGTCGTCCACGCCGCCGGGCGAGCGCCTGCACTGGCGTCACTTGACCTCGAAGCGGCGGGAATCGCCAATGATCACGGCCGTCTGATTCTCAACGAGTACCTGCAGAGCGTTTCCAATCCTGCCGTTTTCGCGGCGGGGGACGCCGCCCAAGTAGGGCCGCCGTTGACGCCCGTGTCGAGCCACGACGCCCATGTGGTGGCCGCGAATCTCCTCAAAGGCAATCATCGGCAACCTGATTATCGAGGCGTGCCGAGCGTCGTCTTCACGATCCCGCCCATGGCGACCGTAGGGCTGAGCGAAGCCAAAGCCCGCGAACAAGGGCTGAAGTTCAAGATGAAATCGCAAAAGGCCTCAGACTGGTTCACGGCACGCCAAGCGGCCGAGCCCGTCTACGGATACAAGGTGTTGGTCGACGAGGCCAGCGATCGCATTTTGGGCGCCCATCTCGTGGGTCCGCATGCCGAAGAAGTCATCAATCTCTTCGCACTCGCGATCCGCCACGATCTCACCGCTGCGGACCTGAAGGGCACGATATTCGCCTACCCAACCGGCGCCTCCGACATTGGCTACATAGTCTGAGCGCACGTCTCGATCACTTTCGTGTTGGCGTTGCTGACCGATTGATCTGGTGGCGATATGCGAGACGTTTGTGCTATGAAGCCCGGAATTTACGCTTTGGTTTGGTAGCGGCAACCGTTGGCTTGCATGAGGTCGTGGCGACTGCGCAGTTGCCGTCGGACTGACTGCAGCAATGGTCGGTCAGGTAGCCGATTAGATCGTTCATCGCCTCGATCACCGGCGCGTAGTAAATGAAACGGCCACTTTGTTGGCTGGTCACGAGGCCGGCGTGCGACAGCTCCTTCAGATGAAAGGAAAGCGTGGCGTTGGGCAAACCCAACTTTTCAGCAATCACACTGGCGGCGAGACCGTCCGGCGCGTGCTCTATCAGCAGCCGATAGACCGCTAACCGCGACTCTTGAGCAAGCGCCGAAAGGATCGTGAGGACTTGTTTGGTCTGCATGGCGCGGGTGGCAGTCTCAGCACCGTGTGAGGTGATCTTCGCGGTCAGTGTAATGCTTGCGCTCATCACGGGATCAGCCGGCCGTGTCGTTGCTGGGCACTTTTCCCATCGCATCGAGCCGACTTGATAGCGCGAGCCGATCCAGGGCCGCCACGTTCAGATTGAGCAACAGGCTGATTCGTTGTTGGAGAAGATTTCTGGCCAGCACGAAGGCTTTATAAACGGTGGCCTCATCGCCTTGTGCCTTGGCCGGATCGGGGATGCTCCAGTGTGCGGTGATGGGCGCACCCGGCCACGCGGGGCAAACCTCGCCAGCTACCTGGTCACACACGGTGATTACGAAATCCATCACGGGGGCATCCGGTGTCGTGAACTCCGCCCAGCTCTTGCTGCGCAGCCCGTCGATCGGGAGATCGACAGCCTTGAGCACGTCCAGCGTCTGTGGGTAGATGAAGCCTTTGGGCTGGCTTCCGGCGCTGTAGCCATGAAAGCGATCGCGGCCAAAGTGGTGAACCGTCGCTTCGGCCAGAATGCTGCGCGCCGAATTGCCGGTGCAAACGAACAACACGTTGTAGTGACCTTGCATGACGATGCTCCGATCAAGTCTGTGGCGCTTCGTACCAGCGCTTACTGCCGTTGACGATCCGAACTACCGACAACATCACCGGTACTTCGATCAATACGCCGACCACGGTGGCCAGCGCGGCGCCGGAGTGCACACCGAACAGACCCACCGCAGTGGCGACGGCCAGCTCGAAGAAGTTGCTGGCACCGATCAGCGCCGAGGGGCCAGCCACGCAATGGGGCACGCCGAACCGACGGTTGAGCACATAGGCCAGTCCGGAGTTGAAATACACCTGGATCAGGATCGGCACGGCCAGCATCGCGATCACCGCCGGCTGGGCGAGGATCTGTTGGCCCTGGAAACCGAACAGCAGCACGAGGGTCGCCAGCAGTGCGAACAGGGATACCGGTCCCAGGCGATGAAGCAGTTTCTGTAGCTGCGGCTCGCCGCCTTGTGAAAGCACCCAGCGGCGCAGCACCACGCTGATGGCCACCGGCACCACGATGTAGAGCAGCACCGACAACAGCAGCGTGTTCCATGGCACCGTGATTGAAGATATGCCCAGCAGCAGCGCCACGATGGGCGCGAACGCCACCACCATGATGGTGTCGTTCAAGGCGACCTGGCTCAGCGTGAAGTTCGGCTCGCCGTGGCAAAGGTTGCTCCAGACGAACACCATCGCCGTGCATGGTGCAGCGGCCAGCAGGATCAGCCCGGCAATGTAGGAGTCGAGCTGAGCGGCAGGAAGGTAGCCGGCGAAGACGTGGCGGATGAAAATCCATCCCAGCAGCGCCATCGAGAACGGTTTGACGGCCCAGTTGATGAAGAGTGTGACACCGATGCCTTTCCACTGGCGGCGCACGCCACCGAGCGCGCCGAAGTCGATCTTCAGCAACATCGGGATGATCATCAGCCAGATGAGGACCGCCACCGGCAGATTGACCTGGGCGACCTGCATGCCTCCCAAGGTTTCAAAGGTGCCCGGCAGCCAATGCCCCAGGACCGTGCCCGCCACGATGCACAGCAAGACCCAGACCGTGAGGTAACGCTCGAAGAAGCCGATGCGATTGCCACTGGCCGTATCCAGATCGGCGTCGACCACTTCAGCAGACAGCTGGTTCATGCGTGTTCCTCTTCAGCGTCGGTGAGGGTGCCGATGTGATCCAGCGCCTGCTTCAACTCGTCCCGACTCATCGTTTCCACCGGCAGGTTCACCAACGCGGTGACTCGATAAAGCACGAGCGTATGGGCTAGCCGGAAGGCCTCGATCGCAGCACCGGCACCTTGGGCGGCCGCCGGATCGGGCTGACCCCAATGGGCCTTCACGAAATCGCCGAACAGCACCGGGCACGTCTCATTCGCGGCGTTGTCGCAGACGGTGATCACGATATCCAGCGGCGGCGCACCTTCCCCCGTAAAGCGATCCCAGGACTTGCTGCTGAGACCTTCGGTGGGAATACCAAGAGCCTTGAGCTCTTCGATCGCATAGGGATTGACGCGGCCCGTCGGCTGACTGCCGGCGCTGAAGGCTTCAAAGCGGCCTTTGCCCAGATGATTGAGGGTCGCTTCGGACAGGATGCTGCGGGCGGAATTGCCCGTGCAGATGAATAAAACGCGACACGGATGCATGGAGGTCTCGGCTTGGATTCTATATTTCCATAATGATAGAATCATTGAATCAAAGCAACAGGAACCGTTTCCATGACGATGCTGGATCTGCCCCACATTGCTGCCGATGTGCTGGATACCCCGACCTTGGCCAAACTGGCGTTGCCGGCGGACTCCAGCCACCCGCCGCGCATCCTGATCCTATACGGCTCGCTGCGACCTCAGTCGTTCAGCCGGAAGCTGGCCCTGGAAGCGGAGCGCATCCTGCGGCAGTTCGGCGCCGAGACGCGGGTGTTCGACCCGCACGAGCTGCCGATCCTGGACAGCGTGCCGGCCAATCATCCCAAGGTGCAGGAATTGCGTGCGCTGTCGCTGTGGTCCGAAGGCCAAGTCTGGGTCAGCCCGGAACGCCACGGCTCAGTGACCGGTGTCTTCAAGAATCAGATCGACTGGCTGCCGCTGGAAGACGGTAGCGTGCGCCCGACGCAGGGACGCACCCTCGCCGTGATGCAGGTCAGTGGCGGATCGCAATCCTTCAACGTCGTCAATGCATTGCGCGTACTCGGCCGCTGGATGCGCATGGTGGTCATCCCGAATCAATCGTCGGTCGCCAAAGCTTGGCAGGAATTCGACGACACCGGTCGGATGAAACCCTCCCCGTTCTACGATCGTGTTGTGGACGTCATGGAAGAGCTGTTCAAGTTCACCCTGATGGTGCGCGATCGCAGCGACTACCTGGTCGACCGCTACAGCGAGCGCAAGGGTGCGGCCGAGGCGCACGCCTTGTTGGTGGCCGCCGGCGCGATCGAAGTGGCTATGCCGGCTCCGGTTGTGGTGGAATCGGCCAAGACCAGCTGCTGTACCAGTGGAGCCTGCTGACGATGAGAACTGCGACACCGATGAGCGCCACGATCTATCACAACCCCGACTGCGGCACCTCGCGCAACACCTTGGCTCTGATCCGCCATGCCGGCATCGAGCCCACCGTGATCGAGTATCTCAAGTCGCCGCCGAGCCGCGAGCAACTGATCAAGCTCATTGACGAAGCCATGCTCAAGCCGCGTGAGGCCTTGCGTGAAAAGGGAACGCCCTTCGCCGAGCTGGGATTGGGCGAGGCCGGCATCACCGATGACGTCATCCTCGATGCCATGTTGAAGCATCCGATCCTGATCAACCGCCCCTTTGTGGTGACCGCTCTGGGCGCGCGGCTGTGTCGTCCCTCGGAAGTCGTGCTCGACATCCTTCCGCCGATCACGCAACCGTTTACCAAGGAGGACGGTGAGGTTGTGGTCAGCCAGTCGTAGTCGGAGCGGTAGCATGGGTCATCTTGAATTCCAGTATCAGTATGACGAGCTCGGATACTGCTTCGATCAAGGCGTGACGCAACAGCTTCGATTCAGCTGGATGGGCGGACACGGCACCGCTACCGTCTTCGGCGACGACGGCGCTGCTCGACCGCCTGAACCAGAACACGTGAGCTGCATTCAGTGTATGCCCTCCGCCTTCGTGTTGGCCTCTTCCGGCGCGCTACTGAGCGGAATCTCGGAGCGGAACCACCTGATGGACAGTGCGGTTGCCAGCGCTTGAACAGCAACGAAGACACTAAGCGCCACCCCGAACCCCAATCGAAGTGCTTCCCCAAACAGAAGGCTCCCTAGACCGAATCCGGCGAACAGGGCGAAGACGTTCAAGCCCATCGCCTGTCCTGGGCGCTTTCCTCCGAGCACGGTGACGATGCCCGCGAAGAGCGGCTGTGTCATGTCGTAGCCCAGAGAAAGGACGGTCACGGCCAGAATCGCGAAGATCAGGGGGCCATTCAAAATCAGGGCAGCGGCGCCCAGTGCGCCGAGTCCCAGTCCGATGGGTAAAAGTCGGGCGCGCCCCCAGCGATCGGCGGCCCTCCCAATCAGTGGACCAAACAGGAAGCCGGGAACCCCATAACCGAGCAGCGCCACGCCAATCCCTACTGGGCCGAGGCCGTAACGCTGCTCGAAATAGACGCCGAGCCACGTGAAGACGCCCGAGTGAAATATCGAATTGACGAAGACATAGCCATAGGTTCGCTGTCCTCGCGGTGTGCCGAGGAGATTGCGATATCCCCGAAATAGCTCTCGCAGCGTTCCGGGAACAGGTTTTTTCGTCGACGCAATGAGCGCGCGGTGCGGCAAGAGCACCAGAAGCACACCGACGGCTGCTAAAGAGACCAGAAGAAAGAGGCCACGCCAACCGATGATTGGTTCCAGCACGGCACCGAAGGTCGAGCCGAAAGCCATGCCGCCGGCCATCGCCCCAAACAGCCAGCCGAGCGGGCGTCCGCGCTGCTCGTACGGAAACAGGCTGCTGATGAGTACCAAGGCGAGTGGCACGACGCCACTGGCACCCAGACCGGTCAGTATCCGCCCCAGCGTCAACTGCCCGATCGATTGCGCTGCCGCCGTGATTGCTGTGAGCACCGCAAAGATGACAAGTGAGGTCAACATGAGGCGCTGAATGCCGACACGATCGGCAAGGAGGCCGAAAGCCAGCGTCGCCAAACCGTAGGGGATCAGGTACGCCGGAACAATCAAACCCACCGTTTGGACGGATGTTCCAAAGCTCGCCGATAGCACCGGAATGATCGGCGCCACCATGTAAGCCTGAAAAAAGATGATAAAGGTCGCCAACGCGAGCGCCTTGAGCAGGCGTTCGCGTTCATCGGTTGTGGTCAGCATCAGGTTTCGCCTATGTGTGTAATGAAACTCATGCGGGATGGACTCCCTGCAGAGCTCTACGGGTAGCTGGTGCGCTTGACGTAGATTCAGCTCGCCAATCCCGGTACCCAGAAAAAGTACGCATTGAGCATGTACAGCCCTGCAGCGACGAGGGTCATCGCACCGATAATCTCGAAGACCCGACGGTAGGCCGAGACGAAACGGAGATTCTCCAGCCATCCCAGTGACCACGCACCCACCGCCAGCGGTACAGCGCGCCCCAACGCGAATGCCAGCAAAAGCAATACGCCAAGCCAAGGCGAACCCAAGCTGGCGACTACACCGAGCAGCACGGCCAACGCTGGCGTGCAGATCGGACAGATCGCGATGGAAAAAGGGATGCCCAGCAGGAACGCGCCGAAGGAACTGTTCGGACGCTTCACTTTGAAGGCGAACGCTGGCAGCGGAATGCGCATCCATCCCGGCCACATCAACCCGAGCACGATGAGCACAGGCCCCATCAGCACGCCCCACTTGCGATCCAACAGCTTCTGCACGCCCAGGCCGCCGAATCCGGCGACGAGGCCGAGCGCAACATGGATCACGATCATGCCGAGAATGAACATGCCAGCGAAGACAAACGCCTGCCGACTCGTGCGAGCTTTGGTCACATAGGCCAGCGAGACCGGGATGGCAGCCATCGCCACCGGATTGAAACTGAAAACCAGACCGGCAAGAAAACTGGCCATGACGGCCGCCGGACCGGCATGTGCAACGGCATGGCGAAGTGAGTCGATATCCACGTCAGTTCACAGCCTTGCAGCGTTTGGAAAGCGCTGCACAGAGTTGCCGTTTGGTGGGTAACGAAGTGAAGACCAGCACGCCGTCGATGGCCACCGCAGGCAGCGTCAGAACACCTAATTGCACGGCGTAGTCCAGTTCATCGAGAACATTGAGTTCTCGCCAATCCAAGTCCGCGACGATCTCAAACGCAGTGGTCTTGAGGCCATCGCGCGCCTGGGCACAGCGGACGCAGCCGGGCGAGTAGAAAAGTTCAAGCTTCATGCCGTCATCCGCCAACCGGCGCAGCGTTGGGTTTTTCCAACGCCGCGAGGATCGGGCACTCGACGACGGGATGACGTTCCTGGTTGCAATCATGGATCAGTACGTCGAGTGCTTTCGACATCGATTTCATGACGCGAATCTTGCCTTCGATCTGCAACTTTTTTTCGATGGCGAGTCGACGTACGTCCCCACAGCACGCGGCCTGCTCGACGCGCAACGCCAGCAGCTCGCGAATTTCGGCCAGCGTAAAACCGCACTGCTGCGCTTGCCTAATGAAGCCGACGCGTTGCACTGACTCCGGCCGGTAGAGCCGATAGCCGGCGTCGCTCTTCGCGTCCGGTACGATCAGTCCTTCCTGCTCGTAATAGCGCAGGGCTTCGGTACTGATGGAGGCGAGGCCGGCCAGTTTGCCGATCGTGAACATGATGATCTCGATGGTGTGTTGGATGATTCGAAGAAAGTAAGTGATGGCCGGCCGAAGAGCTCTTTTGGGCGACTCCGTGGCCGGTCATCCACCCGTTACGCGGACCGACCCAGACCTGCAACGCGCAGGATCGCCTCGTCGATCCCACGTCCTTCACAGCAGGCGGCGAGCTTCCCATCAATGACGACGGCGGGCACCGATCGAATACCCAGTGTCTTCGCCCGTTTGGCAGCGTTGATGTCCTTCATGTCGTGCACGGTGACCTCGCAGGACGAGCAGGCCACACGCTCGACCAGCGCCACCGCCTCGTCGCACACGGCACAGCCGGCACTGAATACTTCCACTTTGCGTTTCGTGTTCATGATTTGCTCCTCAATGACAAGCGCCCTCGACTCTCTCGGCGCGACAGCGGGGCGAACCACCGTCGTGCCACATCGCGATAGTCACAGGCTAAACCTTGAAGGTAACTCCAAAGTCAAGAGGTTCGATTTGATCTTTGGGGAGGGGTACCACTTTGCCCCTTTGCTATCGAGCGTTTGTATCGTTCGGCACCAGCCGCCGCCGCATCACTTCACGGCACTTAGCAATGATCCATTTCTTGCCGCCGGCCCGGATGCGGACGAAATCAGGTCATACGTATTGTCTGACGGGTGCGGGCTATGGTTTACGGGACTCAGGCGGGATAATCAAACATTATCCCGCCTGATAAATAGCACCTTTTCTTAGCGTTTTTCGCTGTTGAGTGGTATGTAATTACATGGTATGTAATGCATTACGAAATCCATCGGAGAACGGCATGGCGCGTGGCGGCTTGTACAAGACCGAGGTCCAGAAGGCGCGAGCCAGTCTGCTGGCGCAGGGAAAGCATCCTTCGATAGATGCGCTACGGGTGGCGTTGGGCAATACCGGCTCCAAGACCACCATCCACCGCTACCTGAAGGAGCTGGAAGCCGAGGACGGACCACGCGTCGGCGCGACGGTGGCGATCAGCGATGCCTTGCAGGATCTGGTTGGCCGGCTGGCTGAACGCCTGCACGAGGAGGCCGAAGTCCGGATCACCGCAGCACAGGAGCGTTTCACTGCCGAACGCCAAACACTAACGGCGACCATCGAGCAGCACCGTCAAGAGACCACGGCGCTCAGTACGCAGCTGCAGCGCACCGATATCGCTCTGCACGACGAAAAAGCTGCCCACGAGCAGGCCCAGCAGGGGCTTCGCGATCGCGCGTTGCTCGTCCAACAGCTGGAGGAGCGGGTCGCGGGCATGACCGCTCGATTGACTGAGCACGAAACGCACATTCAGTCGCTGGAGGACAAACACCAACATGCCCGCGATGCCTTGGAGCACTATCGGACGGCCGTCAAGGAACAGCGCGACCAAGAGCAGCGCCGGCACGAACACCAGGTGCAGGGACTGCAGGTCGAGCTGCGACAAGCCAACGACACCATCACGAGCAAGAATCACGAACTACTGCAGCTCAACCGCGAAAATGCTCGGATGACCGAGCATATCAATCAGCTCGACAAGGAGTTCCGCCAGTTCCGCACCGAGCATCAGAAACTGCAGTACGCCTACGACGCGAATCTGCCGCTGGCCAAGGAGCATCCGACCTTGCAGATCCGGTTGGCCCAGGCCGAACAAGGGCAGGTGCAACTGCAAACCCAGCTCGCGGCGGCCGAAACTCAACTGACTACCGAACGGGACCACCGGCGAGAGGCAGAGGCCCAGCGCGCCGCCAGCCAAGGTCGGCTGGACGTACTGGAAGAAACATTTGCTCAACTGCGCACCGTCAGTACCTCTGGCGCCCATGAGGCTGAAGCGGTACCTCGTGGGAATCCGGCGTGAGCGAACATCCGACGCCCTAGTCACGACGAAGATAGCTAATTGTTATATAAGAGATTTTTGCGCTTATTTTATACTATCGGGGGATGGGCACAAATAGCCTATGTGCTGCTTGTGTTTCGTGAAGGGCGTGGCCGGATCGGTCCGCTCATGGTCCGGCGCAGTGCTCGTGGCCGGTCGGCCGGCTGCCTAAAGTGGCGACTCCCCAACGATGGAGTCGCCCCATGTCCGATACCCCCGCCTTGCTGGTCATCGACGTACAACAATCATTCCTGCATGCGCCGTACTGGCGCGAGGACGATGTGCCGGTGTTCCGCGAGAACCTGTCGAAGCTTATCGACGCGGCGGCCGCGCGTGGCTGGCCGGTCGTGCGCATCCTGCACGAGGACGGCGATGCGCATTTCACCGCGGCATCGGGACTGGTGACGCCGATGGCGTGGGTGCCGGCCGCGCACGACGTGGTGTTTCGCAAGCAGGTGCACAACGCGTTTACCGGCACCAGCCTGGAGGCGTGGCTGCGCGAGCGCGGCATCGGGCGGGTGATCGTCAGCGGCATCCGCACCGAGCAGTGCTGCGAGACCACCGCGCGGGTGGCTTCCGATCTCGGCTTTGCCGTGGACTATGTGACCGAGGCGACGCTGACGTTTCCGATGATCCACGCCGGCAGCAGAAGCCATTACGATGCGAAGGACATCAAGCAGCGCACGGAACTGGTTCTGGATGGACGCTTTGCCCGCATCCGCACCGTCGATGACGTCCTCGCCGATCACTGAGGTGTGCTTCGTGCTGCCACCGGCGCTGATCCTGCTGGATCTCGCCGGCGCCGCCGACGCGTTCCGCATCGCCGCCTCGATGGGCTTGCCGGTGCGCTTGCGCCTGCTGGCGCCGATCGCGGACGGCGAGGCTGCCACGACGGCGCTGGGCGTGGGGCTCGCCGGCATCGAGCCGTTGCCGGCGCAACCGGACGATCACGCGATGATCGTGGTGTGCGGCGCCACCGGCAGTGGCGAACAGGTGTTGTCCTCGCCCGCCAGCAAGGCCCTGGTCACGTGGCTGCAACGGCATGGCGGCCGCGGCCGGCGGCTCGCCTGCGTGTGCTCGGGCGCGTTGCTGGCCGCCGCCGCGGGGTTGCTGGACGGCCGCCGCTGCACCACGCACCACAGCCTGCTCGACACGCTGCGCGAACTCGCGCCGACGGCCGAGGTGCTGGACAGCCGCGTGTTCGTCGAGGATGGCGAGGTGTACACCAGCGCCGGCATCACCGCGGGCATCGACCTGGCGCTGCATCTCATCGCCGGCCTGGGCTCGTCGCGGCTGGCCGCCGCGGTGGCGCGCGAGATGGCCGTCTATATGCGGCGCGCCTCGGGCGATCCGGCGCTGTCGCCCTGGCTGGAAGGGCGCAACCACATGAACACGGCGATCCACCACGTGCAGGATGCGCTGGCCAGGGCGCCGGACCAGGAATGGCCGCTGGCGCGGTTGGCCGACATCGGACACCTGAGCGTGCGCAGCCTCACGCGGCATTTTCGCGAAGCCAGCGGCATGTCGATCAACACTTATCACGCCCGCCTGCGCCTCGCGCTCGCCCGTCAGGCGCTGGCCACCGGGGACAGCGTGGAGCGCGCCGCCGAACGTGCCGGGCTGGGCTCCGCACGCCAGCTGCGCCGGCTGTGGTCGACCCATGCGAGCGACAGCCCGGCATCGGCGAGACGGCGCTGAGGGTGCACTGGCCGTCTTGGCCGGAAACAGAAACGGCGCCGTATCGCTACGGCGCCGTTCGTTTTTTTCGGTCAGACGATCAGAGCGCTTCGAACACGCCTGCCGCGCCCATGCCGGTGCCGATGCACATGGTCACCATGCCGTACTTCTGCTTGCGCCGACGCATGCCATGCACCAGCGTGGCGATGCGCACTGCGCCGGTCGCACCGAGCGGATGGCCCAGCGCAATCGCGCCGCCAAGCGGGTTGACCTTGCTCGGGTCGAGCTTGAGGTCGCCCATCACGGCCAGCGCCTGGGCAGCGAAGGCTTCGTTGAGTTCGATCCAGTCGAGCTGATCCTGACGGATGCCGGTTTGCGCGAGGGCTTTCGGGATCGCTTCCTTCGGGCCGATGCCCATCACCTCGGGCGGCACGCCGGCGACGGAGAAGCCGACGAAGCGGGCCAGCGGCTGCAGGTTGTATTGCTTGATGGCCTTTTCGCTGGCCAGCAGCACGGCGCCGGCGCCGTCGGACATCTGGCTGGAGTTGCCGGCGGTGACGGTGCCACCGAACTGGCCGTTGCGGAACACGGTCTTGAGCTTGGCCAGCACTTCCAGCGTGGTGCCGGCGCGCGGACCCTCGTCGTTGCCGATCAGGCGGCTGTCGGTGACGATGCCGCGGGTGGCAAGGTCGGGGTAGTGGTCGGCGAGCTGGAACGGGGTGATCTCGTCCTTGAATTCGCCGGCGGCCTGGGCGGCCAGCGCGCGGCGGTGGCTTTCCACTGAGAACGCGTCCTGCTGCTCGCGGCTGACCTTCCACTTTTTCGCCACGTTCTCGGCGGTGATGCCCATGCCGTAGGCAATGCCGATGTGCTCGTTGTCGAAGATGGCCGGGTTCATCGCCACCTTGTGGCCCATCATCGGCACCATGCTCATGCTTTCGGTGCCGCCGGCGAGCATCAGGTCATCCAGGCCCAGGCGGATGCGGTCGGCGGCCATCGCCACGGCCTGCAGGCCGGAGGAGCAGAAGCGGTTGACGGTGACGCCGGGCACGGTGTCGGGCAGGCCGGCCAGCAGCAGGCCGATGCGCGCCACGTTCATGCCTTGCTCGGCCTCCGGCATGGCGCAGCCGATGATGACGTCGCCGATCTGGTGCGGGTCGATGCCGGGCGCCTGCGCCATCACGGCGCGGATCACGTGGGCGAGCATGTCGTCCGGACGGGTGTTGCGGAACACGCCGCGCGGCGCCTTGCCGACCGGGGTGCGGGTGGCGGCGACGATGTAGGCGTCTTGCACTTGCTTGGTCATTTTGTTCTCCGTTGCCCTTCGCGCGGTGCGCGGATGCGGGCTGATGGTTTGGTCGCGGAGTGGAGGACAACCATCCCCACCCCAACCCTCCCCTTGAAGGGGAGGGAGCAGCTTCTGGTCAGTTCCGCAGCGGCTTGCCGGTGCTCATGGTGTGGGCGATGCGCGCCTGGGTCTTTTCGGTTTTCGCCAGTTCCACGAAGTGCTTGCGTTCCAGCGCCAGCAGCCATTCCTCGTCCACCGTGGAGCCACGTTCGATCACGCCGCCGCACAGGGTGTCGGCGATGCGCCGGGCGATTTCCACGTCGTGTTCGGAGGCGAAATAGCCGGCCTGCAGGTTGGCCAGCGAGGCGCGGAAGGTGGCGGTGCCCACGTCGCCGGCCACCGGGATCGCACGCTGGTACAGCGGCGGGCGATAGCCGGATTCGGCCAGCGCGTTGGCGACCTGCTTGGCCACGTAGAGCAGCTCGTAGGCGTTGAACACGACCACGTCGCTGTCGCGCAGCAGGCCCAGGTTCTTCGCCTCGAACGCGCTGGCGGAGACCTTGGCCATCGCCACGGTCTCGAACACTTTCTTCAGTTCCTCGAATGGATCGGCCGGGTTGGCCTTGGCCGCGCGCACGGCTAGCTCGTGCAGGCCGCCGCCGGCGGGCAGCAGGCCCACGCCGGCCTCGACCAGGCCGATGTAGCTTTCCAGCGCCGCGACGGTGCGCGCCGAATGCATCTGGAATTCACAACCGCCGCCCAGCGCCAGGCCGCGCACCGCCGAGACCACCGGCACCAGAGAGTGCTTGATGCGCATGCTGGTGCGCTGGAAGTTGGCGACCATCTTCTCGAAGTCGTCGAACTTGCCGGCCTGCAGCAGGCCGAGCGCGCCCTTCAAGTCGGCGCCGGCGGAGAACGGCTCGGCGTCCTGCCAGATCACCACCGCCTTGAGCTTCTCCTCGGCGATGCCGATGGCGTGCTGGATGCCGTCGAGCACCTGGTCGTTGACCGTGTGCATCTTGGTCTTGAACGAGATGATGCCAACGCCGTCCTCACCCAGCGTCCACAGGCGGACGCCGTCGTTCTCCCACACGGTGCTGCCGGTGTCGAACTTCTCGCCCAGGATCGGGTCGGGGAACAGCTGGCGCTGGTAGACCGGGTGCTGTGAGCGCGGCTTGTCGGCGTTGGCGCTGGCCGAGTACGAGCCGGCCTTGCCGTGCACGCCGCTGCGGCCGTCGGTGACCCAGGCGGGCAGCGGTGCCTTGCTCATCGCCTTGCCGGCGGCGATGTCCTCGGCGATCCAGCCGGTGACCTGCTGCCAGCCGGCGGCCTGCCAGGTCTCGAACGGGCCGAGCTTCCAGCCGTAGCCCCAGCGGATCGCGAAGTCCACGTCGCGCGCGGTGTCGGCGATGTCGGCCAGGTGGTAGGCGGTGTAGTGGAACAGGTCGCGGAAGGTGGCCCACAGGAACTGCGCCTGCTTGTCGCTGCTGGCGCGCAGCTTGGCGAACTTCTCGGCCGGATTCTTGATGGCGAGGATGGCGGCCACTTCGTCCGAGGCCTTCTGCTCGGAAACGCGGTAATCCTGCCTGGCCACGTCGAGCACGACGATGTCCTTGCCGGCCTTGCGGTAGAAGCCCGCACCCGTCTTCTGGCCCAGCGCGCCTTTTTCGATCAGGCCTGCCAGCCACACCGGCGCCTTGAAATACTGGTGCCACGGATCGTCGGGCAAGGTGTCGGCCATGGTCTTGATGACGTGGGCCATGGTATCCAGGCCGACCACGTCGGCGGTGCGGTAGGTGGCGCTCTTGGGGCGGCCCACGGCCGGGCCGGTGAGCGCGTCGACCACGTCGAAGCCCAGCCCGAACTGTTCGGTGTGGTGCATGGTGGCCAGCATCGAGAACACGCCGATGCGGTTGCCGATGAAGTTGGGCGTGTCACGCGCGATCACCACGCCCTTGCCGACGGTGGTGACGAGGAAGGCTTCGAGGCCGTCGATCACGCTCGGGTCGGTGAGCCGGGTCGGGATCAGCTCGACCAGGTGCATGTAACGCGGCGGGTTGAAGAAGTGCACGCCGGAGAAGCGATGGCGCATTTCTTCCGGCAGCGCCTCGGCCAGCGTGTTGATCGACAGGCCGGAGGTGTTGGAGGCGATGATCGCGCTCTTCGACAGGTGGCCGGCGATCTTCTTGTAGAGGTCGAGCTTCCAGTCCATCCGCTCGGCGATCGCCTCGATCACCAGGTCGACATCCTTCAGGTGGCCGAGGTCGTCGTCGTAGTTGGCGGGGATGATCGAGGCGGCCAGCGCCTTGTCGGCCAACGGAGCCGGCGACAGCTTGGCCAGGTTGGCAATGGCCTTCAGCGCGATGCCGCTCTTGGGACCTTCCTTCGCGGGCAGGTCGAACAGCACGGTTTCGACGCCGGCGTTGGTCAGGTGCGCGGCGATCTGCGCGCCCATGACACCGGCGCCCAGCACGGCGGCCTTGCGGATGCGCAGCGCTGATGTGGGTGAGGATGCAGCGGTCATTGGCTTCTCCGAGGGTGCAAAAGGGGTGGGGCAGGTAGATCAGGGATGGCTGAGGCCGGCGATGGCGAAGCGGATCAGGTGCTGCGCGGTCTGCTCGCGATGGGTGTGCTCGCTGACGTCGCTCTTGCGCTGGATCATGCCGAAGCCGGACATCGCGTGGGTCAGTGCGCCGGTGACCAGGTCGATGCGCCAGTACAACTCCTCCTTGCTCAGCTGCGGCAGCAGCCGTGCGAATTCGGCGGTGAACTGGCGCATCACATGGCCGTAGTTCGCGGACAGGAACTGGCGCAGGGTGTCGTCATGCTCGGCGAAGGCACGGGCCAGCACGCGCATGAACAAGGCGCCGCTGTCGTCGTGCGAAAGATCCAGGGCAGGGCGAATGAATGCTTCCAGCACGTCCTCCAGCGTGGCTTCCGGGGCGCCGGCAATTTTGGCCAGGGCGGCCAGTCGGCGTTCGTTCAATGCGTCCAGCCGGCGCCGGAACACCTCTTCGACCAGCTTGTCCTTGGAGCCGAAGTGGTAATTGACCGCCGCCAGGTTGACCCCGGCGGCGGTCGTCAACTGGCGCAGCGAGGCGCCGTCGAAGCCGCGCTGGGCGAACAGGACCTCGGCGGCGCCGAGTATCCGTTCCTTGGTTGAGCCGGAGCTGTTCACGGGCGGAACCATCCATCGGCCACGGGCCGGTTCAAACGATCGTTTGAGCATACGCGGACAGCTCGGCGGCCGTCAAACGGTCGTTTGTTGCAATAGCCCGCCGACTTGCGTATGGGTTAGAATCTGTCACACTTTCGTGGGCTAAATCCGCAATCCCTGTCGGGTTTAGCCGCTTGCCGGCGAGGCCGGCCACATCCTTTTTCTTACCCAATCCGTTTTCCCGGAGCAGACCCGTATGGCGCTGGAGCGCACTCTTTCCATCATCAAGCCCGATGCCGTCGCCAAGAACGTCATCGGTGAAATCTACGCACGTTTCGAAAAGGCCGGCCTCAAGATCGTCGCCGCCCGCATGAAGCAGCTGTCGCGTGCCGAAGCCGAAGGCTTCTATGCCGTGCACCGCGAGCGCCCGTTCTTCAAGGCGCTGGTCGAGTTCATGATCTCCGGCCCGGTGATGATCAGCGCGCTGGAAGGCGAGAACGCCGTGCTGGCCCACCGCGACCTGATGGGCGCCACCAATCCGAAGGAAGCGGCCAAGGGCACGATTCGCGCCGACTTTGCCGACTCGATCGACGCAAATGCCGTGCATGGCTCCGACGCGGTCGAAACCGCCAAGGTGGAGATTGCCTATTTCTTTGCCTCCACGGATATTTGTTAGTGCGTTCATCCCTGAACGCGAAGATCAAAAAGCGGCCATCCGTGGCCGCACTCTTCAGAAGAGCCACTCCTTGAAACAAGTTGTCGCCAGTTCCACCAAGGTCAACCTGCTCGACTTCGATCGCCAGGGGCTGCGTGATTTCTTCACGCAGATCGGTGAGAAGCCGTATCGCGCCGAGCAGGTGATGAAATGGATCTACCACGACCTGGAAGACGACTTCGAGAACATGACCGACGTGGGCAAGGCGCTGCGTGCCAAGCTCACCGAGGCCTGCTACATCGGTGCGCCGAAGACGCTGCTGGACAAGGTCGCCACCGACGGCACGCACAAGTGGCTGCTTGGCATGGACTCGGGCAACGCGATCGAGACGGTGTACATCCCCGAGCCGACCCGCGGCACCTTGTGCGTGTCCTCGCAGATCGGCTGCGCGCTGAACTGCAGCTTCTGCTCCACCGGTGCGCAGGGCTTCAACCGCAACCTTTCCACCGCCGAGATCATCGGCCAGGTGTGGGTGGCGGCAAAGTACCTGGGCAATGTCACCCACCAGAACCGCCGCATCACCAACGTGGTGATGATGGGCATGGGTGAGCCGCTGGCCAATTTCGACAACGTGCTGAAGGCGATGAAGCTGATGCGCGACGACCTGGGCTTCGGCCTGGCGGCGAAACGCGTCACGCTGTCCACCGCCGGGCTGGTGCCGCTGATCGACCAGTTGTCGGATGCGATCGACGTGTCGCTGGCGGTGTCGCTGCATGCGGCCAACGACGAGCTGCGCACCGAGCTGATGCCGATCAACAAGCGCTATCCGATCGCCGAGCTGCTGGCGGCCTGCCAGCGCTGGGTCGCACGCAAGCCGCGCACCTCGATCACGTTCGAGTACACCCTGATGAAGGGGATCAACGACCAGCCCGAGCACGCCCGCCAGCTGATCAAGCTGATGCGCAAGCTGCCGACCTGCAAGGTCAACCTGATCCCGTTCAATCCTTTCCCGGGCACCCAGTTCAAGCGTTCGAACCCGGACGACATCCACCAGTTCCAGACGCAACTGCTGAATGCCGGCGTGCTGACCATGCTGCGGCGCACCCGTGGCGACGACATCGACGCCGCCTGTGGCCAGCTGGCCGGGCAGGTCACCGACCGCACCCGGCGCAGCGCCGACATCCGCAAACGGCAGGACGAGGGGGCAACGCATGCGATTTGACCGGGTACTGATTTTCAGCCTGCTGTTGCCGCTGGCCGGCTGCATTACCACGCACACCGACAGCAGTTCGCTGGGCAAGAGCATGCCGCAGTCGAGCAAGGCGGAACAGGCCGAGGATGCCGCCCGGATCCATACCGAGCTGGGCCAGCGCTACATGGCCAGCGGCGACCTGCAGACGGCGCTGGAGAAACTGACCAAGGCGCTGCAGTTCGATCCCAATTACGCGCCGGCGCACACCGTGATCGCGGTGCTGTACGAGCGCATCAACAAGCTGCCCGAAGCCGAGCTGCATTACCGCAAGGCGGTGGCGCTGGAACCGGCCAAGGGCGCACCGAACAATAACCTCGGCGTATTTCTTTGCCATACCGGGAAAATCGCCGAGGCAAACCAGTATTTCCAGAAAGCCGTTGCCGATCCGTTCTACCAGACCCCCGACGTGGCGCTGACCAATGCCGGCGTCTGCCAGCTGCGCGGCAACGATATCGCCGGGGCCAAAGCGAGTTTTCGTGACGCCATCGCAAGAAATCCCAATAATGCGGAGGCACTCTTCCAGCTTGCGAATACGCTTTATCTGAATAAGGATGCATTTCGCGCCAGGGCTTTTCTCCAGCGGTACGATGCGCTGGGCAAGCCGACTGCCGCGTCGCTCAAACTAGGCCACGATATTGAAACCCGTCTGGGCAACCCGGAAGGTGCCCTTACCTACAGCAAGCGATTGCTCAGCCAGTTCCCGGACTCGGAGCAGGCGCGCACCCTAGATACCACTGCCAGCCAATGACTTCCATGCAGCCTCAACCGACCAAGCAGGGTTCAAGCGAGCCTGGGCAGTTCGGCATCAATTTGCTCGACATGGACGTGCCTTCGGCAAACCCTCACACGGTGAGTTTCGGCTGTCGCCTGCATGCGGCGCGTGAAGCCCAGGGCCTGGATCTGGAAGCCTGCGCACATACACTGAAGTTGCCTGCCCGGGTGCTGCGCCAGATCGAGCGCGACCAGTACGACGGCATCGATTCCAAGATTTATCTGGCCAGCTATATCCGCAAGTATGGCCGTCACCTGGGTATCAACGAGGTGTCGATCCAGGTCGAGCTCGATCGCATCAAGCAGATCGAACAGCCGCTGGTGGCCACCGGCGGCATTTCGCATTCGCGCTTTCTGCTGGACCGCTACGCCACGGCCGCCACCTACGTCGTGCTGACCGCGGTGATCGTGGTGCCGATGATCTGGCTGGGCGTGCGTGGCACGCTGGATCGCGACATCAGCCACCTTGCGCCGCTGGATGCCGCCCCGGTCGCCCAACTGGAAACAGCGGCCACCCACGCTGCAGCAACCGACGCGCCTGTCGGCGCCCCGACTCCACAGGCACCGCCCAAGACAGCGCCAGCACAGGAGCAGCCGCTGCTGGCGTCGATGGCGCCGTTCCCGAACCTGGAAAGTGCCAGCCTGTCGCCGGCCAAGTCGGTCGCATCCACCGCGGGCAGCGATGCCGGTGGCCACAGCCTGAGCCTCAGTCTCTCCATGGCCAGCTGGGTCGAAGTGACCCAGGCCGATGGCACACGACTGGAGTACGGCCTGCTTGCGGCCGGCAGCAGCAAGACCTGGCACAGCGACCAGCCACTGGATGTGCGCATCGGCAACGCCAGCGGCGCGCAGATCAGCATCGACGGCAAGTCGGTCGGCCTGGATGATTTCCGGCGTGCCAATGTGGCTCGTTTCCGCGTGCAGATGCAGGACGGCAAGGCTTCCGCAGCCAGCCTCTGATCGCCATCCGGGCCGCTGCAGGCGGTCCATTTCGGTTATGCTTGCCCACTCGATCCGCTCGGCAGCGAGCGGGCGTGATCGGCTATTTCCCTTGGTTACCGCACCGGCCTGTGCACGCGTCTGCGGGCGCGCGGCCTTTTGAATGGTGATTGCATGGCATTTGAAGAATACGACAAGTACGAACAGAGCGAGCTGGTTCAGAAGTGGCTGCGCGACAATGGCGTGTCGATCATTGTCGGCATTGCGATCGGCCTGGTCGGCATCTTCGGTTGGCAGCAGTGGCGCAACCATCAGGCTCGGAACGAGGGCCAGGCCTCGCAGCTCTATCAGCAGGTACAGATTGCGCAGGCGTCCGGCAAGCCGGATGCCGCCACGCAGCTGACCGACCAGCTGATGAAGGATTACGCGAAGTCGCCGTTCACCGTATTTGCCGTCAGCGAGCGCGCCAGGCAGCAGATGCAGGCCGGCCAGCTGGACAAAGCCGAAGCCTCACTGGCGTGGGCCGAGAGTCATGCCAGCGCCGCCCCGCTGAAAGCACTGACGCTGCTGCGCATCGCGCAGGTGGAACTGGCCCGCGACAACGGCAAGCAGGCGCTGGCCACGCTGGACCGCATCCCGGCCGACAGTTACCAGGGGCTGACGCAGGAACTCCGCGGTGATGTGCTGGTCAAGCTTGGACGCCCCGACGAAGCACGCAAGGCCTATCAGACGGCCCTGACGGCACTGGGCGAGGAAGCGCCGCAGCGCGGCGCCTTGCAGATGAAACTCGATGATTTGGCCGTGGCCGGGAAGCAGGGTGCATGAAACCTGAAATGATGAAACGCGTCTTGCTGATCACGCTGGCTTCATTCGTATCACTTGCCGGGTGCCATTCGTTCAAGAAGGAAAATGTCCAGCCGCCGACTCCGCTGGCCAAGGACTTCAAGCCGACGTTGCAGGTCACCCGCCTGTGGCGCACCAGCGTGGGCGACGGCGCCGGCACCAGCGGCGCGCGCCTGCGCCCGACCGTGGTCGACGGCGTGCTCTATGCCGCCAGCACGGACGGCAAGCTGGTCGCGCTTGATGCCGCCAGCGGCAAGAGCCTGTGGTCGAAGAGTTCGCGCACCCATGGCTGGTTCGGCTGGGGCGACAAGAAGCGCAAGGACGCCCAGTACGCCGGCGGGCCGGCGGTCAATGGCGACCTGCTCGCCGTGGGCACGCTGGACGGCCACGTTTACGCCGTGAACGCGAAAGACGGCAATCCGCGCTGGGATGTCGAGGTGAGCAGCGAAGTGCTGGCGTCGCCGGTAATCGTCGGCGACATGGTCGTGGTGCGCACCGGCGACGGCCGCATCTACGCGCTGGACGCCGCGAGCGGCCAGCGCCGCTGGGTCTACGACCAGGGCACAGTGCCGCTGCTCAGCCTGCGCGGCAATGGCTCGCTGCTGGCGGCCAACGGCGTGCTGTTCTTCGGCAGCGACGACGGCAAGCTCGTCGCCCTGCGCCAGGACAACGGCGCAAAGCTGTGGGAACAGAAGCTGGCCAGCGGCGAAGGTCGCACCGAGATCGACCGCCTGAACGACGCCGACGGCGCGATCCTGCTGGATGGCAGCACGCTCTACGGCACCGCTTATCACGGCAACCTGGCGGCGGTCGACGGCCCCAGCGGCCGGCCGCTGTGGACGCGCCCGTTCTCCAGCTTCGAATCACCGGCGATCAACGACCACGCGGTCTTCGGCGTCAACGACGAATCCGTGGTGTGGGCCTTCGACAAGAATGGCGGCGCCGACATGTGGAAGAACGACGCGCTGAAATACCGCTGGCTCTCCGGCCCGGCCGTGCAGGGCAACTACGTCGTGGTCGGCGACCTGGAAGGTTACGTGCACTGGCTGCAGACTGGCGACGGCGCGCTGGCCGCGCGCGAGCGGTTGTCGAAGAAGCCGATTCGCGCGCAGCCGCTGGTGGTGGGCGACACCGTTTACGTCGAGGACGTCGAGGGCCGCATCGGCGCCTACCGTCTGTCCTCGCACTGACCGCTGGAACGAAGTACTCCTCATGTTGCCCGTCGTCGCACTGGTTGGTCGTCCGAATGTCGGTAAATCGACCCTTTTCAATGTGCTGACGCGCAGCCGTGACGCCCTGGTGGCCGACATGCCGGGCGTTACCCGCGATCGTCACTACGGCGTCTGCCGCAGTGGCGATCGCCCGTTCGTGGTGGTCGATACCGGCGGCCTGTCCGGCACCGAAGACGCCATGGACGTGCTGACCGCGAAGCAGGTGCGCCTGGCGATTGCCGAAGCGGATGTACTGGTGTTCGTGGTCGATGCCCGCGACGGCCTGCTGCCGCAGGACTACGTGATCCTGGGCGAGCTGCGCCGCAGCGGCAAGCCGATCGTGGCGGTGGTCAACAAGACCGACGGCCTCGACGAACAGGCCGTCATGGCCGAGTTCTTCGCCTTCGGCATCGGCGCCACCTTGCCGCTGTCGGCGGCGCACAACCGTGGCACCGACGACCTGATCCGGGTGCTGCTGCCGCTGCTGCCGGCCGACCGGGAAGTTGCAACGGAAGTCGAGGGCGAGGACGGCAGCATCCGCGTGGCCATCGTCGGCCGCCCGAACGCCGGCAAGTCGACCCTGATCAACCGCCTGCTGGGCGAGGAGCGGCTGATCGTCTCCGACGTCGCCGGCACCACCCGCGACCCGATCCGGGTGCCGCTGGAACGCGACGGCAAGCGCTACACGCTGATCGACACCGCTGGCATCCGACGCAAGGCGCGGGTCGAGGAAGCCGTCGAGAAATTCAGCGTCATCAAGACGCTGCAGTCGATCGCCGCCGCCCAGGTGGTGGTGGTGATGATCGACGCCCGCGAAAACCTGGCCGACCAGGATCTCACCCTGATCGGCTACGCGATGGACGAGGGCAGGGCGCTGGTCATCGCGATCAACAAATGGGATGACATGGATTCGTACCAGCGCGACGAATGCCGTCGTGCGCTGGATCGACGACTGGTGTTCGTCGACTGGGCCAAGCAGGTGCAGATCTCCGCGCTGCACGGTTCCGGCCTGCGCGAATTGATGCGCGCGGTGGTGCGTGCGCATGCGTCGGCGACCAGGGAGCTGGTGTCTTCCGACCTCACCAAGACCCTGGAAAAGGCTTACGAGAGCTACCAGCCGCCGCTGGTGAACGGCCACGCACCGAAACTGCGCTTCGCGCATCCGGGCGGCACCAACCCGCCGACCATCGTGATCCACGGCACCCGCACCAAGCACATCGCACCGGCCTACCAGCGTTACCTCGAAAATTTCTTCCGCAAGCGTTACAAGCTGGAAGGCACGCCGGTCCGGATTGCCTTCCGCGAGGGCGAGAACCCGTACGCGGGGCGCAAAAAGGTGCTGACCAAGGAACAGCAGCACAAGGCCCGGCGCCGGGTCAGCGACCTGATCAAGCGCACGCGCTGAGTCGCCGGATTTCCTGCCAGCCACGCCGCGCGGGTCAGCCCAGGTCTGGCGGAGTCAGGGCATACACCGCTGCGTCGCATGCCTGCTCGCGCACCCACAGGCGATGGCGGGCGATGGCCTCGAACCGTGCCCCCAGCTTTTCGGCCGTGCGTCGGCTCGGCCGGTTGTCGGGCAGCGCGACGATCTCGATGCGGATCAGCCCCAGCCACCCAAAACCGAAACGCGCGACCATGGCCGCCGCAGCCGCTGCGATACCTTGCCCGTGACGTGACTGGCGCACCCAGTAACCCAGGTTTGCGCTTTGATGAACCCGATTGCGCTGGCCCAGGCCGACGCCGCCGAGCAAGTCGCCCGCGGCGGCATCGAAAACCGCAAAGGCAAAGTGTTCGCCCGAGCGCCAGCCTGCCTGGCAATGCGCCACCCAGGCCATGGCAGCCTGCAGGTCGTAATCGGCGTGGCACCACGGCAGCCAGCGGCCAACGCTTTCCACAGACTCGCGCGCGGCCTCAGCCAGGGCCGTCGCGTCGCGGTCCTGCCATGGGCGCAAATTCAATCGACCATCGGTCAGTTCCAGCGCGGCTGGCATCGTCTCGTCTGCACCCATGCAGCGTTCCGTTTGTGCGCATCAGGCCAAGCCCGGATAATGACCGACTTTACACCCGGGTATTCCCATGAACGCACGCATCCTTGACGGCAAACGCATCGCACAGGAATTGCTGGAGCGTGTTGGCGTGCGCGTCGCCGCGAGGGTGGCGCAAGGTCTGCCCGCACCGGGGCTGGCAGTGGTGCTGGTCGGCAGCGATGCGGCCTCGGCGGTCTACGTGCGCAACAAGCGCAAGGCCTGCCAGCAGGTGGGCTTCCGCTCGTTCGGCTACGACCTGCCGCCCGACACCACCCAGGAAGAACTGTTCGCCCTGATCGACCGGCTCAATGCCGACCCGGACGTGCACGGCATCCTGGTGCAGTCGCCGCTGCCGGCACATATCGACGAGGACGCGCTGGTCGATCGCATCGACCCGAACAAGGATGTCGACGGTTTCCAGGCGATCAACGTGGGGCGACTGGCCCTGCGCCGTTTCGGCCTGCGCCCGTGCACGCCCAAGGGTGTGATGACCCTGCTCGGGCACACCGACCGCCCGGTGCGCGGCCAGCACGCGGTGGTGATCGGCGTGTCCAACCACGTGGGTCGCCCGCTGGTGCTGGAGCTGCTGATCGCCGGTTGCACCACCACCTGCTGCCACAAGTTCACCCGTGACCTGGAAAGCCATGTGCGCCAGGCCGACATCATGATCGTCGCGGCGGGCAAGCCGGGACTGGTCAAGGGCGAGTGGATCAAACCCGGCGCCGTGGTGATCGACGTCGGCATCAACCGGCTCGACGACGGTCGCCTGGTCGGCGACGTGGAGTTCGCCCCGGCCGCCGAACGCGCCAGCTGGATCACCCCGGTGCCCGGCGGTGTCGGCCCGATGACGGTGGCCACGCTGATGGAGAACACGCTGGAAGCGGCCGAGGCGCACACCGCACCGTACCGGGTCGCCTGAGCCGTCGGTTGCCACTGCATTCAGCCGCACGTCTGGCGAGCATCCCGGCAGGGCGCGTATAATTCCCTCTTTGCAGCGGGACTTTTCGCATGCGCATCCTCGCCGAGGCCCTGACCTACGACGACGTCTACCTTGTTCCGGGCCATTCCATCGTGTTGCCGCGCGATGTGAACACGTCAACGCGGTTCACCCGCGACCTGCGCCTGAACATCCCGATCGTGTCCGCCGCGATGGACACCGTGACCGAAGCTCGGCTCGCCATCACCATGGCGCAAAACGGCGGCATCGGCATCATCCACAAGAACATGACCGCCGAACAGCAGGCCGCTGAAGTGCGCCTGGTGAAGAAGTTCGAGGCCGGCGTGATCCGCAGCCCGATCACCGTGGGTCCGAACACTTCGATCCGCGAGGTGCTGCGGCTGACCCACGCGCACAACATCTCCGGCGTGCCGGTGGTCGACGGCGAGCAGTTGATCGGCATCGTCACCAGCCGCGACCTGCGCTTCGAGCGCAAGCACGACGATCCGGTGCGCAACATCATGACCCGCCAGGACAAGCTGGTGACGGTGAAAGAGGGCGCCAGCCAGGACGAGGTGCTGCAGCTGCTGCACAAGTACCGCATCGAGAAGGTGCTGGTGGTCAACGACGCGTTCCAGCTGCGCGGGCTGATCACCGTCAAGGACATCCAGAAGGCGCGCGACAACCCGCATGCCGCGAAGGACCACCACGAAGCGCTGCTGGTCGGCGCCGCGGTCGGTGTCGGCGGCGACACCGAGCAGCGCGTGGCCGCACTGGTCGACGCCGGCGTCGACGTGCTGGTGGTGGACACCGCGCACGGCCATTCGCAGGGCGTGATCGAACGCGCCGGCTGGGTCAAGAAGCACTACCCGCAGGTGCAGGTGATCGCCGGCAACATCGTCACCGGCGAGGCGGCGCGCGCGCTGCTCGACGTGGGCGTGGACGCGGTCAAGGTCGGCGTGGGTCCCGGTTCGATCTGCACCACCCGCGTGGTAGCCGGCGTCGGCGTGCCGCAGATCACCGCGATCGACCTGGTCGCCACCGCGCTGAAGGACGAAATCCCGCTGATCGCCGATGGCGGCATCCGCTATTCCGGCGACATCCCCAAGGCGCTGGCTGCCGGCGCGTCCACCGTGATGCTCGGCTCGATGTTCGCCGGCACCGAGGAGTCGCCGGGCGAGGTCGAACTGTTCCAGGGCCGCTCCTACAAGAGCTATCGCGGCATGGGTTCGATCGGCGCGATGCAGCTCGGCTCCAAGGACCGCTACTTCCAGGACGAGGCCGACGCCGACAAGCTGGTGCCCGAAGGCATCGAAGGCCGTGTGCCGTACCGTGGCCCGCTGCGCAACATCATCCACCAGCTGATCGGTGGCCTGCGCGCGTCGATGGGTTACTTGGGCGCAGCCACCATCGACGACGTGCGGCACAAGGCGCAGTTCGTCAAGGTGACTTCCGCCGGCGTCACCGAGGCGCACCCGCACGACATCCAGATCACCAAGGAAGCGCCGAATTACCGGCTGAATTCCTGATTGCCGGGAATGGAGGATCGGGAATCGTCTGAAGCAGATCCCCCGATCCTGCGCATCCCGCATGTGTCGGGTGCGGCGAGAGCTGGCTCCTCCATTCCCGACTTCCCATTCCCGATTCCTGGCCATGCAATGACCAACATCCACTCCGACAAGATCCTGATCCTCGACTTCGGTGCGCAATACACCCAGTTGATCGCGCGACGCGTGCGCGAGCTGGGCGTGTACTGCGAGATCTGGGCCTGGGATCACGATCCGGCCGAGATCGCTGCCTTCGGTGCGAAGGGGTTCATCCTGTCCGGTGGCCCGGAGTCCACCACGCTCGAAGGCGCGCCGGAGGCGCCGCAGCAGGTGTTCGACGCCGGCCTGCCGATCCTCGGCATCTGCTACGGCATGCAGACCCTGGCCGCCCAGCTGGGTGGCGCCACGGAAGCGGCGGACGCCCGCGAATTCGGCCACGCCAGCGTGGACATCGTGACGCCCAGCCGCCTGTTCGACGGCCTCACCGATCATCCGGGCGAGCACAAGCTGGATGTCTGGATGAGCCACGGCGACCACGTGTCGAAAGCGCCGCCGGGCTTCGTCGTCACCGGCAGCACCGACCGCATCCCGGTTGCGGTAATGGAGAACGAGGCCAAGCGCTGGTACGGCGTGCAGTTCCACCCGGAAGTGACGCACACGAAGCAGGGCGAGGCGCTGCTGAAGCGTTTCATCACCGAGATCTGCGGCTGCAAGACGCTGTGGACCGCGGCCAACATCATCGACGACCAGATCGCCCGCGTGCGCGCCCAGGTCGGCGACGACCACGTACTGCTGGGCCTGTCCGGTGGCGTCGATTCCTCGGTGGTCGCCGCCTTGCTGCACAAGGCGATCGGCGACCGGCTGACCTGCGTGTTCGTCGACACCGGCCTGCTGCGCTGGCAGGAAGGCGACCAGGTGATGGCCACCATGGCCGAGCACATGGGCGTCAAGGTGATCCGTGTGAACGCGGCCGATCGCTACTTCCAGGCGCTCGCCGGCGTGGCCGATCCCGAAGCCAAGCGCAAGATCATCGGCGGCCTGTTCGTGGAGATCTTCGACGAGGAGTCGAGCAGGATCACCGCCGATGGCAGCCAGGTGAAATGGCTGGCGCAAGGCACGATCTACCCCGACGTGATCGAGTCGGCCGGCAGCAAGACCGGCAAGGCCCACGTCATCAAGAGCCATCACAACGTCGGCGGCCTGCCGGCGCACATGAAGCTCAAGCTGGTCGAGCCGCTGCGCGAACTGTTCAAGGACGAGGTGCGCCGGATCGGCGTGGAACTCGGCCTGCCGCGGGCGATGGTCTATCGCCATCCGTTCCCCGGCCCGGGCCTGGGCGTGCGCATCCTGGGCGAGGTGAAGCGCGAATACGCCGAACTGCTGGCCCAGGCCGATGCGATCTTCATCGACGAGTTGCGCAAGGCCGACCTGTACGACCGGACCAGCCAGGCGTTCGCGGTGTTCCTGCCAGTGAAATCAGTCGGCGTGGTCGGCGACGCGCGTGCCTACGAATGGGTGATCGCGCTGCGCGCGGTGGAGACCATCGACTTCATGACCGCGCACTGGGCACACCTGCCGTACGAGTTTCTTGGCAAGGTTTCAAACCGTATTATCAATGAGTTGCGTGGTGTTTCTCGTGTTGTCTATGACATCAGCGGCAAGCCACCGGCCACGATCGAGTGGGAGTAGGGCAATCAACCACTTGTGCACACCTGCGAAGGCCGGCAACTTGCCGGCTTTCTCACGTTCAAGCCACAATATATTGAAATGACTGATGAAATAACCGAAAGCTCAGGTAAATTCTCAACTGCCGACATGCAGTACATGCAGCGTGCACTGCAGTTGGCGGCGCACGCCCGCGACGCCGAGCATGAGGTGCCAGTGGGAGCCGTGCTGGTGCAGGGCGGGGACATCGTCGGGCTAGGCTGGAACCGCAACATCACCCTGCATGACCCGACCGCTCACGCCGAGATCATGGCCATGCGTGCCGCCGGCGAGAAACTGGCCAACCACCGCCTGTCCGGCGCCACGCTGTACGTCACGCTGGAGCCGTGCTCGATGTGCGCGATGGCGATGATCCACGCCCGCCTTGGCCGGGTGGTCTATGCCGCCGCTGATCCCAAGACCGGTGCCGCCGGCAGTGTGTTCGACACCCTCATCGATACCCGCCACAACCATCGCATCGAGGTGGCCGGAGGCCTGCTGGCCGAGGAATCCGCCGGCATGCTGCGCGAGTTCTTCCGCTCGCGCCGCTGAGCATCAGTCGCCGTCGAACTGGGCATCGACTGTGGCCAGCGTGCTCCCGGCAGGTGCATGGCGATGGCTGCCGATCAATTGCAGACGAAGCCCCCAAGGTGCCACGAAATCCAGCACCATGCGGCCGGCCAGCGGGCCGGATGCCATCCGGTGCGGCGTGCCGGTGACGCTGGCGCCGTCGTGCTGCAGCCATTGCCCGGCATGCAGCACGTCATCCGAAACAAACTGCAACGGCCGAACAGCCGGGCGCGACACGGAAGAGGGTGAGCTGCCGCGATTGTCGAACAGCTCGATGACCGAGCCCGCATCACAGGACATCAGGCGGGACGCCGGCACTCCACCTGGCGAGGCCAGGGCAGTTGCGGAATCCGGGCCGATCAGGCGGCAATCCAGGGCGTTCTGGAAAAAAGCCACGGCTTGCGCCAGATCGGGCACGCCGATCCGGGCATAGTCGCCGCCGTACAGCGTCGCCGCGCGGGTGCTCGCGGGCACGATCCCGGCCAGGCCGAAAGCCAGAAGCAGCAGCGTGAATAGTGACTTGCCCATGGATCCGTGCAGCCGGATGTGCGTTGGGCAGCTACATGGTCATCGACCATTCCCTGCAAAACCCCTGACTGATGACCTGTCAGTTTCCCTGGGCGAACGATCATCCGGCACCGACTTCGTTCTCGTGCGGAAACGGAGCGATCGCCCGCATGCTGTTTACCTGCCGCGCCGCAGCCCCGATTCTGTGGTCGTGCAAACAGGCCGGCGTACGTTGTCTGATCCAGATTGGTCGGTCCGGTCCATTCCATTCCTCGCCGAGGGCTATCAGTATGAAGCGTCACTTCAGCAACTTGTGGCAACACCCGGGTAGCCGATTCGAAGGCGCCCACGCCGCACATCGGGCCGCAACGCCACGCAGCACACATGTCAATCCTGACCTGCAACCCGAGGACGGCTACGACTGGCTTCGTCAAATCAGGCAGACACAGGCAAGGCACGCGACAGGGCACCGGGCGCGGATCCACGGGTAATACGCAGTCGAACTGATCTTGCCGGAGTATCGATACCACCATCTATAATTTCGCATAATGTATATTATGTAAAATTACAAATAGATTGTGAAAGCGCCCAAATACAACCCCGTATGTCTCTGGTAAATCCCTCAGAGTGTCGCACGACTGTTATGGCGGCAGCATCGTCGCGATCTCGGCACGTTGCCGGATGAATGGCCGGCTGGACGAGCAATCGCCTGGGCCACGCCCTAGCCAGTCGAGCCTGCCGCTCACGCAACATGCGCTTGTGGTGACAAGGCTGCAAGCAGGCACGTCTGTCCTGCGCGAGGCGTACGACTGAGGATCCGCTGAGCTACCCTGCTCTACGTGCGTGCGGCGCCGGGCTTGATATCGACGCGGCGACAGCCATCTTCATCGCACTGGAAACGAACCGGAGGAGGCCCGCCATGCCACGCTACAGCAGGAATCCCGATGCATTGTCGCAGCTCAGCCCCGAGCAGTACCGGGTGACCCAGCAAAGCGGCACGGAGCGTCCCGGCACCGGCGAATACCTGCACAACCGGGAGCCGGGCATCTATGTGGATGTCGTGTCCGGAGAGCCGTTGTTTGCCTCGTCCGACAAATTCGAATCGGGCTGCGGCTGGCCGAGCTTCACCCGGCCGATCGAGCCTGCCCACGTCAACGAACTGCGCGACGCCTCGCACGGCATGATCCGCACCGAGGTGCGCTCGGTGCATGGCGACAGCCACCTCGGCCACGTTTTCCCCGATGGCCCGGCTGATCGCGGCGGCCTGCGCTACTGCATCAACTCGGCCTCGTTGCGCTTCGTCCATCGCGACGACATGGAGGCCGAAGGCTACAGCGATTACCTGGACCAGGTGGAGGACGTGCGATGAGTACCGAACGCGCCATCCTGGCCGGCGGCTGCTTCTGGGGCATGCAGGACCTGATCCGCCGCCAGGACGGGGTCGTCTCGACCCAGGTCGGCTACAGCGGCGGCGACGTGCCGAACGCCACCTATCGAAACCATGGCAGCCATGCCGAGGCGATCGAAATCATGTTCGATCCGGCACGGATAAGCTATCGCACGCTGCTGGAATTCTTCTTCCAGATCCACGATCCATCCACGCCGAACCGACAGGGCAACGACCGCGGTAGCTCGTACCGCTCGGCGATCTTCTATGCGTCGGAGGAGCAGAAGCGGATCGCGGAGGACGCCATCGCCGACGTGGATGCCTCGGGCCTGTGGCCCGGCAAGGTGGTGACGGAGGTGGCGCCGGCTGGTGATTTCTGGGAGGCCGAGCCGGAGCACCAGGATTACCTGGAACGCTATCCCGATGGTTACACCTGCCACTTCATCCGGCCGGGCTGGAAACTGCCGCGCCGCCACGCGGCTGGCTGACCCCGGATATCAACGCCCGAAGATGATTTCCTTGCCTTCGTGATCGCGGTCCCAGCCGCGCAGCTGATCGCGGATGTGGGCAATGCGCTGGCGCCCGAGCGCGTTGCGCTCTTCATCGAGCACCTGGCCATCCAGCAATTCGGCCAGGCGCTGCGCGGTGGGCAGCATCGCGTCCCAGGCATCCAGCGCGGGCAGCGGCGCCGGCAGGGTCATGAAGAAGCTCACCCCGAGCGTGTGCAAGGTATCCAGCCGCGCCAAGTCGAAATTGCCCGGCTTGAGCATGTTGGCGACGCTGAAGATCGGCCCCAGCTCGCGCTTGCCGTCGACCAGGCGGTGGTAGATGCCCATGTCGCCGAATTCCAGGCCGGCCTTCTCGGCGGCCACGACCAGATCCGGGCCATGGAAGCGCGCTCCGTCGCGGGCCACCACGAATAGCGTGACGATGCGCTCCACCGGCAACTGGGGCGGACGCCGGCCAAGATCCGAGCGCGGTGGCGTAGCAGTCGTTGCAGCCGTCGCCGACATTGCCGGCGCAGGAATTTCCTCCGCAGCGGGCGGCACGTCCGGTGCTGTCGGCTCGCTGGAACTGGGCGCGCGCAAGGCGTCGATGATCGAGGCGACATGATCGGCCAGCTTGGGCTGCTGCCTGGGCTTGGCCCTGGGTGCAGCGGGCATGGAAGTCTTGGTACGTTCGCCGGACAGCGTGGCACCCAGCCGTTCGAGTTCCTCGCGCAGGCCAACCTCCAGTTCGCCCTGCTGCGGGCCGGCATCACCGCCAATGAAGAGATCGTTCGAGACGGGATCGCCGCCCGGCTCGCCCAAGGTGGGCTCGCGACGCTCGCCGGCATGCTGATCCGGCACGACCCGGCGCCTGCCCTGCTCCTTCTTCGGCTGGCCGAACAGCCAGATCAGCGCCAGCACGATCACCCCGACGATCAGCAGCGGAATGCCGACGGCGGGGTTCCAGGCAAAGGCAAGCACGGGTTGCAGCGTCATCATGGGTTCCTCAGGCAGCGCCTGCCAGTTTAGCCGCTTCGGCCAGGTCCACCTGCACCAGCCGCGACACGCCCGGCTCGCGCATGGTCACGCCGCACAGCTGGGTGGCTGCTTCCATGGTCGCCTTGTTGTGGCTGATGAAGATGAACTGCACCTTTTCGCTCATCTCGCGCACCATGTTCGAGAAGCGCCCCACGTTCGCCTCGTCCAGCGGCGCGTCCACCTCGTCGAGCAGGCAGAACGGCGCGGGATTGAGGCTGAAGATCGCGAACACCAGCGAGACCGCGGTCAGCGCCTTCTCGCCGCCGGACAGCAGGGTGATGTTGGACACGCGCTTGCCCGGCGGCCGCGCCATGATCGACACGCCGGTGTTGAGCAGGTCGTCGCCTGTCAGTTCCAGGTAGGCATGGCCGCCGCCGAACAGGCGCGGGAACAGTTCCTGCACGCCGGCGTTGACCTTGTCGAAGGTTTCCTTGAAGCGCTGGCGGGTCTCGCGGTCGATCTTCTTGATCGCGCCTTCCAGCGTCTCCATCGCACTGACCAGGTCGGCCAGCTGGTTGTCCAGGTAGGTCTTGCGCTCGCTCTGCTCGGCGTGTTCCTGGATCGCCGCCAGGTTCACCGGCTCCAGTCGCGCGATCTTCTGGCCGATGTCGTTGAGCTGTGACCGCCACTGGTTCGCGTCGATATCCTCGGCCAGTTCGGCCAGCAGGGTTTCCAGTGCCAGGCCGGACGTGGCGATCGCCGCCGCCAATTGCTCGGCGCGCAGCTGCAGCGCCTGGGCGGCGAGGCGCTTCTCAGCCAGGTTTTCGCGCAAGCTGGCCAGGCCCTGCTCCGCCAGATGCCGCTGCTGTTCGAGCTTGCGGAATTCGACGTCGCAGTCTTCCAGCGCGCGGCGCGCCTCGACCAGTTGCCTGTCGACCAGCAGGCGCTGATCCAGACAGGCCTGCCGTTCGGCCTCGAGTTCGGCGATCGGGTCGGAGCCGGCGGCGAGCTGTTCGGCGATTTCGTTGCGGCGTGCCTCGATCTGGCGCAACTGGACGTCCATGCGGCCAAGTGCCTGTTCCAGCGAGCTCAGCGAAGAGCGCTTTGACTCCAGCGCCAAGGCGAGCGAGTGCGACTGCTCGGCGGCCTCGCGTGCATTCATGCGCGCTTCTTCGCGTGCTTCAAGCAGCGCACGGCGCTCGTTTTCCAGCTCGCGACGCTGGTCTTCCTGGTCGCCCATCAGGCCGACCGACTCGTCCAGTCGGGCACGCGCCTCGCGGGTCTGCTTCTGCAGCTCGTCGATCTGCGTGGCCAGGTCGACCAGCTCGCCGCTGACCTTTTCGGCGCGGGCGCGGGCGGTTTCCAGCTTGCCGCGATGGCTCTGCAACTGGCCGGCCAGCTCTGACTGGCGGCGGTGTGCGTTGTACAGCTCGCGCTGCGCGTCGTCGCGCGCGCGCTCGGTCTCGAACTTGCTGGTGCGCAGCATATCGAGCCGTTCGCTGGCTTCCTCCAGTTGCGCTTCCAGCGTGGCGACCTGCTCGATGAGCAGGCGCAGCTCGCGCTCGCGCGCCAGCACGCCGACCTGGCTGCCCTGCGCGCGGCGCACGCGCGCCCAGCCCGGGCCCAGCCATTCGCCGCTGCGGGTGATCACCGACTGGTACGGCGCCAGCGCGGACAGCGAGGCCACACGCTGATGCGCGTCGTCCAGCGATTCGGCGGTCAACACGTGGCCGAGGATCGCCAGCGCCGCGGCGGGCCCGCGCACATGGGCGGCCAGCGTGCCGGCGGTGTTGGCACCGCCGTCGGCGGCGTCGAGCAGCGCCACATCGGCGTTTTCGAGGGCATTGAATTCGACGGCGAGTGCATGCGAGCCATCCACCAGCACGCTGTCGAGGAAACCGCTGAGCGCGGTTTCCACCGCGGTTTCCCAGCCCGCCTCGACCTGCAGCGATTCGCCGAGGCGACGCGAGCGGTCCAGCCCCAGCCGCGCCAGCCAGCCGCTGGCGGCGCTTTCTTCCTGGCCCAGTGCGGCGTGCTGCAATGCTTCCAGCGAAGCGTGTCGGCCGCGTGCCGCCTGCAACTGCTGGCGTGCCTCGTTCAGCGCCGACTGCACCTGGCGCTCTTCCTCCAGTACTTTCTCGTGGCTGGACTTGTGCTGGTCGAGCAGGCTGCCGAGCGTTTCGACGTGCTCGCGCTGGGTGTCGTGTTCATCGACCAGTTGCTGGCCGGCGGCGTCCAGCGCGGCCACGTCCGTGGCCTTCTGTTCGGCTTCCAGCGCCTCGCGTCGGCGCGCCAGGTCGATCGCCTGGCGGTCGAGGTAGTTGAGCTTGGTGCGTTCCACCTCAGCTGCGCGGTTGGATTCGCCGGCGTTGCGGGTGTGGCTGTCCCAGCGCTGCTGCCAGTCGGCCAGCTTCGCCTCGGTGCTGCGCTGGGCCTCGGCGGTGTCGTCCTGCAACTGCTGCAGGGCTTCGAGTTTCGGTTCGCCTTCGGCCAGCGCCAGGCGCAGCGCCTCGCCCTGTTCCCGGTCGGTGGCGATGTGCGCGGCCAGTTCGGCATGCTCGCGCTCGGCGTCGCCGTGGGCGCGCTGCAGGCGGTCGGCGGTTTCCTTGTTGTAGCGAACCTGCTGCTCGACCCGGGCGATCTCGGCGCCGACCTTGTACACCTCGGCCTGCACGGCATTCAGGTGCTCGCTGGCGTCGGTGTGGCGCTCGCGCACGCTCTCCAGCTGCGCCTCGATCTGGCGCTGGCCGGCCAACTGCTTCTCGATCTCGATCTCGGCGGCGGACAGGCCTTCGCCCTCGCCGTCATGCTGGCTCTTCAGGCCGCGGTATTCCAGCGCGCGCAGCTCGGCTTCCTTGCGCGTCTGCTCTTCCTTCAAGGCCTTCCAGCGCTCGGCCGCGCGGGCCTGGCGGTTCAGGTGTTCGAGCTGCTTGTCCACCTCGTCGCGCACGTCGCGTACGCGATCGAGGTTCTCGCGGGTGGCCTTGATGCGGCTCTCGGTTTCCTTGCGGCGCTCCTTGTACTTGGAGATGCCGGCGGCCTCTTCCAGGTGCGTGCGCAGTTCTTCCGGGTGCGCCTCGATGATCTGGCTGATCATGCCCTGCTCGATGATCGAGTAGCTGCGCGGGCCGAGGCCGGTGCCGAGAAACAGGTCGGTGATGTCGCGGCGGCGGCAGCGCGCACCGTTGAGGAAGTAGGCAGACTGGCCGTCGCGGGTGACCTGGCGCTTCACCGAGATCTCGGCGTACTGGCCGTACTCGCCCTGGATCGAGCCGTCGGCGTTGTCGAAGATCAGCTCGACCGTGGCCTGCCCCACCGGCTTGCGCGTGTTGGAGCCGGAAAAGATCACGTCGGTCAGCGAATCGCCGCGCAGGCGGCTGGCCGCGCTCTCGCCCATCACCCAGCGGATCGCGTCGATGATGTTGGATTTGCCGCAACCGTTCGGGCCGACCACGCCAATCATGTTGCTCGGCAGGTGCAGGGTGGTCGGGTCCACGAAGGACTTGAAACCGGCGAGTTTGATCGTGGTCAGGCGCATGCGGTCATCAATGGGTCATCGGTAGTGCCCGCACCGTCCGGGCGACAAGGCACTGTGCCAAACGCGGGGCCGCGCTGCAACGCGTTTCCGCATGAAGTAACAGTTGAAGAATTCGATATAACTTATTGTTTAAAATCTATTTGTTTTTTGCGTCGATCGACAATGCATGGATTCCGTTGTCCATCAACCCGTCCAGCGCCGCATAAACCAGACGGTGGCGGCGGATCGGCAACAACCCGGCAAACGCGGGGCTGACGATGCGCACGTGGAAATGGCCCCTGCCCTCGCCGGCGTGCCCGGCATGCAGGTGGCCTTCGTCGACGATTTCCAGCTCGGTGGGTGCCAGGGCCTGGGTCAGGCGCTGGCGGATTTGTTCGATCATCGCCTCGCTCACGCCGGCAAGGCCTTGCGGAACGGCTTGATCTGCACCTCCGCGTAGACGCCGGCTGCCACATAGGGGTCGGCATCGGCCCAGGCGCGGGCTTCGGCCAGCGACGGGAACTCGGCCAAGATCAGGCTGCCGCTGAAGCCGGCCGGACCCGGGTCTTCCGATTCGATCGCCGGGAACGCGCCGGCCACGAACAGCCGCCCCTCGTCCAGCAGCGCCTGCAAGCGCGCGATATGCGCCGGGCGCACGCCCTTGCGCTTCTCCAGCGAGTCGGCAACGTCCGTTCCGATGATGGCAAACCACATGATGCGGGCTCCGGGCTTCGGCGAAACCGCAAGTTTAACCCACGCCGACGCTTAGGCGTTCCGCGCGGTCGCAGCCAGCTGCGCCGTGTCGACGCGCACGAAGACCGAGTCGCCCAGTGCGGTGAGCACCTCGCCAGCGTAAACCTCGCACAGCACGCGGGTCTTGCGCCCGACCTCGCCCTCGACACGCGCCTTCAGCGTCAGCGGCACGTCCATCGGCGTGGGCTTGAGGAACTTGATGCCGAGGCTGCCGGTGACGCAGTCGATGCGCGGCTTGCTGTCCGGCGCGCGATGCTCGGCGCGGTAGTGGTGCGCCATCGCCGTCCAGTTGGAATGGCAGTCCACCAGCATCGCGATCAGCCCGCCGTAGACCAGCCCGGGCCAGCCGTGGAAATCCGCCCCCGGCAGATGGGTGCTGACCACGTGCACGCCGTCCTCGTGCCAGTGGCTCTTGATGTGCAGGCCATGCGGATGGGCGCTGCCGCAGCCGTAACAGACGCCATCGGGCGCGGCCAGGTCCTGCAGTGCGGGCGTGTCGACGCTCACGCCTCCGGCCGCATGTACGGGAACAGCAGCACGTCGCGGATCGAGGCCGAGCCGGTCAGCAGCATCACCAGGCGGTCGATGCCGATGCCGAGACCGCCGGTGGGCGGCAGACCCACTTCCAGCGCGCGGATGTAGTCGGCATCGAAGTGCATCGCCTCGTCGTCACCGGCGTCCTTGGCGTCGACCTGGGCCTGGAAGCGTGCGGCCTGGTCTTCCGGATCATTCAACTCGGAGAAGCCGTTGGCCAGTTCCCTGCCGTTGACGAACAGCTCGAAGCGGTCGGTGATGCCCTGGTCGGTATCGCTCTCGCGCGCCAGCGGCGACACCTCGACCGGATGGTCGGTGATGAAAGTCGGCTGGATCAGGGTGTGTTCGACGGTCTTCTCGAAGATCTCCAGCAGCAGCTTGCCCCAGCCATAGCCGGGCTTGACCTGCACGCCGAGTCGCGTCGCGTGCGCGGCCAGCGCCTCGCGGTCGCGCAGTTCCTCGCGCCGGATCCCGGGATTGTGTTCCAGCACCGCGTCTTCCATGCGCCAGCGGCGAAACGCCGGTCCGACGTCGATCGCGGCGCCGTCCCACTCCAGCTGCGTGGTGCCCAGTACGGCCTGCGCAGTGTCGCGGATCACCGCCTCGGTGAGATCCATGATCTCGTGGTAGGTGGCGTAGGCCTGGTACAGCTCCAGCATGGTGAATTCGGGGTTGTGCCGGGTCGACACACCCTCGTTGCGGAAGTTGCGGTTGATCTCGTAGACGCGGTCGAAGCCACCCACGACCAGACGCTTGAGATAAAGCTCCGGCGCCACGCGCAGGTACAGGTCCAGATCCAGCGCGTTGTGATGGGTGACGAACGGCTTGGCGGTGGCGCCGCCGGGGATGATGTGCATCATCGGCGTTTCCACTTCCATGAAGCGGCGCGACGGTGCCTCCAGCCACTGGCGCATGTAGCCAATGATCTTCGAGCGCAGCATGAAGGTGCGCCGTGCCTCCTCGGTCACGATCAGGTCGACGTAGCGCTGGCGGTAGCGCTGCTCCACGTCGGCCATGCCGTGGTGCTTGTCCGGCAGCGGGCGCAGGCTCTTGGTCAGCAGGCGCAGCTGATCCACGCGCACCGAAAGCTCGCCGGTCTTGGTGCGCATCAGCGTGCCTTCGGCACCCACGATGTCGCCCATGTCCCAGCCCTTGAACGCCTCGTAGACCTCGCCGACCGTGCCCGCGTGGATGAACAGCTGGATGCGCCCGCTGAAGTCCTGCAGCTGCACGAAGCTGACCTTGCCCTGCACGCGCTTGAGCACGATGCGCCCGGCCATCTTCACCCGCCGCGCGGCGGCCTCGACCGCCTCGGCCGTATGCACGTCCTTGTCGGCGAACTCGGCCTGCAGGTCGCCGGCAAAGCTGTCGACCTTGAAGTCGTTCGGGAATGCGATGCCCTGCCCGCGCAGTGCCGTCAGTTTTTCGCGACGCTCGGCGATGAGTCGGTTTTCGTCCTGCGTCGGTTCGGAGGATGCTTCGGCGGGCGTGGAGTGGTCGCTGGTCATGCGTGTTCCGGAAACTGGCTTGCGTGGGTGGTTGCCGTCATTCCCGTTGGTGCGGGGATGGCGCTATTGAAATGAAGAATGGGCGCTGCCCGTCAATCGTCCTTGCCGAAGACGTGCTTGACGGCATGCTTGGTGGCGTCCCAGCCCTCACGTGCACCATGACCGACGGCGATACCGGCCTTCTTTGCGCCGTGGCCGATGCCGGTGCCGGCTTCCTTCGCACCGTGGCCGACCTTCTTGGCGACATGCTTGGTGGCGTGACCGACATCGCGGGCACCGTCGGCGACGCCGTGGCCAACGGCCTTGGCATCCTGCTTGATGCCCTGTCCGGCGCTGCCTTGCTGTGACTGCGCGGCGGCGCCGAATGCTGCCAGCGCGGCTGAAGCGATCAGGATTGCGCAGATCTTCTTGCTGTTCATGCGGGCCACCTCGTCAGTGAGCGGAAGGAATCAAGCGTTACGCATCGACGCGCTTGGCACCGGCCTCGAGGCCGGATTTCAGGCTCGCCTCGATGAACTCGTCGAGATCGCCGTCCAGCACCTTCTGGGTGTCCGAACGCTCGATGCCGGTGCGCAGGTCCTTGATGCGGCTCTGGTCCAGCACGTAATTGCGGATCTGGCTGCCCCAGCCGATGTCGGACTTGGTCGCTTCCAGCGCGTCCTTCTCCGCATTGCGCTTCTGGATTTCGAGCTCGTAGAGCTTTGCCGCCAGCATTTTCATCGCGGTGTCGCGGTTCTGGTGCTGGCTGCGGCCGGTCTGGCAGGCCACCACGGTATTGGTCGGGATGTGCGTGATGCGCACCGCCGACTCGGTCTTGTTGACGTGCTGGCCACCGGCGCCGGATGAACGGTACACATCGGTGCGCAGGTCGGCCGGGTTGATGTCGATCTCGATGTCGTCATCGACTTCGGGCGACACGAACACCGAGGTGAAGCTGGTGTGGCGGCGGTTGTCCGAATCGAACGGGCTCTTGCGCACCAGCCGGTGCACGCCGATCTCGGTCTTCAGCCAGCCGTAGGCGTAGTCGCCTTCCACGCGGAAGGTGGCGGACTTGATGCCGGCCACGTCGCCGCCGGAGACCTCCATCAATTCGGTCTTCCAGCCGCGGTTCTCGCACCAGCGCAGGTACATGCGCAGCAGCATCTCGGCCCAGTCCTGCGCCTCGGTGCCGCCGGCGCCGGCCTGGATGTCGACGAACGCGTTCATCGCGTCCATCTTGCCGGAGAACATGCGCTGGAACTCCAGCTTGCCGACCTGCGATTCCAGCTTGGCCAGGTCGTCGGTCACCGATTGCGCGGTGTCGTCGTCGCCGTCGGCGATCGCCATTTCCAGCAGGTCGCCGGCGTCATTCAGCCCGGCGGTCAGCGTGTCGATGCCGTGGACGATGGTATGCAGGCGGGCGCGCTCGCGGCCCAGTTCCTGCGCGCGTGCCGGGTCGTCCCACACGGTGGGGCTCTCCAGCTCGCGGGTTACTTCTTCCAGACGTTCGCTCTTGGTAGCGTAGTCAAAGATACCCCCGAAGCGACTCGACCCGGCCACGAAGGTCGGCGATCTGCGCATGGATGGGATTGGTCTCGATCATGGTTATATCAGCGATGGATGCAAGCGCCATAGAATAACAGACGCACTGCAGCAAACGCCCCCGCTCTCGCAGGGTGGGCGCCGCCCGCCAGCTTTTGGCCGCTTGCGACGAAGAGTGGCGGGCCATGCCCGCCCCACGATCCATCGGATACGCGCATTCAGGCGAGCGCCTGGGCGTGGACGCCTCTCACGGCGCGTCCGGACGGGTCGGCCGCGTTCGCGAAGGCCGGGTCCCACGCCAGCGCAGCCGGCGAGGAACAGGCGATCGACTTGCCGCCAGGCACGGTCGCGGCACAGGCCTCACCGGGGAAGTGCTGCTCGAAGATGCGCCGGTAAAAATAGGCCTCCTTGGTCGCCGGCGTGTTGAACGGATAGCGCGCCGCCGCCGCGGCGAACTCGCGGTCGCTGACCGCCTGCTCCGCGTGCGCCTTCAGCCCGTCGATCCAGCCGTAACCCACGCCGTCGCTGAACTGCTCTTTCTGCCGCCACAGGATTTCCTTCGGCAAGGCGCCGTCGAACGCCTCACGCAACACGTGCTTCTCGATCTTGCCGTGGCCGGCCATCTTGCGCGCAGCGTCCAGTCCCATCGCCACGTCGATGAACTCCAGGTCCAGGAAAGGCACGCGCGCCTCCACGCCCCAGGCCATCATCGCCTTGTTCGCGCGCAGGCAGTCGTAGCTGTGCAGCGCGTCGAGCTTGCGTACAGTCTCCTCGTGGAACGCCTCGGCCGACGGCGCCTTATGGAAGTACAGGTAGCCACCGAAGATCTCGTCCGAGCCCTCGCCCGACAGCACCATCTTCACCCCCATCGCCTTGACCCGCCTTGCCAGCAGATACATCGGGGTGGCCGCGCGGATGGTGGTGACGTCGTAGGTTTCGATGTGGCGGATCACCTCGGGCAGCGCATCCAGGCCCTCCCAGAAGGTGTAGACGAAGCCGTGGTGCACAGTGCCCAGCGCATCGGCGGCGACCTGCGCGGCGGCGAGGTCCGGCGATCCTTCCAGCCCGATCGCGAACGAATGCAGGCGCGGCCACCATGCCTCACTGAGGTCGTCGTCCTCGACCCGCTCGCGGGCGAAACGTGCGGCGCAGGCGGCGACCAGCGAGGAATCCAGCCCGCCCGACAGCAGCACGCCGTAGGGCACGTCGGTCATCAGCTGGCGGTGCACGGCCTGCTCGAAGGCCTGGCGCAAGGCCGGCGCCGCCACGCCATGGCCACGCGTGGTGGCGTAGTCGCGCCAGGGCCTGTGGTAATAGCGCTGCAATTCGCCGCTGGCGCTGTCGTACACATGACCGGGCGGAAACGGCGCCACGTCCGCGCACACGCCGACCAGCGCCTTCATCTCCGACGCCACGCACAGGCGGCCCTGTGCATCGTGCCCCCAGTACAGCGGGCAGACGCCGATCGGGTCGCGCGCGATCAGGTAGCGCTGTGCAGCACCGTCCCACAGTGCAAACGCGAAGATGCCGTTGAGCCTGCCGACAAAGTCGCTGCCCTGCTCGCGGTACAGCGCGTTGATCACCTCGCAGTCCGAGCCGGTAGTGAAGTCATAGCCGCTGCTGGCCCGCAGCTCGCGGTGGTTGTAGATCTCCCCGTTCACCGCCAGCGCCAGCGCGCCGTCGCGCGAGCGCAGCGGCTGCGCGCCGCTGGCCGGGTCGACGATGGCCAGCCGCTCGTGCACCAGGATCACCCCGGCATCGACGAACACCCCACTCCAGTCCGGCCCGCGATGACGCTGCCGCTGCGACAACTCCAGCGCCTGCCGGCGCAACGCCGCCAGGTCGTCGCCCGGCTGCAGGTCGAACATTCCGAAAATCGAGCACATGGTGGAAGTTTCCTCGTTGCTTGTTGTGGACACCGCTCTTCTGAAAAGTCGGCCACGGATGGCCGGGTTTGCCTTGCGCGGATGGATCCGCGCAAAAGTGAATGCACAGCCATCGATGGCCGGGTTTGCTCCGCGCGGATGGACCCGCGCGAAAAATCAAACACACAAAACGAAGAAGGCCCGCACTGGGCGGGCCTTCTTCGCGTATTCGATGAAACTTGCAGCTACGCGAGGGCCCGCCAACGGTTGGCGTTATTGTTCGCGCGATTATTGGTGTTGCCGGCCAGCACGAAGCCACGCGCGGAAGGCGCGGTGGAGTTCAGGTGGCTGGTGGCGAAGGAATGCATGGATCAACTTGAACAGATCGTCCGGCGCTTGGCAAGTGCTGGCACAGCAGTGACGCCAGCCGCCACTTGCCGCTACATTGCCACCAATGAGCCCTGACGCAGCACGGATGTCTGCCCGCTCCCGCACCGACCCGGCACCGATGCCCGCCGGAGGGCGGTCGCTGCGCTGGTGGATTCCACTGCTGGCCGGGTTGCTGCGCGGGTTCTATTTCGGCCGCATCCGCATTGTCGGTGCCCATCAGCAACCCGTGCCGCGACGCCGCGGCCGGCTGATCGTCAGCAGCCATCGCAACGGGGCGATCGACGGCTACACCGTGCTACGCGTGTTCCCTGGGGTGCAGGGACTGGTCTCGGTCCAGTTGCTGCGGCATCCGCTGCTGCGCTGGATGTTCGACGGCATCACGGTGGTGCGCGACAAGGATCACGAACGCTACGGCACCCGGCGCGCTGCGTTCGCCCATCCCGTCGACGCCGGCTGCGCCCAATTGCGTGCGGGCGGCGATCTGGTGATCTTTCCCGAAGGCAGCAGCGAATGGGGCTGGCGGCCACTGCCCTACCAGCGCGGCGCGGCGCGCATCGCGCGCACCTTGCTGGATGAGGGTGTGTCACTGGAGGTGCTGCCGCTGGGCCTGCACTACCAGGCGCCGGACCGCTTCCGTTCACGCGTCGAGGCGCTGGTCGGCGTACCGGTGACCTTGCCTGCACGCGACGCCGATGAATCCGATCGCGACTGGGAACGGCGCATCCACCAGTCGATCGCCGCCGCGCTCGACGCGGTCTCGGTGAACTGTCCGAACCTGGAGGCCTTTGCGGCGGCGGAAGCCTGGGCGACGGTGCGGGCCGCAGCGGGCGAGTCCTACGCGCTGGCATTGATCGACGCCCAGCAACATCCGCAGGCGCCACCGCCACCACAACCTCGCACTCGTTCATGGCCCTGGGACTGGCTGGTGGTCGCTGCCTTCATACTGCTGGCGGCGCCGGTGCTGCTGGCCGGCCGGTTCGCGGGTGGCAAGGCGGATGCGCGCAATACGGTGAGCTTTTTCCGCATCGTGGGCGGATTGCTGGTGGCCGTGGTCTGGCTGCCCTGTCTGCTGCTGATGACCTGGTTCTGGCCGTGGCCGCTGCTGGCACTGTGGCTGCTGGCCGCACTCGGCTGGTGGCGCTGGCCGCGCGTGATGCATCGGGGGAATCCATGAACACGTCGCGTATCGCGCGCTGGATCAGCCACGCCTTCGCCGCCGAGTTACTACTCATTCTCGTGTTCGGAAGCTTGGGCGCCTGGCGACTGGACGACGCCAATCTGCACGCCGCCAGCGTGCTTGGCGGCATCGCCTGGCTGCTGTTGCTGGCCGCCACGTGGGCTGCGCCCGGCAGTGGCTGGGCAAGCTGGAAAGGCACGCTGCAGTTCGTCGCCTGCTGGCTGATCTTTCCGTTGTTCAAGGCGATCCGCGAGGTGTTCATCCAGCACACCGCCGACGCGACGCTGCTGGCGCTGGATCGTGATCTGTGGGGTGGCCGCAGCCTGCCGGAACACCTGCTGGGCTGGGAACGGCCGTGGCTGTCGGAGCTGCTCAGCAGCGGCTACTTCCTGTTCTATTTCGTGGTGCTGCTGCCAGCGATCGTGTTCAGCGTGCGCCGCCGCAGCCCCGAGGCGAAGGCGTTTTTCCTCGGCCTGACCCTGATGTATCTGGTCGGCTTTGCCGGCTATCTGCTGGTGCCCGCCGGCGGACCCTACATGGCGTTTCCCGAGGTGTTTCCCTATCCCGTGCACGGCGGCGCGATGACCGCCCTGCTGGCTGGTGTGGTCAAGGCTGGCATCACCGGCATGGACGTGTTCCCCAGCCTGCACAGCGGCATCGGCGTGTATGTGCTGGGCTTCTTCGCGCTGGGCGGTTATCGGCGCATCGCGCTGCTGCTGACGCCGATCATCCTGGCCTTGCTACTGGCCACGCTGTACCTGCGCTATCACTATGGCATCGACGTGCTGTGCGGGATCGCCCTCGCCGCTGCGGTGCTCGCCTTCGTCCAGCGTTACCGCAAGGAAAACCTCGCATGACCCAGCTCTTCGCGTTCACCGATCCGCAGGCTGCCGAGCATGCCGTCAGCGGCGGCAAGGGCGCCAACCTGGCGCGCGCCGCGCAGCACCTGCCGGTGCCGCCGGGCATCGTGATCGGTAGCGAGGTCTATCGCGAGTTCGTGGCGCCGCTGCATGAGGCGATCCGCCACGTGCTGGACGATGCCGCGCTCGACCACGCCGCGCGCAGCGAGCGCATCCAGGCGCTGCTGCTGGCGCAGCCGTTGCCGTCGTCGCTGCGCGGCGAATTGGCCGCGAAGATGGAAGCATTCGGACTGGTCGATACGCCGGTGGCGGTGCGTTCTTCCGGCACGTTGGAGGATCTACCCGGCGCCGCGTTCGCCGGCCAGCACGACACCTTGCTGGGCATCCGCGGCGTCGATGCCGCGCTCGACGCGATCCGCCGCTGCTACGCCTCGCTGTGGAACGCGCACGTGCTGCCGTACCGCGAACGGATGGGGCTTAACCACCTGGATGCGGCGATGGCCGTGGTGGTGCAGAAGATGGTGCTGGTGAACGAACGCGAGGCCGCCGGCGTGGCGTTCTCGATCGATCCGGTGCGCGGCGCACTGGACCAGGTGCTGATCAACGCCGCGTTCGGCCTCGGCGAAACGGTGGTCGGCGGCGAGGAGCCGGTCGACGAGTACTGCCTCAAGCGCAGCGACATGAGCGAGGTCGAGGCGGTGATCGCCGAGAAGCCGCAAGCGCTGGTGACCGATGCCACCGGCGGTACCCGCCACGTGACGTTGTCGGCCGAACAGGCCTATACCCCTGCCCTCGACGAAGCACAACGCCGCGCGGTGGCGCAGCTGGCGCTGGCCGCCGAGCAGCACTTCGGTTTCCCGCAGGACATCGAATGGGCGTGGCAGGACGGCACGCTGTACCTGCTGCAGTCGCGCGCGGTGACGCGCATCCCGCCGCGCTGGACCCGCGACGAATCGGCCGAGCGTTTCCCCACGCCGGTCACGCCGCTGACCTGGGACCTGTGCGAAGCCGGCTTCCACGCCTCGCTCAACCACAGCTTCAAGCTGATGGGCCTGCCGCCGTTCGGCGACAAGTGGTTCGCGATGCGCGACTACTACATCTACGGCAACCAGAACGCGGTCGAACTCTACAGCGGCCGCACGCCGGCGAAGATGCTCAAGGACGTGGAAAGCATCCGCGCCGCGCTGCCGCAGATCGCCGCGCAGTTCGCCTGGGTGCAGGAACTGCCGGTACGCTGGATGCGCGACCTGGACACCTACCTGCTCGGCATCGGCGCCCTGATGCGCGAGTCGCTGGACGGTCGCCCGCTGAACGAGCTGTGGGATTACGTGTTGCGCATCAACGCGCTGGGCGCCAGCTACTTCCTGCCCAACATCGCCATCTCGCTGACCCAGCGCACGCTGTACCTGGCCCTGCAGCAGATGCTGCGACTGGCGCTGCCGGCCGAGCAGGCGCAGCAGGTGTTCGACCAGTTGCTGGCGGTCACCGACACCAAGACCGGCCAGGTCAATGCCGAGCTGTGGTCGCTGTCGCGACTGGTGCGGATGGATGCCACCCTGCACGCGCGGCTGCGCAGCGAACCCAGCATCGAACTGCTGGAAGAACTGCCGCAGTACCCTGCGTTCCACGCCGAGTTCCAGCGCTTCCTGGCTCGCCATGGTCATCGCGAACTGGATTTCGACGCCTACCACCCGACCTGGGTCGAGGCGCCACAGATCGTGCTGGACCAGCTGAAGATGCTGGTCGATCGCCCCGACGAGGATCGTGCAGCCGCCGAGTTGCGCCAGAAGGCTGCGCAATCAGCGATGGAGCACACCGTACTCGATCACGCGCCGGAGGAACTGCGCTACCTGGTGCACGAGGTGATCCGGCTGGCCCGCACCTACACCGCACTGGACGATCTGGAGCATTACCAGACCACCCGCCTGCATCTGCCGTTCCGCCGCGGGTTGAAGGCGATCGGCATGCAGCTGGTCGAGCGCGGCGTGCTGGCCGATCCGATGGACGTCTATTTCGTGCCGCTGGCGATCCTGGACAACGCACTGCGCAGCGACGAACTGGCCCCGATCACGCTCGCCGCGACCCGACACAAGACCGGTTACCTGGCCGCCTGCGCGCGCACGCCGGACTGGATCTTCGGCGAGGCGGAACCGGTCGTGGTCGACGGCAGCAGCGTGCTCAAGGGCCTCGGCGGCAGCCCCGGCATCGTCGAAGGCGAAGTGTTCGTGGTGCGCGGCCCGGAAGACTTTCCGCACTTTCCGAAAGACGCAATCCTGGTCGCGCGCACCACCAACCCGGCATGGACGCCGCTGTTCTACCAGGCACGCGGGGTGATCACCGAAAGCGGCGGCCCGCTGTCGCACGGCGCGGTGACCGCACGCGAACTGGGCCTGCCGGCCGTGATGAGCGTGCGCCACGTGATGCGCCTGCTCGGCAACGGCCAGCGCGTGCGCATCGATGGTCGAAACGGTACCGTGGAGATTCTCAGATGGCCGTGATCCAGCGCGTGGCTTCCTCGATGTCCACACCGTGGAACAGGCGGAACTGCGCCGGGATGGCAAAGCTGAAGGCGATGGCGGTGCCTCGCAGCCAGACCACATCGGTGACCAGCGCCACGCGATCCCAACCGCTGAAGTGGCGCATGCCCAGCTTGGCGTCGTCCCACATCGCGCCGGGGTCGAAACCGGTGAAGTCGTCGGCGGTGACATACAACAGGCGCAGCTTGCGGTTCAGTGCGAACGCCGCCTCGATGTCCGGCACGATGATGCTTTCGTAATCCGCTGCCGTGACCTGTCCGTGGGCGCGGAAGCCCAATGTGCCGGGCGGCAATCCTTCGATCTGTGCGATCACGGGCGTTCTCCGTGGGTGGGGAAGGCCAGTCTGGATCCCGACACGTGAAAAGCGCGCAAGTCGGCGGCGACGGTACGACTTTTTTGCAGGGAGCGTCGCTCATGCCGGCACCGCCACTCTCGCCTGATGTCGTCACCCCCGCGGCGTCATCATCCCGCCGTGTCGTCATCCCGGCGAAGGCCGGGATCGCATCAAGCCGGTGAACTCGTCAGTCATCGGATTTCGCCACGGCCAGGTGCGATTCCGGCCTTCGCCGGAATGACAAAGGGAACGTGTGCGCGTGGCTCCGGCCCTGCTCAGGCCGGCTCGATATGGCGCAGCAACAGACGCGGACTTTCGCGGCCCTGCCAGTCGTTGATGGTCAGCTCATAGGCGGCGCGCAGCCGCGGCGGTGGCGGCTGGCCGTGGTACGCGTTAAACATCACCGCGTCGTGCACGGCGCCGTCGCGCGGGTCGCGTAGCTGCAGGCGCAGGTGGCACCCGCCCATCAGCTTCCAGCTGGCGCACTCGAACAGGTTGTCGAACAGCGGTTCGGGGAAGGCCTGGCCCCACGGGCCGGCTTCACGCAGTTGCCGCGCCAGCACCAGCGTGGCGGTGCCAGGCGGTAGTTCGCCGTCGGTGTAGAGCACCGCCTGCAGGCGCTCGGGCTCGATCAGTTCGCGCGCCACCGCGTCGAAGGCGGCGGCAAAACGTGGATAGTCGCTGGCTTTCAAGCTCAGCCCCGCCGCCATCGCATGACCGCCGAAACGCTCGATCAGGCCGGGCTGACGCGCGTCGATCGCGGCCAGCGCGTCGCGGATGTGGAAGCCGGGAATCGAGCGCGCCGAGCCGCGCAGGTGGTTGCTGTCGTCCTCGCTGGCGGGGGCGAACGCGATCACCGGGCGATGCAGGCGTTCCTTCAGTTTCGAGGCGACAAGGCCGACCACCCCGGCGTGCCAGGACGGCTCGAACAGCGCCACGCCGACCGCATCGACATGCCCCAGGCCAGCCACCATCAGCTCGGCCTCGGCCACCATCGACGCCTGCAGGTCGCGCCGTTCGCGATTGATCGCGTCGAGCTGTCCGGCATAACGGTGAGCCTGCGCCACGTCGTCGGTGAGCAGGCAGGCCACGCCCAGGCGCATGTCTTCCAGCCGCCCCGCCGCGTTCAGCCTCGGCCCGACGGTGAAGGCCAGGTCGGTGGAGCACAGCGTCGCCATGCTGCGTTTGCCGGCCTCGACCAGCGCGGCAATGCCGGCGCAGGCACGACCGCCACGCATGCGCTGCAGGCCGGCCTCGACCAGCACGCGATTGTTGAAATCCAGCGGCACCAGGTCGGCCACCGTGCCCAGCGCGACCAGGTCGAGCAAGCCCGAAAGATCGGGACGCCGGCTCTTTTGAACAGTGCGGCCATGGATGGCCGCTTCTTGATCTTCGCGATCAGGATGATCGCTGGGATAAAGCTTCGCGCGCAAGGCCAGTAGCAGGTAGAACATCACGCCCACGCCGGCCAGCACCTTGCTGGGGAACGGGTCGCCGGTCAGGTTCGGATTCACCATCGCGTCGCAGGCCGGCAACCGCTCGCCGGGCAGGTGGTGGTCGGTGACGATCACACGGATACCGCGTGCCTTCGCCGCCGCAACGCCCGCCACGCTGGCCACGCCGTTGTCGACGGTGACGATCAGTTGCGGCGTCGGCTGCAGCGAGGCGACGAAGGCCGGACTCAGGCCGTAGCCGTGGGCGAAACGATTCGGGATCGCGTAATCGACCCGCTTTGCGCCGAGCAGACGCAGCCCGCGCACCGCCACCGCAGTGCCGGAGGCGCCATCGCAGTCGTAGTCGCCGGCGATCAGGATCGACCAGTCGTCGCGGATCGCCTCGACCAGCAGCTCGACGGCCTGCGCCATGCCGCCCAGCAACTGCGGCGACAGCATCCGCGCCAGCCGGTGTTCGGCCTGGCCGGGTTCCAGCACGCCACGCGCGGCGTAGACCTGCTGCAGCACCGGATGCACCGAATCCGGCCAGCCGGTCGGAGCACCCCGGCTTTCGCGCCGGCGCAATTGCAGCGCGCTCAACGCCCTGCCCCGCGCCAGTAGCGCCAGCGATGCCAGGGCTTGCGCTGCCAGCGTTCGCCGCTGGCGAAATGCAGCCGTACGGCGCGGCGTTCGAGCAACGGCTGCAGCAGCGGCCACCAGCGCAAGGCCAGCTCGTGCGCCGGCAGATCCTGCAGGTCGATCAGCCAGCCAGCCGCGCCGGCGGCGATGGCCTCGGCTGTGCGCGACTGCCAGGCGACGCCGGCCCGCGCGGCCAGCGCGTGCAGCAGCAGGTCGTCGCTGACCACGCCGGCCAGTTCGCTCATCGATGGCGGCGGCAGGCGCCCGCCGCCCCACAGCCACAGGCTGTTGACTGGCGATTGTCCGTGTGCCCGCCGCCGGGTATTCAGCGGATGCTGGTGCAGCAGCACCTGGACATCGTTGAGCAGCACGCGCCAGCGGCGCCCTTGTGCACCCTGCGGCAGGTGCTGCGCCAGGTCTTCGCCCAGCGCCTGCTCGGGCGCGGCGAAATCCGGCAACGGCGTATCGGGCGGCAGGCGCAGGTGCCAGTGATCCGGGGTAGCGATTTCCAACTGCATGCCGGCCTCGTCGAACACCGGCCGCAGCGGTTCGGCCAGCGCCTGCGCCGCGTCCATGTCCAGGCCCATCCGGCCGCAGGCGAGCAGGCGCACGCCGTTCATGTCCGGCTCCACCCAGGCCGGGTCGGCCAACAGCCAGAGCTGGTCAGCCGCATCGCCGGCGAGGAACTGGCGGGTGATCGCCGCCGCGGGCACGCCGGCGTCGACGCCGCGAAAATGATCGCCCAGACCGCCCAGGTAACCGGTGCCGCCATCCGGCAGGCGGTCGGCCCGGGCCAGCCATGCGCGCAGCGGATGCGCGGGTTCGAAATGTGCCAGCGCGTGCAGCCACAGTTGCAATGACGGATCCGGCACGGGCATCGCTACGCCTCCAGTTGTTCGGTCAGCTCCAGCCACTCGGTTTCGAGTGCTTCCTTCTCACGCTGCAGTTCGGTCTGGCGCTGGCCCAGCCGCATCATTTCGCTGGTTGGACCGTTGTAGGTCGCCGGATCGGCCAGTCGGGTTTCCAGCGCGGCCAGCTCGGTGTCGATGGCGGCGGTGCGGGCCTCGATCTTCTTTACCCGCTGGCGCGCGGCTTTCTCGTCGTCGCGCTGGACCGCGGCCTGACGGCGGCGCTCCTCCGGCGAGACTTCCACCACCTTCACCACCGGTTTCGCTGCCGCGCCGGCCTTCGCGGCCTTCTTGCTGGCGGCGCCCCGATTTTTCAGCCAGCGGGCGTAATCGTCCAGGTCGCCGTCGAAGCTTTCCACCACGCCGTCGGCGACGCGCCAGAAGCTGTCGCAGACCATGCCGAGCAGGTGGCGGTCGTGCGAGACCAGCACCAGGGCGCCGTCGAAATCGGCCAGCGCGTCGGCCAGCGCCTCGCGCATGTCCAGATCGAGGTGGTTGGTCGGCTCGTCCAGCAGCAGCAGGTTCGGCTTGTCCCAGGCAATCAGCGCCAGCGCGAGGCGTGCTCGCTCGCCGCCGGAGAAACCATCGACGGATTCGAATGCGCGATCACCGGCGAAATTCCAGGTGCCGAGGAAATCGCGCATGACCTGGGTGGCCACGCCCGGCGCCTTGTCCAGCAGGTGGTCGAGCGGGCTCGCCCCTTCGCGCAGGCTTTCCACCGTGTGCTGGGCGAAGTAGCCGATCTTCAGGTCCTTGTGCACCTTGCGCTCGCCGCCGAACGGTTCGAGTTCCCCGACCAGGGTCTTCACCAGAGTGGACTTGCCGGCGCCGTTCGGGCCGAGCAGGCCGATCCGCTCGCCCGCCTCGATGCTGAAGCGCACGTCGGCCAGCACGATGTGCGCCGCCTCGCCGCTTCCTGCAGCCGGGTCAGCCATATAGCCCGCCGTGATGTCCTCCAGCTGCAGCATCGAATCGGGCAGCCGCCCCGGCGCCGGGAACTGGAAGCTGAAGGGGCGTTCGGCGCGCACCGCCTCGGTGCCGGCCAGCTTTTCCAGCCGCTTCATGCGCGACTGCGCCTGCTTGGCCTTGGTCGCCTTGGCCTTGAAGCGGTCAATGAAGGACTGCAGATGCGCCCGCTCAGCCTGCTCGCGCTCGTGCGAGATCTGCTGCTGGCGCAACTGCTCGGCGCGCAGACGCTCGAATGCGCTGTAGTTGCCGGTGTACAGCCTGGCCTTGCCGTCGTTGAGGTGCAGCGTGTGGGTGATCACGCCATCGAGGAATTCGCGGTCGTGCGAGATGATCAGCAAGGTGCCCTGGTAGCGGCGCAGCCATTCCTCCAGCCACAGCACGGCATCGAGGTCGAGATGGTTGGTTGGTTCGTCCAGCAGCAGCAGGTCGGATGGGCACATCAGCGCGCGCGCCAGGTTCAGCCGCCCGCGCCAGCCGCCGGAGAATTCCTGCACCGCGCGCTCGTGCGTTTCCGGCGGGAAACCCAGGCCATGCAGCAGACGGCCGGCACGGGCACGGCCGTCGTAGCCGTTCAGTTCCTCGATGCGGTGGTGCGCCTTCGCCATCGCCTCCATGTCGCCGCGATCGCCGGCCTCGGCCTCGGCGAGCATCGCGGCGGCCAGTTCCTCGTCGCCACCCAGCACGTAGTCGATCGCCGCGTCCGGCAGCGCCGGGGTTTCCTGTGCCACCGATGCCAGCCGCAGCTTGCCCGACATCTCCAGCTCGCCGGCGTCGCCCTCCAGCGTGCCCTGCAGCGCGGCGAACAGGCTGGACTTGCCGCAGCCGTTACGGCCGATCACGCCCAGGCGCCAGCCGCCCTGGATCACCAGGTCGATGTCGGAAAGCAGCAGACGGCTGCCGCGGCGCAAGGCGAAATGTCGGAAGGAAATCATGGAAAACCTGGATCGGAACCGGGTGGGTCGTTGCCCGCAGCCGCCCATGATAGCGGCGATGGCGCTATTCTCGACGCGTCGGCTGGTGCCGCCGTGCACAGGCGAATGCCGAACCCATCGCAATCGACGGCCATCGGCATGGCGCAGCACCGGCGGTTCTGCTACAACGACGCCGCATACAGCCTTGTATGGAGAGGGGAACCATGGTCAAGTTCACGAGCAGTTTGCCGATCGTCATCATGCTGGCCGCTGCCGCCGGCCTGGCTGTATCGCAGCCGGCCAGTGCGGCCCAGTCGCGCGGACACGGCGACAGCCTGCTGATCCACCGCGTGCAGCAGGAAAAGGACATGAACCTGCCCAAGCGTGGGCTGAGCATGGCCCAGGTCGAGAAGACCTGGGGCGCGCCGCAGCGCAAGCTCTCGCCGCGCGGCGGCGACAGCAAGAAGCACCCGCAGATCAACCGCTGGGAATACGCGAACTTCATCGTGTACTTCGAACACAGCCACGTGATCCACGCGGTGCTCAACACGCCGGCCGGCAACAATACCAACCCGGCGGACGTCAACTGAATCAATGACACGAACGACGCGGCCCGTGGTGACACGGGCCGCGTTCTCATGTGTGCGGTTCCCGCGTCGTACAATGTGCGGCCCTTCCCCGCATGAGGCCGCCAGCATGACCGACCACTCCCTGCGCCTGCCGGCGGAATGGGAACCGCAGGCCGCGGTGCTGATCGCGTGGCCGCACACCGGTACCGACTGGGCTGAACGGCTGGTCGCGGTGGAAACCACCTACGTGGCGCTGGCCGTCGCGGTGACCCGGTTCCAGCCGCTGATCATCGTGGTCGCGGATGTTGCACTGCGCGCGCACGTGCAGTCGCAATTGCGCGACGCCCGCGTGGATCTCGCCAGGATCCGCTTCGTCGAGCTGCCCTACGACGACACCTGGCTGCGCGACTCCGGCCCGATCACGCTGCGAGGTGGGGCAGAAGGCTTTCAGCTCACCGACTTCCGCTTCACCGGCTGGGGTGGCAAGTTCGGCGCCGCGCAGGACGACGCGCTGGTCGCCGGGCTGGTGCAGGCCGGCGTGTTCGGCCATGCCGCGCACAGGCGCATCGACTGGGCGCTGGAAGGCGGTGGCATCGAGAGCGACGGCAGCGGCACCATCCTCACCACCTGGCGCTGCCTGGTGCAGCGTCACCCGGAGCAGTCGCGCGAGGAAATGAGCGCGATCCTGCGCGACGGCCTGCACGCCGACCGCGTGCTGTGGCTAGACTACGGCTACCTCGAAGGCGACGACACCGACGCGCACATCGACACCCTCGCCCGCTTCGCCCCCGGCGAGCGCATCGTGTTCCAGGCCTGCGACGATCCCGGCGACCCGCACCACGACGAGCTGCAGCGCATGGCGGCCGAGCTGGCGGCGCTGCGCACAGCCGACGGCCGTCCGTACCAGTTGTATCCGCTGCCGTGGGCGCAGCCAATCGTCGACGAGGGCCGCCGGCTCGCCGCGTCCTACGCGAACTACCTGATCGTCAACGGCGCCGTGCTGGTGCCCGCCTATGGCGACGAGGCCGACGATGACGCCGCGCGCATCATCGGCGCCGCGCACCCGGGCCGGGTCGTGGTGCAGGTGCCATGCCGCCCGCTGATCTGGCAGAACGGCAGCCTGCACTGCATCACCATGCAGCTGCCCGCCGGGCTGGCCTGAGCCGCATCGGCTAAACTGCACGGTCTACGCCTGGCGACACGCCGAGGATTCACGCCGATGACCCGCAAGACCCTCAAGGTCGCGCTGCTGCAGGAAACCGACCGCGGCAGCCGCGACGCCAACCTGGACGCAATCGAAGCCGGCCTGCGCCAAGCGGCGGCGGCCGGCGCCGAACTGGTGCTGCTGCAGGAGCTGCACAACGGCCCGTACTTCTGCCAGCACGAATCGGTGGAGATCTTCGACCAGGCCGAGAGCATTCCCGGCCCGGGCACCGCGCGCATCGGCATGCTGGCCGAGGAGTTGAAGCTGGTCGTCGTCGCCTCGCTGTTCGAGCGCCGCGCCGCCGGCCTGTACCACAACACCGCGGTGGTGTTCGACCGCTCGTCGGCGATCGCCGGCACCTATCGCAAGATGCACATCCCGGACGACCCGGCGTTCTACGAGAAGTTCTACTTCACCCCGGGTGACCTCGGCTTCGAACCGATCGACACGTCGGTCGGCCGCCTCGGCGTGCTGGTGTGCTGGGACCAGTGGTATCCGGAAGCAGCACGCCTGATGGCGCTGGCCGGCGCCGAACTGCTGCTCTACCCCACCGCGATCGGCTGGGACCCGAACGACGGCCAGGCCGAAAAGGACCGCCAGCGCGATGCGTGGACCACCGTGCAGCGTGGCCACGCCGTGGCCAACGGCCTGCCGCTGCTGTCGTGCAACCGCACCGGCTTCGAGGCCGATCCTTCGGGCGTGGGCGCCGGTATCCAGTTCTGGGGGTCGAGTTTTGTCGCCGGCCCGCAGGGCGAGTTGCTGGCCCAGGCTGGCACCGACGCGCACGAACTGCTGCTGGTCGAGGTCGACCTGGCGCGCAGCGAGCACGTGCGGCGGATCTGGCCGTTCCTGCGCGACCGGCGCATCGACGCGTACGCCGACCTGCTCAAGCGCTTCCGTGACTGAAGCCCCGCTCCGTTGCTTGTTCTGCATGGCCGTCGTCCCCATGCTTGGACTCTCCACGACGACTGGCCTGCTGATCGCATGAGTGTTCCCGAAACCGAAACCACCGCGCTGCCTGCCGCCCTGCAGGGTCAGCCGATCGAGCGCGTGCGGCGCGACGGCGTGGAATACGTGGTGCTGGGTACTGCGCACGTCTCGCGCAGCAGCATGGAAGCGGTCGACGCCTTGCTGGCCAGCGAACACTTCGACGCCGTGGCGGTGGAGCTGTGCGACAGCCGCGCGCAGAGCATGCGCGACCCGGAAGCGTTCAAGCAGATGGACCTGTTCAAGGTGATCCGCCAGGGCAAGGCCGGCATGGTCGCCGCCAGCCTGGTGCTGTCCACGTTCCAGAAACGCCTGGCCGACCAGTCCGGCATCCAGCCCGGCGCCGAGATGAAGGCGGCGATGGACGGTGCCGAACAGCGTGGCCTGCCACTGTGGCTGATCGACCGCGAAGTCGGCACCACGCTCAAGCGCGCCTGGCGTAGCGTGGGTTTCTGGCAGCGCTTCGGCCTGCTCGGCGGGCTGCTGGCCAGTGTGTTCGACCGCGAGGACATCGAACAGGGCGAGATCGAGAAGCTGAAACAGGGCGACCTGCTGGAAAGTGCGTTCAGCGAATTCGCCAGCAGCTCGAAGCCGCTCTACGACAGCCTGATCGGCGAGCGTGATGCGTTCATGGCCGCGCGCCTGCGCGAGGAATCCGGTCGCTCCGCCGGGGTGGAAAACCGCCGCGTGCTGGTGGTGATCGGCGCCGGCCACCTCAAGGGCCTGTGCACCTTGCTGCGCGAACAGCAGGACGATCCTGCCGCCAAGGTCGCCGAGCTTGCCGTCTCACCGCCGAAGGCACGCTGGCCGAAATGGGTGGCCGCCGGGCTGGTACTGCTGGTGTTCGCCGCGATCGCCTGGGCGTTCCATCGCAACGCGTCGCTGGGCACGCAGGCGCTGATGGCCTGGGTGTTGTTCACTGGCGGTTTCGCCGCACTGGGCGCACTGGTCGCCGGCGGCCATCCGCTCAGCGTCGTCGCTGCCTTCATCGCCGCACCGATCAAGCCGTTCCGCCCCGGCATCCCCGCCGGCGGCATCAGCGCGATGGCCGAAGCCTGGGCGCGCCGCCCGCGGGTGGTCGACTTCGACACCTTGCGCGACGACATCGTGCACTGGAGCGGCTGGTGGAAGAACCGCGTGGCGCGCACCCTGCTCAACTTCTTCCTGGTCAGCGTGGGCACCATCATCGGCGAGTACAGCGCCGGCATCCACATCTTCAAGAGCCTGTTCTGACCCGGTCACCGAGGCGGCACATGCTACGATGCGCCCGCCCGCAGCTTGCCGCGGACACCGCGCCCGGATGGCGAAACTGGTAGACGCAAGGGACTTAAAATCCCTCGGCCGCAAGGCCATGCGGGTTCGAGCCCCGCTCCGGGCACCAATAAAATCAACAACTTACCGCCTTACCTTGTTTGATCTGCTCTGACCGTGGGACACTCACGGGACACAACAGCCAGCAAGGGTCAATCATGGCCACTATTGTTCGACGCGTGGGACACGATGGGACAACGAGCTATCAGGCTCGTGTGCGTGTGCGTGGTGAACGTCCCCGTAGCCGCACGTTCAAGCGCAAGACCGACGCGGTAGCCTGGGCGGCCAAAGCCGAGAGCGATATGGGCCACGGTTCCTATGTGCCGACCACGGCCGACCGCCGCCGCACGCTTGGCGAGCTGATCGAAAAATTCACCACGGAATATCTCCCCGTGAAGCCCAACGCCAAAGACGGCGGGAAGGTCGCCGCCATGCTGCAGTGGTGGAAGGATCAAGCGGGCTTTGTGACGCTGGACAAACTCACGCCGCAGACGGTCGCCAGCTACCGCGCAGAGCTGTCCGCCAAGCCGTCCGCGCGTGGTGGTGGCGTGCTGTCGGGCGCTACGGTAAACCGCTATCTGGCCGCCCTGTCTGCCGTCTGTAAGTGGGCGTGGAAAGAGCTTGGATGGTTGCCTTCTAACCCGGTGTTGGCGATCACGAAGCGCAGCGAAGGCGCGGGCGTGGTGCGCTTCCTGTCTGACGAGGAGCGCAAATCCCTGTTGACCGCCTGCCGCGCGAGCGACGACCCAAACATCTATTGCGCCGTGATGCTGGCGCTGGCCACCGGCGCGCGTCGAGGAAATATCTTTCCGCTGCGCTGGGAAGACGTCGACCTTGAGCGCATGACGTTGCTATTCCGTGACACGAAGAACGGGCAGCCGCGGCGCGTGCCAGTGGTCGGGCCTGCGGTCGCCGCGATCCGCCAGCAGTGGGAAAGCGACCCGACGCAAACCGGCTGGGTGTTCAAGGGCCGCAGTGATGATGCCCCGGCCAACCTTGATAAACCGTGGGCGAAGGTGCGCACGGCTGCCGGGCTGGTGGACTTCCGCTTCCACGACCTGCGCCACACGACCGCCTCCTATTTGACGATGAACGGCGCGAGCCTGGCAGAGGTCGCCGAGGCGCTAGGCCACCGAACGCTGGTTATGGCGCGTCGTTACTCGCACATGACCGGGGACCACACACGCAGCGTACTGGAACGCATGGCCGGCAATTTCTTGGGGGACGACGAATGACCTTCGCATTGAAAGCCAGATTCTCGGGCATCGTCGTCGCCAGACTCGCCCAATGGCTTGCCGACCAGCCGGACAACGATGCGAAGCGCGATATCTTCGATCAGATCGAAGCGGCCAAGCGCGACCCGGCACACTTCCCTGCGCTGCGGATTAAATGGGCCTACTACCAGTTGCGCGAAATCGCCCCCGGTATTATCGAGCGCGAGCCCGCCAGCGATCTGCGCGACGATCTGCGCGACACGTGGGCTTTCCTGAGTGCGGAAATACTCAAGGCCTCGCCGGACTGGGTCGAAGCTGCCCGCCACTTAGACACCTTCCATGCGCACATGAAACACGCGGTTCACTTTGACGATGCGCGCGCCGTCATCGACACCGGCGCACGCGTGCGCAAGCCCCTAAAACGCGCCAATGACGATCGAAAGCGTGTGTCAGTGGACAACCAGAACGAGTGGCAACGTCTGGCCGAGGAAAAGTGGGCGCAGCCCCAGCACGCGGGCAAAAGCGCGCGCGCCATCGCTCAACTGATAGCGCCTCTGATCGACGAAAAGGTCGACACCGTGCGCAAGAAGATCAGCAAGCCCGCGCAGTAGCTTCAGAAAGTTGTCATAGCCGGGCGCGCTGACAACACAGCCCCGCCGACCATCTCCCTACCGACCAGCAATGGTCAACAACGGGAGATGGTAATGAATCGCAACCTAAAGTCGGTGACCCAGTTCGCCGCAGAATCACCCTTCACCGAGGCGCAAGTGCGCTGGTGGATCTTCAACGCCGCAACCAACGGCCTGCAGTCCGCTGTGGTGCGCATCGGCCGCCGCGTGTATATCGACGTCGACGCCTTCAGCGCATGGGTCGACGCGCAGCAGGTCGCGGCATGAACGCGCAGTCGTTCGACCTCGCCCCGCCCGATGCCGTGGTTACTCCCGGCCTGATCGAAGCCGCCGAACGTGGCGAACCTGGCGCCGACGCGCGCGCATTGCGCCATTGTGACGCGTGGCTCGCTTCCGGCCAGCCGCTACCGCCTGCCCTGCGCGACTGGATGTACCGGCGCGCGTGGGCGATCGTGGGTAACGCGATGATTGTGGAGGTCGGCCCATGATCACTCGCAATTTCCAAGCCATAACGGAAGCGCTGGACGTCTGCGCGCCGCTCATGGATTCCGACGGTGGCGTCTACCGAAACCACTACGCCGAGGTGCAAGGCTGGACGATTATTGTCGACTGCCATGCACCGGACGCGCCCGATGCTGCAGATGTATGGATAGCCGTCTATTTGATCATGGGCCTGACGCGCATTGCCGCTGATCGTGAATCCTTGAACCTGCTTCGACTGTGGCTCACGCCGGGCTATGGCGGCCAGACCACCGCGCAACTGATCGCCCGCAGCATGGCCTGGTACGCATCCATGCGGGGCAACAGGTTGACGGTGCTCTCTGTGCTGGGGGAACTTGCCGACGACGTGGAAGCTGACGCAGAAGGCCGACCGGACGCCGACGAGCTGCTGGCGGAACTGGCCGAGGTGCGCGCCGAGCTGGCCGACCTGCGCGCCGAGCGGATGCAGCCCACGTTATCCACGTTCGACTGGGTGAAAAACCCGAGCGCAGCCATGCGTGAGTTTGCGCGCGCGGTGGCGTCGCTGGTTCGCCTGTATCCGATGCGCTGTATCGCGCCGCTGGACTCGCCGGAAAAGGTAGCAGCGGCGCGCGCATCTATCGCCCGGACGGTGAAGCCGTGAGCCGCCGGCCCGATCCCGAAACGTGGCCCCGGCAATCGCCAGCATTCCACGCGGCAAAGCGTGCCGTGTACGCAATCGCCGGATTGACGAAGGCCACTTCGACGTTAACAACGAGACGCCCGTCACTGGACGAAACCTATCGGCTGATCGAGCGAGTCGACGGACTGCTGCGCGCGCTGGAGGTCTTGACCCTCCCCGAGGAAGTCGAGGCCGCGCCAGTGACCGCGGCAACCATCGCTGCGGAAGTGACCGGGCACGGCAGGGCTATGGCCGCGATCACGTCGGGCTGGCGCTCATGCGTCCCTGACCTGGCCACGTTGTCCGGCGCGCGTCGTCTGTCCACCGCTCTCTGCCGATCCATTGCCGCGCTTGAAGTGATCGAGCGCCAGCACGACACCGAGGAAACCCCCGATGAACAATCTTGAATACGCCGCGCAGCTGGCCGCGGCTGGGTGGCGCGTCCATCCCTTGCGACCCGGTAGCAAGCTGCCGATGTTGCCGGGCTGGCAGAACGCCGCAACCAATGACGCCGCGACGGTCGCCGCGTGGTGGACAGAAACACCGGCCGCGGGGATTGGCATTGCCACCGGTGCGCCGGTGATCGTCCTGGACGTCGACACCAACGGCAAGCCGGGCGCGGAATCACTCGCCGCACTGATCGCCGAGCATGGCCCGCTGCCGCAGACGCTGACCGCGCGCACCGCATCCGGTGGGTTTCACTATTATTTTTCGACGTCCGAACCGATCCGCAACAGCGCCGACAAGGTAGGCAAAGCGCTGGACGTCCGCGGCGCTGGTGGCTACGTCGTCGCACCGCCGACCGTGGTCGACGGCTGCGCGTATCAGTGGGCTGATTTGTCCCCGATCGCACCGGCGCCCGCTTGGCTTATTGCTGCTGCGCTGGCGCCGGTCGCTGATCGCCCCGCAACGTCGACCACGATCGAGCCGACGCCCGAGCTACTCGCCGACCTGGCCGACGCGCTCACGGTGCTGGACGCGGACAGCCGGGACCAATGGATTGCCGCTGGGGCTGCGCTGCGATCGCTTGGCGAAGCTGGGCGGGAATTGTGGGTCTCATGGAGTGCGACAAGCGACAAGCACAACGCCGACACCGACCCGGATACGTTCGAGACGATCGGCCACGACTCCACCGGCCCGGCCGCAATTTTTGCAGCTGCAGCCCGCAACGGCTGGCAAAATCCGGCAGCCATGCGCCGCGCGTCTGAGCTGTTCGGCCACCAGCCGCTGCCAATCAATGCACCCACCGGGCCGACGTTGCAAGCGGTGCAGATTGCCGACGTCATGGGCGCGACCGTAGCGCCGCCGCAATTCATCGTTAACCCGCTGATCCCTGCCGGCCATCTGACCCTGTTCGGTTCGCACGGCGGCAGCGGTAAAAGCATCCTTGCGCTGGCCATCGGTGCGCACGTTGCGGCCGGTCAACCTTGGGCCGGGCTCACGGTGCAGCATCGCCCGGTGCTGTTCGTGTCGCTGGAGGATGCCGCGGAGATCGTGCGGTATCGACTGCGCAAAATTATCGAGGGCTACCAGTTGGACGCCGCGGCGGTGCTGGCCGGGCTGACGATTCTGGACGGTAGCGCTGGGCTGTCCGCGCTGATGACGGAACATGCCGCGTTCGGCGTGCGCTCGCTGGTGCCGACGGCGACGCTTGGCGAACTGCGCGCCGCGGTGGGCGGTGCCGGCCTCATCATCCTGGACAATGCATCGGATGCCTACGACGGCCCCGAGAATGATCGGCGGCAAGTGCGGACCTTCATTCGTGAGCTGGCCGGACTGGGGCGCGCAAACGATGCCGGCGTGATGCTGCTGGCTCACATCGACAAGGCCGCGGCGCGGTTCGGCTCACAGGGCAATAGTTACAGCGGTTCGAGCGCTTGGCACAACTCGGCGCGCTCACGGCTGGCGCTGGTCGACACGCGCATCGGCAAAGAGCTGGTGCAGGAAAAGCTCAATCTAGGTGCAAAGGCCGCGCCGATCCGGCTCGCGTGGACACCTTCCGGCGTGCTGATCCCCGATCGCGCGGAGTACATCGACGGCGCGGCCGGATCGGATGCCGACGCGGTGCTGGCGGCGATCGTGGCCGCAGTGGCCGATGGCGTGAACGTCCCCGCGGCGCGAAGCGGCCCGGCGACGACGCAACGGGTACTGGAAAACCTGCCCGACCTGCCGGCATCACTGCGCGGCGCGCGTGGGCGCGAGGACTTCTGGGCGGCAATTACCGACCTGCAGCGCAGCGGTCGGATTGTGGTCGAGGAATATCTAAACGACTCACGCCATCGACGGGAGAAATTTAGCGTTGCGCCAGTGCGCCAGTTAGCGCCAGTTGTAGAACTAGCGCAAACCAGCGAATTAGCGCCGGCAACGCGCGCCAGTGCGCCAGTTCCGGGTGCAGGGGTACAAGGGGAATGAGAGCCGCAAATAACCAGCGCATTGCCGTCCCTGATTTAGCGGAGCGCATCGCCGATTGCCTTGCAACTCTGGAAGCTACAGCGCGCGCATCGACCATCCCCATCACTGGCGATGGCCGAGTGAGTGAACCCGCCGCCGCTGAATTGGTGGGGCTGGCGGCCGGCACGTTGCGCAACTTGCGCGCCGGTTCCTGCCCGCTGGCGTTCTACAAAGTCGCCGGCCGCGTGACCTATCGACTGGCCGACCTGGCCGAGTTCATCGAGCGCCAGCGCGCCGACGTGTGAAGTCGTTGCACGGAACCGCACGCAAACGCATCGAAGCGCACGCAGCGACATAGGCAGCCCGGAGACGACTCGGCACGCTGTCCCTAACGACAGGACCGAGACGGCCCCCATGCTGAAACTACTTCACGCCAAGTTACTCGACGCCTCTGCTGCTGCCGGCACTTTCACCGGCTACGCGGCAACATTCGGGCCGCAGCCCGATCGACAAGGCGACGTAATCTCCCCGCACGCTTTCGACGACACGTTGGCCACCTGGGCCGCGCGCGGCATGAACGTGCCACTGCTGGCCGACCATGATCCGTTGCAGCCCCTTGGCGCCATCACGGCGGCCGAGGTCGACGCGGTGGGCTTGAGCGTTACCGGAAGGATTGCCGTCGATACCGAGGCCGGCCAGCGCGCGTATGCACTCGCACGCATCGGAGGTCTCTCGATGTCTGTGCAATTCACAGCCAACGCCGCGGACATACGCAACGTGGGCGGCGTGCAAGTGATCGACGCGCTGGACCTGATCGAAGTTTCGCTGGTGGCCGTCCCTGCGAATCCCGACGCGCGCCTAAGCGGCATCAAGGCGTTCGCCGATATGCAGAGCCCCACCGATTTTGAACGTGCGATCCGTCGCGCGCTCGACCTGACACAGCGGCAAGCCAAACAGGCCACCGCTGCAGCATGGCCACTATTGCGCCGCGATGGCGCGATAGAGATTGAACGCCGCGAGGGTGTTTCGGCCGACGTCACAAAACGCGCCGTGGCAATTCTGCTGCGCAGCGCATCCCGACTCTGAAAAGGAATACCCCGATGGAAAACCAAGACGTCATCCTCGCCGCGATCAATGAGCACAGCGAGAAATTCACCAAAGCGCAGCACGCCCTGAGCGCGCAGCAGAGCGAAGCCGCGGAGCGCCTGGCCGGTATCGAGCAGGAAGTCGCAGCCTTGAAGGGCCGCGGCGCGTACACCGGCAACATCGACGCGGCACCGTCCGTGTCCGGTGAGTTCATCAAGTCGGCGCAGATGCAGGCCATGCGCGACGGTGCGCCCGGCACTGGCCGCGTGACGCTCAAGACCGGCGGCATCAAGACGCTGACCAAAGCCATCAACAACGCCGGCGTCGGTCAGTCGTCGGGCAATCAGGATTACAACGTCCAGCCGAACCGCGACGTCAGCAATCTCTGGAATCAGCCGCAGCGGCGCTTGTCGCTGATCGACGCGTTGCGCGTGCTGCCGGTGAGTGCAGCCGCGTTCGAGTACATGCAGCTGACCGGCTTCACCAATGCGGCCGCGGTGCAATCGAAGGAAGGCGACACGAAAGCCGAGCAGACCGTTGCCACGACGATCGTCACCAGCCAGATTGCGACTGTCGCCGCGTTCGTACGCTCCAGTTTGCAGGTGACTGAAGACGCGCCGCAGCTCGCCTATCAGCTGGATAACCTGCTGGGCTATGGCTGCATGGCGAAGCTGGAAAACCTGCTGATCAATGGCGCCGGCAATGCGACCGATCGCATCAAGGGCTTGCTTGCCTACGCGACCGCGGCCACCACCAGCGCCACCGCACCCGCGGACATGATCGGCGAAGCACTGGACGAACTGGACAGCAATGGCTGGCAGGCATCCGTGATTGTGCTGTCGCCGAGCGACTGGGGTTCGATTCAGCGCGAACGTTCCACCACGAACGGTCAGTACGTCCTGGGCAGCGCACGCAACCCGGCGCCCCCGTCGCTCTGGTCCGTCCCCGTAGTCACCAGCCCGTCGCTTGCTGCTGGCACTGCGCTGGTACTCGACGGCTCGCAGCTGGCGCTGCTGGATCGTCAAGAAGTAAGCGTGATGAGCAGCCGTGAGGACGGTACGAACTTCACCACGAACATGGTCACCACGCTCGCCGAGTTGCGCGCCGGTCTGGCCGTCTTCAGTCCCGGTGCGGTGCTCAAGGTGGCGCTGGTGCCGACCACGTAACAGACAAGCGCAGTAAGCGGTGTCCGGTGCGCAGATCCTCATTGGCCGGCCCGACGCGCACAGCTGGCGGTGGTGCGATGACAAACAACACCAGCAGCATGGTAGGGCCTAGTTCTCCCGAGACATGCAACCCAAGCCCCCGGCCGCCGCGAACGGTGCGGGGGCAACCTACCCAACGCGACCCGATGCACGCGCTGCAGCTACAGGCCCCCGGAGGGCGGAGTCAAACCTCCCGATCATCGCACCGGGGACCGCGTCGGCAGCCAGATTCACGCGTCCGCAAAACAGGAATTGACCGATGGCCCGCCCGCGAACTGCATCGAACATCCTAGAGCTACGCGGCAGCTTCCAGCATGATCCGAGCCGCCGCAGGTCAGATCCGCTATCGGAACCGCTGGGTTCAGCGCCGAAACGTGGCGGAAACTGGACGTTCAAGAAAGCGTGGGACTACATCGCCAGCACCGCGCCCGCCGGCACTCTGCAGAAGCGCGACCGGGTATATCTGGAAGTGGCCGCCGAGCTATATGTGCTGTTCAAGACGGAAGGCGCCGCCAAGATGCCGCCAGCGCTCCTGGCACGCATGGAAATGATGCTCTCGAAGCTGGGCTTATCCCCGGCAGACGCCAGCCGCGTCAGCGCCGCACCACCGAAGCCAGAACGCGGCGACTTCGACTGAAGGCACGCACCTACGCACCAGCACGCCGCGCCAAGCTATCCCCGTCCCGCGAGTCTGGCCCGAGCCGACCAGCGTCAGGTGGAACCGATGACCGGGACGCTTGTTATCATCCCTTGGCGCTGCAACGGCGCAAAACAGGGGGATACGATGAAAAGGATTGTTGCTGCTGCACTCGCGGTGTTGATACTCGCGGGGTGCTCGATCGAATCGAAGTACAGCGAACCACTTGGGAAGCTCCGCAACATGATGCGCGACCCGGACACTGTGCAGCTTCGCGGCCTTCGCGAATCGGTGTACCAAGGGGACACGTATCTGTGCGGCGAGGTCAACGCCAAGAACGCCTATGGTGCGTACGTCGGGTACGAAAGATTCGTTTCCGACAAGTACGGATATGACATTCATCTCGATAGGCCGGACGACAAGCTATTCCGTCCGAAGTGGAACACCTTCTGTGGCGATTAGATCTGACACCAACGCCACCGTTGCGGGTGGCGTTTTTCTTGGGAGCTACTGCGCCTTGGACGTGAACCTGATCGCTTCGCCTTCAACGACAACGTGCCGATCATTCAGCCGTTGATCGTTGCGGACAATCACGGCATCCGCGCCAATCTCCGCACCTGCAGCCTGCAGTTGCGGAATGGCATCGCTCACTGTCGGATCAGTCCAGCCGGGCTTGTACCGCTTGGCGGAGACGATGCCGATCGACTCATAGGCCCGCTGCGGCGGGGAATAGAGGATCTGAACGCGGCTGGCGTTCGTAGCTGCGTAAGGTGTGGCGAGGTTACTGTGCGCCTGGTACGTGCTGCACCCAGCGAGCGCACCGATAACCGCGAAGCCTGCAAGAATCTTCATCCGTGTTCCCCTGAATTTCCCCAGCGTTCGAGGCTACTCCGGCCGAAGTCGCCGCGCTAGGTTGCAGCGATCGACGCGCCACCCTCAACGGGAACCCGTGGGACACTGGCGGGACACGGAAGCTGAGAATCGCCAGCAATCAGCAACGGTAGTCAACAGATAACCCATTGAAGCTAAACGCCTTCAACTGTCGGCAACAACCACCCCCTGCGACTTAAAATCCCTCACCATCACGGGTATCCCGGTTCGATCCCGGGTCCGGGCACGCCACCTCATCCATCAAATTGCGTCGCCCACAAAAAAAGTGCGGCGGACAAGCCACCGCACTTTCGATTGCGGGTGTCGGTGAACCGACGATATCAGGCCGCCGCGTCCTTCAGCTTCTTCAGCGGGCGGATCTTGACCTTGACCGACGCCGGCTTGGCCGCGAACCACTGCTCTTCCTTGGTGAACGGGTTGATACCCTTGCGCTTCGGCTTGGCCGGCACGCTCACCGCGGTGATCTTCAGCAGGCCAGGCAGCTGGAACGAGCCGGCGCCCTTCTTGTGCACCGAACCGGCCACCGCGCCTTCCAGCGCTGCCAGCACGGCACGCACGTCCTTGGCCACCACACCGCTGGCATCGGCGATGTGCGCCACCAGGCTGGACTTGTTCAGGACTTCCTTGATCGGCTTGGGTGCGGCGGGTGCGGCCTTGGATGCCGGCTTGCTCTTTGCAGCTGCTTTCTGCGTCTTTGCCATGGGTTTCCCCTCGTGGATATATGGTGATTGGTTCGTATGCCTCGCGGCACGCTGAATGTAGGGGAATTCGGCGATGACGCCAACGGGTCGAACGCCAAAAACCGCAAAAAAAGCGCTGCAGCGACGCGATCGACGGTCCGGCTGCCTGCCGCAAGTGCAAAATGGCTGCGCCACCACGGCAAGTTGCCGCGAGCAGCGTTTGTCCACGAAGCACGGGCAAACGAAAACCCACCGTTCGTGGCGCCTGTCTTGCGGCACAAAAAAACCCGCCGAGGGCGGGTTTCCAGCGGCTGCATGACAACCGGTTGCGCAATGGAGGCCAAGGTCGGAATCGAACCGGCGTACGCGGATTTGCAGTCCGCTGCATGACCACTCTGCCACCTGGCCATTGCTTGGTGCATCGCGACCATGATGATCGCAAGTTGCCTCTAAAAAACAAAACCCCGGTGAGCCGAGGTTCTGCTTGAAAACTGGAGCGGGAAACGAGACTCGAACTCGCGACCCCGACCTTGGCAAGGTCGTGCTCTACCAACTGAGCTATTCCCGCATCGGAGCCGCGAATCATAGCAGAACGGAGTTGCTTGTGAATAGCCTCGACAGCGGTTTTCGGTACGGAATGCGGGAGAAGCGCCGATACGACGAAGCCCCGGGCGGGCCGGGGCTTCGTGTGCAAACTGGAGCGGGAAACGAGACTCGAACTCGCGACCCCGACCTTGGCAAGGTCGTGCTCTACCAACTGAGCTATTCCCGCATTGGAGCCGCGCATTCTAATACGTGAATGCGGATCGTCAAGCCTGCGTCGCCTCGTCGTGGCCCCGCGCTCAGCTATGGCTTTTGCCCGACACCACGTCGGCGCTCAGGATCGGCCACGCCGCGCGCAGGTAATGCAGGCCCGACCAGATCGTGAGTACGCCGGCGATCACCAGCAACGCCTCGCCGATGTGGTACAGCCGCAGCGCCTCGGCGGCCTTCTCGTGCTGCACGATCAGCACCACCAGCGCGACCATCTGCATCACCGTCTTCAGCTTGCCGATGAAGGCCACCTTGACGGTGGCGCGCATGCCGATCTCGGCCATCCACTCACGCAACGCCGACACGCTGATCTCGCGCCCCACGATCACCGCCGCGGTCACCGCCATCAGGATGCCCGGCCAGCCGCCGCGATGCGACTCGACCAGCAGGAACAGCGTCACCGCCACCATCAGCTTGTCGGCGACCGGGTCGAGGAACGCGCCGAAGGCCGAGGTGAGATTCATCCGCCGCGCCAGATAACCGTCGAGCCAGTCGGTGACCGCCGCCAGCACGAACACGATCGCCGCGGTGATGTTGTGCCCCGGGAACGGCAGGTAGAAAACCACCACCATGACCGGCAACAGCGCAACGCGAAAGAGGGTCAGCCAGGTCGGCAGGTTGATGTGCATGATTCGCCCCGATGATTTGTTGCAGTTTCGCATGCCCGCGCGCTACTGCCGAGTGAAGGCGTGCGCCGATGTTCAGCCATGCAGGCTGGCGTAGATGCGCTCGGCCAGGCCGCGATCGATGCCTTTCACCTGCATCAGTTCCTCGACACCGGCGCGTTCCAGGCCCTGCATGCCGCCGAACGCCTTCAGCAGGGCGGAACGCCGACGTGCGCCGATGCCCGGCACATCCTCCAGCACACTGCGTTCGCGCGCCTTCTCGCGCCGCTTGCGATGGCCGCTGATGGCGAAGCGGTGCGCCTCGTCACGCACCGCCGCGACCAGGTGCAAGGCCGGCGACGATGAGCCCGGGTGCAACTCGCGCCCGGGATGTCCTGCCTCGATCCGCGCCAGCACCAGGGTTTCCTCGCCGGCGCGCCGGCCCGGGCCTTTCGCCACGCCCACCACCTCGATGCCGTCGACGCCAAGTTCCCGCAGCACCTCCAGCGCCTGCGCCACCTGCCCGCCGCCGCCATCGATCAGCAGCACGTCCGGGCGTGCGCCCTCGCCTTCGGCGACCTTGCGGAAGCGCCGGGTCAGCGCCTGATGCATCGCCGCGTAGTCGTCGCCGGGGGTGATGCCGGTGATGTTGAAGCGGCGGTAGTGCGATTTCTCCGGCCCTTCCGGGCCGAACACCACGCACGAGGCCACGGTCAGTTCGCCCATGGTGTGGCTGATGTCGAAGCACTCGATGCGACGGGGCGACTCGTCCAGCCCCAGCACCTTCTGCAGGTCGTCGAAACGCGTGCCCAGGGTCTGCCGGCTGGCCAGTCGCGCGGTCAGCGAGGCCTGCGCATTGCGTTCGGCCATCTGCAGGAACTGCGCACGCTCGCCGCGCACACTGGATTTCAGCTCCACCGCGTGGCCGGCCTGCTGGGCCAGCAGTTCGGCCAGGATCTGCTGGTCGGCCAACGTCTCGCCCAGGATCAGCTCGCGCGGCACCGGCCGATCCAGGTAGTACTGCGCGATGAACTGCGCCAGCACATCGGCCGGCTCGGCATCCAGCGGCAGGCGCGGGAAGAAGTCGCGCGTGCCCAGGCTGATGCCGTCGCGGAAGAACAGCACGCTGACGCAGGCCATGCCCGCCTCGATGCGGCAGGCGAGCACGTCCATGTCGGCACTGGCCCCCTGCACGTGGTGCTGCGCCTGCAGCTGGCGCAGCGCGGCCACCTGGTCGCGCAGCTTCGCCGCGCGCTCGAATTGCAGTGACTTGCTGGCCTGTTCCATCGCCTCGGCCAGCTCGTCGATCACCGCGTTGCTGCGCCCTTCCAGGAACATCTCGGCATGGCGCACGTCGTTGCGGTAGTCCTCCACGCTGATCAGCCCCACGCACGGCGCGCTGCAGCGGCCGATCTGGTACAGCAGGCACGGCCGCGTGCGGTTGCGGAAGTAGCTGTCCTCGCACTGGCGCACCTTGAACAGCTTCTGCATCAGGTTGAGGCTCTCGCGCACCGCGTAGACGCTCGGGTACGGCCCGAAGTAGCGCCCGGGCAGGTTCTTCGCACCGCGGTGGAAGGCCAGCCGCGGGTAGTCTTCGCCGGTGGAAAGATAGATGTACGGGTAGCTCTTGTCGTCGCGCAGCAGGATGTTGTAGCGCGGCTTCAGCGACTTGATCAGCTGCGATTCCAGCAGCAGCGCCTCGCCCTCGGTGCGCGTCACGGTGATCTCGACGCGGGCGATCTGCGCCACCATCGCGGCGATGCGCGGCTCCATCCGCGGTTTCAGGAAATAGCTGCCGACGCGCTTTTTGAGGTTGCCCGCCTTGCCCACGTAGAGCAGCTCGCCGGCCGCGTCGAAATGGCGGTAGACGCCGGGCGAGGTGGTAAGCGTGCGGACGAAGGCCTTGCCGTCAAAGGGGAGCGGTTGCGTGGACTGCATGGGGTCATTCTAGCGGCGATGACCCATACAAATGGTGGCTCAGTGCTGCGTGCGCAACCACTGTTCCGCGCGCAGCAGGTCCGCTTCGGTGTCGATGCCAGGCGGGAACGGCTCCGGGGTCAGCCGCACCGCGATCGCATGGCCGTGCTCCAGCACGCGCAGTTGTTCCAGCGATTCGGTCTGCTCCAGCGGCGTGCGCGGCAGGCGGCTGTAGCGGTCGAGGAAACCGGCGCGGTAGGCGTAGATGCCGATATGCCGCAGGAACGGCGAGCCGGACGGCAGCGCGTGGCGGTCGATGGCGAACGCATCGCGCGCCCACGGCAGCGGCGCGCGGCTGAAGTACAGCGCGCGGCCATTGGCAGCGCGCACCAGCTTCACCACGTTCGGGTCGAACAGTTCCTCGGCGTCGATGATCGGCGTGGCCAGGGTCGCCATCGGCGCGTCGTCGCCGGCCAGCGCCTGCGCCACCGCACGGATGCCGGCGGCCGGCGCGAACGGTTCGTCGCCCTGCAGGTTCACCACGATGCTGTCGTCGGCCCAGCGATAGTGCCGTGCGCACTCGGCCAGGCGGTCGCTGCCCGAGGCGTGGTCGCTGCGGGTCATGCAGATGTCCACGCCGCGCTGGCCGGCCAGCGCGGCGGCAATGCGTTCATCGTCGACCGCCACCACCACCTGGCTGGCGCCGGCCTGCAGTGCACGTTGTGCCACCCGCACCACCATTGGCACGCCGTCGATCTCGCGCAGCGGCTTGGCCGGAAGCCGGGTCGAGCCGTAGCGGGCGGGAATGGCGACGATGAATGGAGGCACGATGTCGGACATGGTAGTCCCGGTCAGTGAGTGGGATGTCAGGCCACGGCCTGCAAGGCGAAACCGCAGCCGTTGGCCAGCTCCAGAAAGCCGGGGAAGGACGTGGCGACATGGCTGCAGTCATCGATGCGCACCGGTCCGGCAGCGACCAGGCCAGCCACCGCGAAACTCATCGCGATGCGATGGTCCAGATGGCTCTCCACCGTGCCGCCACCCAGCCGGCCACCGTGGATGATCGCACCGTCCGGCGTTTCCTCGATCGCCGCGCCGAGTACGCGCAGGCCAGTGGCCATGCTGGCGATGCGATCGGATTCCTTCACCCGCAACTCGGCCGCGCCGCGGATGACCGTGGTGCCGCTGGCCACCGCGGCGGCGATGAACAGCGCGGGAAATTCGTCGATCATGTCCGGCACCAGCGCCTCGGGCAGCTCGACGCCATGCAACGGCGCGTGGCGCACCACCAGGTCGCCGACCGGCTCGCCGCCGGCCTCGCGCTCCTGTTCGATCGTGATGTCCGCACCCATCAGACGCAACGCCTGCAACAGGCCGGTGCGGCGCGGATTGAGGCCCACCGCCGGCAGGTGCAGTTGCGAACCCGGCACGATGCTGGCGGCGACCAAGAAGAACGCCGCCGAGGAAAAGTCGGCCGGCACCTCGACGTCGGTGGCACGCAGCGCGTGATGGCCCGACAGTTTCGCCCGGCCCGGCGCGAACGCGATCGGCCAGCCGAACGCGGCCAGCATGCGCTCGGTGTAGTCGCGGGTCGGATGCGGCTCGATGATCTCGGTGTCGCCCGCCGCATACAGGCCAGCCAGCAGCAGCGCGGACTTCACCTGCGCGCTGGCCACCGGCAGTTGGTAGCGAATACCCTGCAACGGCTGGCCGCCGTGCACGTGCAACGGCGGCAGGCCATCATGTGTGTCGATATGCGCACCCATCAGCGCCAGCGGCCCGGTCACCCGGCGCATCGGCCGCTTCGACAGCGAGGCGTCGCCGACCAGGGTGCTGTCGAACGCCTGCCCGGCCAGCAAGCCGGTCAGCAGGCGCATGCCGGTACCGGCGTTGCCGCAATCCAGCGCTTGCGTCGTGCCGCGCAGGCCGTGCAGACCCGTGCCGTGCACCACGCGTTCGCCGGGCGACGGCGTGTCGATGCGCACGCCGAGCTGCGCCAGCACGGCGGCGGTGGCGCGGGTGTCCTCGCCTTCGAGGAAGCCGCGGATGCGCGAGTCGCCGTCGGCGATCGCCGCCAGCATCAGCGCGCGGTGCGACACCGACTTGTCACCGGGCACGCGCACGTTGCCATGCAGCGGGCCGTTCGACCGGCTGCTCCAGTCCAGGCGACCGCTCAAGGCAGGGCCACCGGGTAGGAACCGAGCACACGGACGGTCGCCGCCGATGCGCCGATGTCCTGCACCGCCGCCTGCAGCGCGGGGTCGTCGATGTGGCCGGAAACGTCGATGAAGAACGCGTACTGCCACTTGCCGGTATGCGCCGGCCGCGACTCGATGCGATTCAGGCTGATGCCGTGCCTGGCGAACGGACTGAGCACGTCGTACAGCGCGCCGGGCTTGTCGTTCACCGTGACCAGCAACGAGGTGCGGTCGTTGCCCGAGGGCGGGAACAGCGTGCGGCCGATCACTAGGAAGCGCGTGGTGTTGTCGGCGCGGTCCTCGATGCCCTGGGCCACGGTCTTCAGCCGGTAGACCTTGCCTGCGCTCTCGCCTGCGATCGCCGCGACATCGTCGGTATGCAGCGCCAGCCGTGCGGCCTCGGCATTGCTCGACACCGCGATGCATTCGACTTCGGGAAGGTTGATGCGCAGCCAGGTCTTGCACTGCTGCAGCGACTGCGCGTGAGCGTAGATGCGGCGCACGTCTTCCAGCCTGCCGCTGCGCGAATGCAGGCACTGGTGCACGCGCAACTCGACTTCGCCGCAGATGGTGGCCTCGGAGGTGAGGAACATGTCCAGGGTGACCTGGATCATGCCCTGGCCGGAATTCTCCACCGGAACCACGCCGAAATCGGCATGCCCGGCGGCGACCTCCTGGAACACCTCCTCGATGCTGCCCAGCGGCAGCCCGTAGGCGGCATGACCGAAATGCTTGCGCACGGCCTGTTCGCTGAAGGTGCCTTCCGGCCCCAGGAAGCCGATCTTCAACGGATCCTCCTGGGCGAGGCAGGACGACATGATCTCGCGAAACAGGCGCACCATCTCGACATCGGACAATGGCCCCTGGTTGCGGTCCACCACCATGCGCAGCACGTGAGCCTCGCGCTCGGGGCGGTAATAGTCGATCGCGGAGAGCCCCTCCCCTTTCACCTTCGCCACCGTTCGCGCATGGTTGGCGCGCTCGGAAATTAGCTGCTGGATCTTCCGGTCGATGCTGTCGATGCGTTCGCGCATCTCGCTCAACGGGGTCTTGGGGTCGGTCATGCGTTCAGCCGCCTGGATGGATGGAAGTCCAAATGATGAAGCGGCATCTTGCCTGAAAATTCCGCTTTGGTGCGCTCAACCATGACGCTGCATGAAATCCCGCATGAATGCGTTGAGCACCTCGACCGCCTCCAGCGGCACCGCGTTGTACAGCGAGGCGCGCATGCCGCCGAGCGCCTTGTGGCCCTTCAGCGCAAGCAGGCCGGCCGCCTCGGATTCCTGCAGGAAGGCTGCATCCAGCGCAGCGTCGTGCAGGGTGAAACGCACGTTCATGCGCGAGCGCGCGGACGGCTCGATCGGGTTGCGGTAGTAGCCGCCGGAGCCGTCGATGGCCCGGTACAGCAGTTCGGCCTTGGCCCGGTTGCACGCGGCCATCACGCCCAGCCCGCCCTGTTCCTTGAGCCACTGGAAGGTCAGCCCGGCCACGTACCAGCCCCAGGTGTTCGGCGTGTTGAGCATCGAATCGGCGGCGGCGTGCTCGGCGTAGCGGAAGATCCGTGCCATCGGTCGACCGACCCGCTGCAGCAGGTCACGGCGGATGATCATCAGCACCAGGCCGGACGGGCCGATGTTCTTCTGCGCGCCGGCATAGATCAGCCCGAAGCGGCTCACCTCCAGCGGTTCGGACAGGATGTTCGAGGACAGGTCCGCCACCAGCGGCACCGTGCCGCCGACGTCGGGAATGGCGTGGAACTCGACGCCATGGATGGTCTCGTTCGGCGTGTAATGCACGTAGGCGGCGTTCGGGTCGAGCTGCCAGCTGTCGCGCGGCGGCAGCTTCAGGTAATCGTCTGCTTCGCCGCTGGCCGCCACGTTCACCCGCACGTAGGGTTTGGCCTCGCTGACTGCCTTCGCACTCCAGTGGCCACTGACGACGTAGTCGGCGCTGTCGCCCTCGCCAGCCAGGTTCATCGGGATTTGCGCGAAGTGCTGGGTGGCGCCGCCCTGCAGGAACAGCACGGCGTAGTCGGCCGGGATCTGCATCAACTCGCGCAGGTCGGCCTCGGCCTGGGCGGCCATCGCGATGAAGCGCTTGCCGCGGTGGGACTGCTCCATCACCGAAGCGCCGCTGCCGTTCCAGTCCAGCATCTCGCGCTGGGCGCGTTCGAGTACCGCCAGCGGCAGCGCCGCCGGGCCGGCGCTGAAATTCCAGACTCTGCTCACGTGCGCCTGCGTCCTGTCGGGGGTGTCCCGCGCATTATGGCGCGGCGCAGCATGGCGCGGTCAACCCTCAGAACCGGATCAGCAGCACCAGTGCGATGCCCAGTGCCAGCACGGCCGCGGTGACGATCAGCCACCACACCTCGCCGCTCGGGCCGGCAGTGTCTTCCGGCAGCTGTTGCGGCAGCGGCTCGGCCATCACGATTTCCGGCTCCGGCTCCATCCCCGGGCCGTCGACCACGTAGCGGTGCATCGCCACGCCGATCTGGTCGCCAGGCTGCAATGCCAGCTTCTGCACCGCCACGCCGTTGACCCGCAGCGGGTGGCGTTCGCACGACTGGGTGGTTTCCAGCCACAGCTGGCCACCCTCCCAGAAGATCCGCAGCGCCACGATGTCGCCCTGCGGCAGTTCCAGCGGGCAGTCGCCGTGCGGGCCGAACGTCAGGCTGTCCTGCAACGGCAGTACCCGTCCGGACAGCGGGCCGGCCACGGCACGCAAGGCTACCGTGCAGCGACCCTGCTCGGGTACGTTCAGCGGCGGGCGCCGGGCCAGGTCCTCGTCGGCACGCAGCAACAAGCGGCAGTCGCCCACGCTGACCACGTCGCCGGCACGCAGCAAGGCACGTTCGCGCACCGGCCGCGCGTTGACGTGGATGCGCTCGGCCGACGGCAGCACCTGCAGCACCCAGCCACGGCGATCCTGCTGAATGCGCAGGTGCTGCGCCCCTGCCTGGTCGGCGGCCAGCACGAGGTCATTGTCGGACGCGCTGCCGATGCGCAACTGCGCCTGCGTCCAATGGAAATCCTCACGGGCCGCATGGGGGAATTCGATACGCATGGATCAACCGGTTGATGGACCACGAAACTCTAGCATGCGGCCGCAAGGCATTAAGATGCTGCCTTTGGCCTGGAACCCGTCATGCCCAGAATCGATATCCGTCGCCCGCATCAATTGTCGATCGCCGAGGCCCGCGCCGTGGTCGACCAGGTGGCCGCCCGCATGCACGAGAAATTCGGCATGGATGGACGCTGGCAGGACGACACCCTGCTGTTTTCCCGGTCCGGCGTCAGCGGCTCGATCGCCGTGGGTGGCGACGCGATCCAGGTCAAGGCCGAGCTGGGTCTGCTGCTGGCGCCGCTGAAGGGCATGATCGAACAGGAGATCCGGCGCAAACTGGACGAGCATTTCGCCTGATTCCCGCCGGCCCGGGCTGGCGTTGATGATTCTTTAACCATGCACGCATCCGTGGCATAATCGATGGCTTACGCAGCCATGACGGCTGTGCGTGAACCCCGGAACACATGGCCAAAGACGACGTCATCGAAATGGAAGGCACGGTCCAGGAGACCCTGCCGAACACCATGTTTCGTGTGCAATTGGAGAACGGGCACGTGATCATCGCCCACATTTCCGGCCGCATGCGCAAGCACTACATCCGCATCCTTACCGGCGACAAGGTCAAGATCGAAATGACCCCGTACGACCTGAGCAAGGGACGCATCACGTACCGTATGAAGTAAGCGCGGCGGCGGCGGCTTCCACGCCCACGCGGCGACGGTGCCAGACATGACAAAGGCGGCGCAATGCGCCGCCTTTGCTTTGCCCGGCGTTTGGCTTATTCGACCACGGCTGGCAGCTTCTCAGCCGCCTTGCAGTCGACCTTCAGCTGGCCATCGGCCACGCTCAGGTGAGCCACGCCGCCCTCGGCCAGCTTGCCGAACAACAGTTCGTCGGCCAGCGCGCGCTTCACTTTTTCCTGGATCACCCGCGCCATCGGCCGTGCACCCATCTGCGGGTCGAAGCCGTGCTCGGCCAGCCAGCGGCGGGCATCCGCGTCCACGTCCAGGCTCACCCGCTTCTCGGTCAGCTGGCTTTCCAGCTCGATCAGGAACTTGTCGACCACGCGCAGGATGTGCTCGAAGTCGAGCGCGGCGAACTGGATGACCGCGTCCAGCCGGTTGCGGAACTCCGGCGTGAAGATGCGGCGGATCACTTCCATAGCGTCCGACTCGTGCTTCTGCTCGACGAAGCCCATGCTGCGCCGTGCGGCGATCGCCGCGCCCGCGTTGGTAGTCATCACCACCACCACATTCTTGAAGTTCGCCTCGCGGCCGTTGGTGTCGGTCAGTACGCCGCGGTCCATCACCTGCAGCAGGATATTGAACACGTCCGGGTGCGCCTTCTCGATCTCGTCCAGCAGCAGCACCGCATGCGGATGCTTGGTCACCGCCTCGGTCAGCAGGCCGCCCTGGTCGAAACCGACGTAGCCCGGGGGCGCACCGACCAGCCGCGACACGGAATGGCCTTCCATGTATTCGGACATGTCGAAGCGGATCATCTCGATGCCCAGCTGCATCGCCAGCTGCTTGGTCACTTCGGTCTTGCCCACGCCAGTGGGCCCGGCCAGCAGGAAGCAGCCGATCGGCTTGGACGGGTCAGCCAGACCCGAGCGGGCCATCTTGATCGACGCGGCCAGCGCCTCGATCGCCGGGTCCTGCCCGAACACCACCATCTTCAGGTTGCGCTCGAGGTTGCGCAGCACGTCGCGATCGGACGCGGACACCTGCTTGGCCGGGATGCGCGCCATCTTCGCCACGATGTACTCGACCTCGCCCACGTCGACCTTGCCGGTGCGCTGGTCCTCCGGCAGCAGTCGCTGGCGGGCGCCGGCCTCGTCGATCACGTCAATCGCCTTGTCCGGCAGCAGCCGGTCGGGAATGTGCTTGACCGACAGATCCACCGCCGCCTTCAGCGCTTCGTTGGTGTACGCCACGTGGTGGTGTTCCTCGAAGCGCGAGCGCAGGCCCTTGAGGATCTCGATGCTGTCGGCCACGGTCGGCTCGACCACGTCGATCTTCTGGAAGCGGCGCGCCAGCGCGCGGTCCTTCTCGAACACACCGCGGTATTCCTGGAACGTGGTCGAACCGATGCAGCGCAGCTCGCCGGAAGCGAGCATCGGCTTGATCAGGTTCGACGCGTCCATGGTGCCGCCCGACGCCGAACCGGCACCGATGATGGTGTGGATCTCGTCGATGAACAGGATCGCGCCGGGCTGCTTCTTCAGCTGCGCGATCACGCCCTTCAGGCGCTTCTCGAAGTCGCCACGGTACTTGGTGCCGGCCACCAGCGCACCCAGGTCGAGCGACCAGATGGTGGCGTCCTCCAGCACCTCGGGCACCTCGCCGTCGACGATGCGCTTGGCCAGGCCCTCGGCCAGCGCGGTCTTGCCCACGCCGGCCTCGCCCACGTACAGCGGGTTGTTCTTGCGTCGGCGGCACAGCACCTGGATGGTGCGCTCGATCTCGTCAGCGCGACCGATCAGCGGGTCGATCTTGCCTTCCAGCGCCAGCTCGTTGAGGTTGCTGGCGAACTCGTGCAGCGGGTTGCCCTTCGGCTCGCCGCCCTCCTCGCCCTCGCGCTCACCGCCGGACACGCCCGCGGCCGGCTCGTCGCCGATCTTGGCGATGCCGTGCGAGATGTAATTGACCACGTCGAGCCGGGTGATTTCCTGCTGGTGCATGAAATACACCGCGTGCGAATCCTTCTCGCCGAAGATCGCCACCAGCACGTTCGCCCCGGTGACCTCCTTGCGGCCGGAAGATTGCACGTGGTACACGGCGCGCTGCAGCACGCGTTGGAAACCCAGCGTGGGTTGTGTGTCGCGTTCGTCACCGGGCGGCAGCACCGGCACGGTCTCGTTGATGATGCGTTCCAGGTCGGTCGACAGCCGCGGCAGGTCCACCCCGCAGGCACGCAGGGCGCCCAGCGCCGACTGGTTCTCGGTCAGCGCCAGCAGCAGGTGCTCCACCGTCATGAATTCATGGCGCTGTTCGCGGGCCCGCTTGTAGCAATGGCCGATGGTGACTTCCAGATCCTTGCTGAACATTCGGATCGTCTCCGCTTTGCGTGGTGAGCGGCCTTCAACGCCGCAATGAGCACAAAATGGGGTCGCTCAAAGCTTTTCCATAGTGCACAGCAACGGGTGCTGATGGGAACGTGAATATTCGTTGACGTGGGTTACCTTGGTTTCGGCCACTTCGCGGGTAAATACACCGCACACGCCCCGCCCGCGCGTGTGGACGTGCAGCATCACCTGTACCGCCTGCTCCTGGTCCAGGTTGAAGAAAGTGCGCAGTACCTCGACCACGAAGTCCATCGGGGTGAAGTCGTCGTTCAGCAGCAGCACCTGGAACAACGGGGGCCGCGCCACTTCGGGCTTCGCGGTTTCCAGCGCCAGGCCGCGGCCGCTGTCGTGCTCATGTTCGGGTTCGTGGGCCATGGTTGCTTGGGTGTGATCTCTGGTTCGAAGTATACGCCGCAGTGCCGATTCCACCCCTGCGGCGGTGCGACAACGGAGGTGATGGCACAATGGCCGCTTTTCCAGTCCCCGCCCACCATGGCTGATTCCATCACCCCTGCCGAGATCTGGCGCCCGCACGTCACCGTCGCCTGCGTGGTGGCCGACGGCGAGCGCTACCTGATGGTCGAGGAAGAGGTTCACGGCCAGCTTGCCTGGAATCAGCCGGCCGGCCACCTGGAAGACGGTGAGAACCTCGTCGCGGCGGCCTTGCGCGAGACGCTGGAGGAAACCGGCTGGACGGTCGAGCTGCAGCACCTGATCGGCGTGCACCAGTGGCGCAGCACCGAGCACGGCGACGCCGTGATCCGCTTCAGCTTCGCCGCCCGCGCAGTGAGCCATGACCCGCAGCGTCCGCTGGACGCCGACATCTGCCGCGCCACGTGGCTGACCCGGGCCGAGATCGCCGCGCTGGGCGAGCGCCTGCGCAGTCCGATGATCCTGCACAGCATCGACCTGTGGCTGTCTGGCCAGCGGCTGCCGCTGGATGTGCTGAGCCACTTCCCCGAAGGTGGCGCGCCGTGAAGGTGATGCTGGGCATCTCCGGCGGCGTCGACTCCTCGGTGGCGGCGCTGCTGCTGCAACAGGCCGGCTACGAGGTCGAAGGCCTGTTCATGCAGAACTGGGAGGAGGACGACCGCAGCGGCCCCTGCACCACCGACGCCGACCGCAAGGACGCGGTGGCCGTATGCGGCCGGCTCGGCATCCCGTTCCACGCGCGCAACTTCGCGGCCGAGTACTGGGACGGCGTGTTCGAGCATTTCCTCGCCGAATACCGCGCCGGACGTACGCCGAACCCCGACGTGCTGTGCAATCGCGAGATCAAGTTCAAGACCTTCCTGGACGAAGCCCGTGCGCTCGGCGCCGGCAAGATCGCCACCGGCCACTACGCGCGCGTCGACTGCCGGGACGGCCGCTACCGGCTGTTGCGCGCGGCGGACGCGGCCAAGGACCAGACCTACTTCCTGCACGCGCTGGGCCAGCAGCAGCTGGCCGCCACGCTGTTCCCGCTGGGCGGGATCGAGAAGTCGCGCGTACGCGAGATGGCCCGCGCGGCGGCGCTGCCAACCCATGCGAAGAAGGACTCCACCGGCATCTGCTTCATCGGCGAACGCGATTTTCGCGGTTTCCTGTCGCAGTACATCCCGGCGCGCCCCGGCGAGATGCGCACTCCCGACGGCGAACGGGTTGGCGAACACCAGGGCGTGATGTACTACACCCTGGGCCAGCGCAACGGGCTGGGCATCGGCGGCCGCCACGGCGCCAGCGGCGAGGCATGGTACGTGGTCGGCAAGGACGTGGCGGCGAACGTGCTGTATGTCGCCCAGGGCGGTGAGAACCACTGGCTGTACTCGCAGCGGCTGCAATCGGAGACGCCCACCTGGGTCGACGGTGCCGCGCCCGCCGCGCAGTTCCGCTGCACCGCGCGCACCCGTTACCGCCAGGCCGACCAGGCCTGCACGGTCAGCGTGACCGACAGCGGCCTTGAGGTACGCTTCGACGAGCCCCAGCGCGCCGTCACCCCCGGACAGTCGGTGGTCCTCTACGATGGCGAAGTCTGTCTCGGCGGCGCAGTGATCGCCGCCACCGATGCACCTTACGGCGGCCTGCTGCCGGCATTCACTCCATCCTCCACATTCCCCGCAAGAGAATCGGCATCCCGTGTTTGAAACTTTTTCCATGACCGAAGAACGCGTGCTCGCCCTCGCCGGGCTGTTCCAGGCCTGCGCACTCGCCCAGCAGCTGGCCAACGAGGGGCGCTGCGACGAGGCCGCGATGGAAGCCAGCGTGGCCAGCGTGTTCCGCATCGATGCGCCTTCGGTGGTCGGCGTGTACGGCAATGTCTCGAACGTGCGGCTGGGCCTGCGCACGCTGATCGGACAGCTGGATGAAAGCACCCCGGACATGGCGGTAACGCGCATGACGGTGACCGTGATGCGGCTGGAACGCAGCCTGTCGGCGCGCGCGGACCTGCTCGACAAGCTGCAGCAGGGGATCATCGCCGCGCAGCGGCAGGTCGAGCACTTCGGCCAGGATTCCAGCCAGGTCAACAGCCGGCTGGCCGAGGTCTACGCCTCCACCTTGTCGATCCTCAAGCCGCGCGTGATGGTCAGCGGCAATCCACAACAATTGCAGCAGACCGCCGTGGTGGAGAAGGTGCGCACCAACCTGCTCGCCGCAGTGCGCTCGGCGGTGCTGTGGCGACAGATCGGTGGCCGTCAGTGGCAATTGCTGCTGTACCGGCGCCAGTGCAGCATGCTGGCGCGCGGCATGTTGACCGGGGCCACGCTGGACCACCACTGACGGCGGATTATCCGGCTGCAGAAAAGCAAACGGCGGGCAATGCCCGCCGTTTTCCGTCCATGGGTGGAACTCCCTTGCGATAGACCGTCGGTCATTCATCCCGTGCAGGCAGCATGCCGCCTGCACGTTGCATCAGAATGACACTTCGCCGAACACACCGATCTCGTTGGTCTTGGTGTTCTGCACGTGCGGCGGCACCGGGGTGGTGACCGACTTGTCGGCCTTCTCGTGCTTCCACACACCGGCCAGCTTGAAGCCCTTGGTCACCTGGAATTCGACGCCAGCGTTGTAGTAGACATCCTTGTTGGCGCTGTCCAGCGTCTTGCTGAGCTTGGCGTTGTCGTAACGGGCAAACAGGTTCACGCCATCGGCCACGGCCACGCTGCCCCACAGCGAGTAACCATCGGCCTTGTCCGTCGCTGTGGTGAGCACGTTGTTCCAGTTCTTCGCGGTGAAGTACTCGGCGCCGAGGCGGAAGTCCTTGCTGGCATAGGCCACCATGAAATCGCCACGCTGGGCGGTATTCGGTGCGTTGATGTTCTCGGTCTCCTGACCGCGATGGCCGCTGTAGCCGCCCACCGCCACGATCATGTTCTCGAACGGCACGAAGCCGACGCGGCCCTCGACATCCACGCCCTTGCTGCGGCCCGGGTTCTTGTAGCCGTTGCCGTTGACGACCGACACCGCGTAGTTGAGCGACTTGCTGGCACCGATGTCGCCGCCCAGGTGCAGGCCCCAGTCGGCCGAGTTGCCGTACTTCAGGCGGTCGGTCAGGGTGTTCTCGACGTAGCGGAAGCCGTAGTACTTCTCGGCAAACGGGATCCACGGCATGTCGGCCGAACCGACACGGAACACCGCAGCGTCGTCGAACTTGCCCTGCACATAGGCTTTCTTGACGAACAGGTTGGTCTGGCCATCGTTGCTGACATAGTTGAAATCGGTGGTCAGGTTGGCCGACCAGATGTCGTTGAACTTGTGGTCGATACCGAGGTAGAAGCGCTTCACGTCCAGGCCGAAGCCGGACTTGTCGCTCTTGCCCTTGTCGCTGTTCTTGTCGTTGATGTTGGTGAAGTCGAAGAACATCTTGCCGGACAGCGTGGTGTTGTTGATCGCCTTCTCCAGCGCGGCCAGCTTCTTGTCGCTGGTTGCGGTCACGTTGGTGGCCTTCTCCACTGCCTGGCCGGTGCTGACGTTGATGTCGGACTGGGCGTCGGTGCGCTGTTCCAGTTCATCCACCTTGGCCTGCAGCGTGGCGAGCTGTGCCTTCAGGAGCTCGACTTCGCTGTTGCTGACCACAGCCGTCTTCTGCGGCAGCTTCGCCGCGGCAGCCGCGAAGCTGCTGACGCCCAGGCCGGCAGCAATTGCTACCACAATCAGTTTGGAACGCATGTCTTTACTCCGAAAGTTGGTGGAAAACATCTCAATCGCCCCCTCGATTTGATGGCCGGCTAGCGATTCATTAACAAGTCTGCCCATGGATTTTTACGGTTGGATGCCGCTTTCATGACACATTCAAGACATTCGCGCGGCAAGCCCCCCCAAGCGCCACCCGATGCCACGCGCGGCGACTGATATGCTTCGCTGATGGATATTCTCAGCAATAGCGCCGCGCCACGCATGGCCGAGCGATTCCGCGGCTTCCTGCCGGTGGTGGTCGACGTGGAAACCGGCGGTTTCGACGCCGAACATGACGCCCTGCTGGAAATCGCCGCGGTGCCGCTGGTGATGGACGAAGCCGGCTACCTGCAGTTGCAGCCTGCCGTATCCACGCACGTGGAACCGTTCCCCGGGGCGAACCTGGACCCGCGTTCGCTGGAAATCACCGGCATCGACCCGACCAACCCGCTGCGCGGCGCACTGGCCGAGCGTCAGGCGCTGGACCATATCTTTCATGCGGTGCGCGAGGCGGTGCGCGAGGCCGGCTGCCAGCGGGCGATCCTGGTCGGCCACAATGCCGCGTTCGACCTCGGCTTTCTTAACCAGGCAGTGCGCCGTTGCGGCCACAAGCGCAATCCCTTCCATCCATTCAGCTGCTTCGATACGGTCAGCCTCGGTGGCCTCGCCTACGGCCAGACCGTGCTGAGCAAGGCGGTGCTGGCAGCCGGCCACGCGTTCGACAGCCGCGAGGCGCACTCGGCGGTTTATGACGCCGAACGTACCGCCGAGCTGTTCTGCAGCGTGGTCAACCGCTGGCGCCAGCTGGAGCTGCTGGAGCAGGCCCACAGCGGCCTGAGCGCGGCCTGATCCTGCGCCACGGGCGGGCCGGAACCGTCCGCCACGAAACGTCATGTGACAGATTGTCATACGACTGCAACATTCATTTCATTCAATGGCAACACGAAAAGCCTGAAATGGAGAGGTCGCATCCGACTTCCCTCAAAGGAGCTACCGTGTTGACCATCAGCAAATCCCCGCTTCGCTTCGCCGCCGTCGCCGCGCTTGCCGTGGCCTCGACCTTCGGCGTGGCCGCGCAGGCCACCGACATCACCGGCGCCGGCTCCAGCTTCGTCTACCCGGTCATGTCCAAGTGGTCGGCCGCGTACGCCGAAAAGACCGGCAACCACCTCAACTACCAGTCGGTCGGCTCCGGTGCCGGCATCGCGCAGATCAAGGAAGGCACCATCGACTTCGGCGCCTCCGACGCGCCGATGAAGGCCGAGGACCTGCAGAAGTTCGGCCTGGGTCAGTTCCCGATCGTGGTCGGCGGCATCGTGCCGGTGGTCAACATCACCGGCGTGCAGGCCGACCAGATCAAGCTGGACGGCGCCACCCTGGCCGACATCTTCCTGGGTAAGATCAAGAACTGGAACGACCCGAAGATCGCCGCGCTGAACGCCGGCCTGGCCCTGCCGGCCGGCAAGATCACCGTGGTGCATCGCTCGGACGGCTCGGGCACCTCGTTCAACTTCACCAACTACCTGTCCAAGGTCAGCCCGGAGTGGGCCAGCCAGGTCAAGTTCGGCACCGCCGTGGAATGGCCGACCGGCGTGGGTGGCAAGGGCAATGAAGGCGTGTCGCAGTATGTGCGCCAGATCAAGGGCTCGATCGGTTACGTCGAATACGCCTATGCGGTGAAAAACAAGCTCGCCTGGGTCGACCTGAAGAACGCCAGCGGCAACTTCATGAAGCCTAGCGCCGAGGCCTTCGCCGCCGCCGCCGCCACCGCCGACTGGGCCAGCGCCAAGGACTTCAACCTGATCATGACCAATGCACCGGGCAAGCAGGCGTGGCCGATCACCGCCACCACCTGGATGATCATGTACAAGTCGCCGAAGAACGCCGGCAACAGCAAGGTCGCCTTCGACTTCTTCAAGTCCGCCCTGGAACACGGCCAGCAGGCCGCCAGCGAACTGGATTACGTGCCGTTGCCGGCCTCGCTGGTCAGCCAGATCGAGGCGTACTGGGCGTCCGAGTTCAAGCACTGAGCTTGATGCTGTAAAAGGAAATCCCCCGTCGATCCTGTCGGCGGGGGATTTCGAGTTTCCATCCCGCACCACTGGACCACCATGCCAGCGACCGACACGGCCATCCAGGCCACCGACATCCTGGAACAGCGCAGCCGCCGCGATGCCCGCCACGAGCGGCTGTTCCGCTGGCTGTTGAAGGGCTGTGCGCTGATCGTGCTGGCGTCCCTGCTCGGTGCCGCCGGCGCCACGTTGTGGGGCGGCCGCGACGCCTTCGGTGCATTCGGCTGGCACTTCCTGGTCAGCTCGGAGTGGGATCCGGGCAACGACGTCTATGGCGCCATGGTGCCGGTCTACGGCACGGTCGTTACCTCGTTCATCGCCCTGCTGATCGCGGTGCCGATCAGCTTCGGCATCGCGGTCTACCTTTCCGAAGTCGCGCCGGCCTGGTTGCGCACGCCAGTCGCCTCGGCGATCGAACTGCTGGCCGGCATCCCTTCGATCATCTACGGCATGTGGGGCTTGTTCATCTTCGCCCCGTTCTTTGCCGACCACATCAAGCCGTGGCTGACCAGCAACCTCGGCAACAAGCCCGACGACGGCAAGCTGTCGTGGGTGGCCGAACACGTGCCATTCGTCGGCAAGCTGTTCGGCAGCGATTATCCGTTCGGCGCCAGCATCCTGGTGGCCGGCATCGTGCTGGCGATCATGGTCATCCCGTTCATCTCCTCGGTGATGCGCGAGGTGTTCCAGACCGTGCCGACCCGGCTGAAGGAGTCGGCCTATGCGCTGGGCTCCAGTACCTGGGAGGTGTCGTGGGACATCGTGCTGCCGTATACCCGCTCGGCGGTGATCGGCGGCATCTTCCTGGGGCTCGGCCGCGCGCTGGGCGAGACCATGGCGGTGACCTTCGTGCTCGGCAACGCGATGCACCTGTCGGCCTCGTTGCTCGACCCGGGCGCCTCGATCGCCTCCACCATCGCCAACCAGTTCAGCGAGGCGGTGGGTCTGCAGAAATCCGCGCTGATGGCACTGGCCTTCCTGCTGTTCGTGGTCACCTTCATCGTGTTGCTGATCGCGCGGTTGATGCTGCGCCGGCTGGCCAGCAAGGAGGGCCGCTGATGAATTCGCCCTATCTGCGCCGCCGCCTCACCAACGCGCTGGCGATGGTGCTGAGCACGCTGGCCACCCTGGTCGGCCTGGCGTTCCTGGCCTGGATCCTGTGGGAAACCCTGCGCCAAGGCATCGGTGCGCTGAACCTGAAGCTGTTCACCAAGGTCACCGCTTACGGCGAGGATGGCGGCCTGCTGAACTCCATGGTCGGCAGCCTGATCATCAACTTCATCGGCATCGGCATCGCCACGCCGATCGGCGTGCTGGCCGGCACCTGGCTGGCCGAATACGCGAACCGTACCCGGCTGGGCGAGTCGATCCGCTTCCTCAACGACATCCTGCTGTCGGCGCCGTCGATCGTGATGGGCCTGTTCGTCTACACCATCATCGTGCTGCCGAGCACCGCCCTCACCCACGGTTCGACCACCTTCTCCGGTTTCGCCGGCGGCGTGGCACTGGCGCTGATCGCGCTGCCGGTGATCGTGCGCACCACCGACGAGATGCTGAGGCTGGTGCCGTCCACCCTGCGCGAGGCGGCGCTGTCGCTGGGCGTGCCGCAGTGGAAGCTGACCCTGCAGATCCTGATCCGCGCGGCGCGCTCGGGCATCATCACCGGCGTGCTGCTGGCGCTGGCGCGCATCAGCGGCGAGACCGCGCCGCTGCTGTTCACGGCGTTCGGCAACAACTACATGGCAGTCAACCCGATGGACAAGATGTCCAGCCTGCCGCAGATCATCTACCAGTACGCCAACGATCCGGGCGACGCGATGCATGCCCTGGCCTGGGCCGGCGCATTCGTGGTCACCATGTTCGTGCTGCTGCTGAGCCTGGCCTCGCGCCTGATCCTTTCCCGCACCAAGGTGTCCCATGACTGATTCCGCCCTCGCCACGAACCCGGCACCGGTGGCGGCAGCGGCGGCTGCCGCGCCCAAGCTCGTCGTGCGCGACCTGCACTTCTACTACAACGGTTTCCAGGCGCTGAAAGGCATCAGCATGGATATCCCGGAGAAGCAGGTCACCGCGATCATCGGCCCGTCCGGCTGCGGCAAGTCGACCCTGCTGCGCATCTTCAACCGCATCTACGCGATCTACCCGAAGCTCGAGGCGAAGGGCTCGATCGAGCTGGACGGCGACAACATCCTGGACCCCGGCTACTCGTTGAACCGCCTGCGCAGCAAGGTCGGCATGGTGTTCCAGAAGCCGGTACCGTTCCCGATGACGATCTTCGAGAACGTCGCCTACGGCATCCGCCACCACGAGAAGCTGTCGAAGGCGGACATGGAAGGCCGCGTGGAGCAGGCCCTGCGCAGTGCCGCGCTGTGGGACGAGGTGAAGGACAAACTCAAGCAGAACGCGCTTGGCCTTTCCGGAGGCCAGCAGCAGCGCCTGTGCATCGCCCGCGCGATCGCGCTGAAACCCGAGGTGCTGCTGCTGGACGAACCGACCTCGGCGCTCGACCCGATCGCCACCGGCCGCATCGAGCAGTTGGTCGAGGAGTTGAAAAGCCAGTTCACCATCGTCATCGTCACCCACAACATGCAGCAGGCGGCGCGTGTCTCCGACCTCACCGCCTTCATGTACCTGGGCGAGTTGATCGAGTTCGACCAGACCGAAAAGATCTTCACCAAGCCGGGCAAGAAGCAGACTGAGGATTACATCACCGGGCGCTTCGGCTGATCACACAGGACCCCACCATGAACACCGGCACCGACCACATCATCAAGAGTTACGACAGCGAACTGGCCCGGCTCACCGGCGAAATCGTGCGCATGGGCGAGCTGGCGGTGACCCAGCTGGAAGCCGCCATCGACGTGCTCGAACGCCGCGACGAGCGCGCCGCCCAACGCGTGGTCGGCAACGACGACGCGATCGACCAGCTGGAACAGGAAATCGGCCACGACGTGGTGCGCCTGCTGGCGCTGCGCGCGCCGATGGCCAGCGACCTGCGCAACGTGTATGCCGCGCTGCGCATCGCCTCGGACATCGAACGCATCGGCGACTACGCCGCCAACGTGGCGAAGCGCTCGATCCCGCTGTCGATGGTGGCGCCGGTAGCGCCGGTCGGCGGTCTGCACCAGCTGGCCACGCTTGCCGCCGGCGAAGTGCGCGAAGTACTGGCGGCCTACCGCGACCGCGACGCCGAGCGTGCCTACCAGGTGTGGAAGGACGACGTGGTGCTGGACGAGGCCTATACCGGCTACTTCCGCCAGCTGCTCACCTACATGATGGAAGACCCGCGCAACATCACGCCGTGCACCCACCTGCTGTTCATGGCCAAGAACATCGAGCGCATTGGCGACCATGCGACCAACATCGCCGAAAACGTGTGGTTCCAGGTCACCGGCGAGCCGCTGGACAAGCAACGCAGCAAGCGCGACCTCACCTCGAGCCCGGAAACCACCAAGCTCGGCGAGTGACCCCAAGCGTACGCTGCTCCGCAGGGCGGGCACCGCCCGCCGGCTTTTGCAGTGGAATGATTTACGCGAGAGCGGCGGGCGGTGCCCGCCCTGCTGTTCTTCGGCTAGCCAGCGGTGAGCTTGAGGCCGACGATGCCGACCAGGATCAGCGCGACGCACAGCAGCCGCGGCAGCGTGGCCGGATCGCCGAACAGCACGATGCCCAACGCGACCGCGCCGACCGCACCGATACCGGTCCAGATCGCATACGCGGTGCCGATCGGCAGCGTTTTCACCGCCATCGCCAGCAGCACGATGCTGACCGCCATCGCCGCCAGCGTGCCGACCGTGGGCCAGGGCCGGGTAAAACCATCGGTGTATTTCAGGCCGATCGCCCAGACCACTTCGAACAGGCCGGCCAGCAACAGATAGATCCACGCCATGGGGTGTTCCTCTGTGTGTGGCAGGGCCGTCCCCGCGATGGAAAAGCGCGCAGGGTCGTCCCTGCGCACGCCGCCGCTATGGCAGCTCGCGAGCCTCGCGTCGGCGCTTGATGCCGCGCACGATGCCGTAGCTGCCGATCAGCAGCCAGGCCACCTGCATGATGAACGCCGACAGGTTGAAGCTGCCGAAGCCCAGCGACAGCATCACACCGATCGCACCCAGCACGTTCATCAACTGATAGACGAGACCGCTGCCCTGCAGCTTGCGCTCCTGAAGCAGGAAAAACGCCAGCAGCACCAGCGCCACGCCGAGGTAACCGGCCCAGTCGTACCAGAAGAAATTCATCGTTTTGCTCCGCGCTGACGCAACGCCTCGAACAGCACCACGCCGGTGGCGACGGAGACGTTGAGGCTCTCCATCGTGCCCGGCATCGGGATCTTCGCCACGAAATCGCACAGCTCGCGGGTGAGCCGGCGAATGCCTTCGCCCTCACCGCCCAGCACCAGCGCCACCGGCCCCTTGAAGTCGACGTCGTAGACGGTGGTGTCGGTGTCGCCGGCCAGGCCGGTGATCCACACGCCGGCGTCCTTCAGCTCGCGCAGCGTGCGTGCCAGGTTGGTCACCGCGATCAGCGACACCCGGTCGGCGCCACCGGCCGAGGCACGGCGCACCACCGGCGTGAGCCCCACCGCGCGGTCCTTCGGCACGATCACCGCGGTGACTTTCGCCGCCGCCGCGCTGCGCAGGCAGGCACCGAGGTTGTGCGGGTCGGTGACGCCGTCGAGCACCAGCACCAGCGCGTCGCCGCCATCGCGCTCCAGCAGGCCGGCCAGGTCGCTTTCGTGCGCCGCCGGGGCCGCCTCATAACGCGCCACCACGCCCTGGTGACGCGCTTCGCCGGCGAGCTTGTCCAGCTCGTCGCGCGGGCGGTGCTGCACCGGGATCTTCAACTTCTTCGCGCGCTCGGCCAGCTCCAGCACGCGGGCATTGCGCTGGCCGTGCTCGACCAGCACTTCGCGCACGCGCTCGGCATCGTTGCTCAACGCACCTTCGACCGGGTTGATCCCGACGATCCAGCTCTCACTCATGACTTGCCTTTCGGTTTCGGTTTGCGTCCGCCGTGCTTCTTCGGCGCCGACGGAGCGGCGGCGGGAGCCGGCCCGCGTTTGGCGGAACCGCCCTTGCGTGGACGACGGTCGGACGACGGCTCGGCCCTGCGGCCCTGCTGCTGCCCGCCACCAGCATGCTGACGCGTCGCCGCCGCTGCACGCGGCGGCAGATTATCGCTCACCACCGCCTTGCGCGGTGCCGGCGCCGGCGGCGCGGCGACCTCGGCCTCCTTGCGGCCGAATGCGCGGCCAATCGCCTTGGCTGCGCGGCCAAACATGCCCGGTGCCTTGCTCGTGGCGGCAGCCTTCTTCGGCAACGAATAACGCTCGCCCGCGGCGGCATAGTCATACGCCTTGCCGCTGCCCGTCGGCGCCGGGGCCGGCGTGCGCGGGGAAACCAGACGGAAGTCGATCTTGCGATCCTCCAGGCTCGCACGCAGCACCTGGATGCGCACATGGTCGCCGAGGCGGAACTGCGCGCCGGTGCGCTCGCCCTTTAGCAATTTCCGGGTGGCGTCGAAGTGGTAATAGTCGTTCATCAACTGGCTGATGTGCACCAGGCCGGACACCTTCGACTCGTCCAGTTCCACGAACAGGCCGAACGAGGTGACGCCGGTGACCACACCGTCGAATTCGCTGCCGATGTGCTTTTCCATCCATGCACACTTGAAGCGCTCGTCCACGTCGCGCTCGGCTTCCTCGGCACGGCGCTCGCGCTGCGAGCAGTGGATCGCCATCGCCGCCATCTCGGCGGGCGTATAGGCGTAGTCGGTCGGCTTGCGGCCAGTCAACGCAAAGCGGATCGCGCGGTGCACCAGCAGGTCGGGATAGCGACGGATCGGCGAGGTGAAGTGTGCGTAAGCCTGCAGGGCGAGGCCGAAATGGCCGCGGTTGTCCGGCTGGTACGCCGCCATGCTCTGCGAGCGCAGCAACACGTTCTGGATCAGTTCGCGCTCGGGGCGGTCCTTGACCATGCGCAGGATCTCGGAGAAATCCCCTGGCGTCACCTCATCCACCGGCGGCATGCGCAGCTTGAACTCGCGCAGGAACTGCTGCAGGTCCTCGTACTTCTCCGCCGGCGGCGGCTCGTGTGCGCGAAACAACGCGGGAATCTTCTTCTTCTCCAGGAACAGCGCCGCCTGTACGTTGGCGGCGATCATGCATTCCTCGATCAGCTTGTGCGCATCGTTGCGCTCGGTGGCGCCCATCGATTCGACCCCGCCGGTCTGGTCGAGGCGGAACTTCACCTCCGGCGTCTCGAAGTCGATCGCGCCGCGGCGCTTGCGCTGCGCCGCCATCGCCTGGTACAGCGCGTGCAGGTTCTCCAGCTGCGGCAGCACGTCAGCCACTTCGTGCCGTGCATCCTTCTCGCGCAGGCCCACCGCCTGCCACACCTTGTCGTAGGTGAGCCGCGCATGCGACAGCATCACCGCGTCGTAGAACTTCGACTTGGTGACGTTGCCTTCGGCATCGACCAGCATGTCGCAAACCATGCACAGCCGCTCGACCTTCGGGTTCAGCGAGCAGATGCCGTTGGACAAGGTCTCCGGCAGCATCGGCACCACGAAACCGGGGAAGTAGGTCGAGGTGCTGCGCTCGTAGGCCTCGCGATCCAGCGCGTTGCCGACCTGCACGTAGTGCGAGACGTCGGCGATCGCCACGATCAGGCGCCAGCCGCCGCCACGCTTGGGTTCGGCATACACCGCATCGTCGAAGTCGCGCGCGTCGGCGCCGTCGATGGTCACCAGCGGCAGCTGGCGGATATCGGTGCGGCCCTCGCGCTCGGCGGCGGTCACCACCGACTCCACCTGCGCCGCGTCGCGCAGCACCTCCGGCGGCCACTCGTGCGGCAGGTCGTGGCTGGCGATCGCCATCTCCACCACCAGCGACGGCTGCAGGCGTTCGCCCAGCACCGCGCGGATCTCGCCGATCGGGCCACGCTGCAAGCTTGGCGGGTCGGTGATCTCGGCCACCACGATCTGGCCGGAACGCGCGCCCAGCTCGCGGCCGGGCTTGATCATCACGTCCTGGTTCAGGCGGCGGTCGTCCGGCGTCACCAGGGTCACGCCATCGTTGATCACCACCCGGCCGACCAGTCGCGGCGAACGACGCTGCAGCACTTCGGCAATCGCGCCCTGGCGGCGGCCGCGGCGGTCGATGCCGACCACGCTGGCCAGCACGCGGTCGCCGTGCATCACCGCGCGCATCTGCTGTGGCGACAGGTACAGGTCGTCGCCGCCCTCGTCCGGTCGCAGGAAGCCGTAGCCTTCGGCATTGGCCAGCACCACGCCGGCGATCAGGTCGAGCTTCTGCGTCGGCGCGTAGCCTCCGCGCCGGCCCAGCAGCAGCTGGCCGTCGCGCACCATCGCGGCGAGCCGTTTGCGCAGCGCCTCGAGGTCGGTTTCGTCGTGGATATCCAGCGCCTCGGCGATGCGTGCCTCGGTCAGCAATTCGCCGCGCTGTTCGAGCAGGGCGAGGATCGCCTCGCGGCTGGGGATCGGGCGCGCATAACGCTGCGCCTCGCGATCGGCATGGGGATCGCGCACGGCGCCTGCGGCAGCCTTGTTGCGCTTGTCGGGTGCAGTGGCGGCTCGCGGCGCCCGTTGGGCGGGCTTCTTTGCGGAACGCGAGTCCTGGGGATTGCCGGAATGGGGGGGAGTTTTTCTGGTCACTCAAGGTCCTTGTGATGTTTGCGCCGCGGAGAATGCCACGTCGCAGCGAATGGATGTGAAAAGTGTTGACAAGCCGCCGGCAGATGCCTAAATTACGCGGCTCACGCAGCTCACCGAGCGACGTGACACCTGCCCAGGTGGCGGAATTGGTAGACGCACTAGCTTCAGGTGCTAGCGGGGGCAACTCCGTGGAGGTTCGAGTCCTCTCCTGGGCACCAATTGTAAACGAAGCCCGCAGAAATGCGGGCTTTCGTCTTTTCAGGGGGTCGTTCGAGCGCCTGGTACACGCTTGGTACACAAGTTGGCCATCTTCAGCGCGCGCCACGCACCGGCAGGATGGCCCAGGCTCCAAGCACAACGAGGGCCGCTGCCATGGCGAACAGAACCGTATAACTCCCGCCGCTCGCCAAAAGGATGCCCGGTGCAATTGCCGGCATCAGCGACTGCGGCATGACGTTGGCGATGTTGAAGATGCCAAGGTTCCTGGCTGCATGTGTTTCCCGTTCTGGCAACACATCGGTCACCAGCGCCAGATCCGCGGCCAGGTATCCCCCCTGCGCGATGCCGGTGATCGCCATGGCTACGAGGAAATAGGTGTACGAAGTGGCAAAGGCGATCATCAACAAGGCCAGCGCATAGATCAGTGCCGTACCGCAGACGAAAGCCTTGCGCCGCCCGCGGGCATCCGACAGCCCGCCGCCCACGACACTGGAGATTGCTACCGCACCGGATTGCACCAGGGTCGACAGAAAGATCCACCGCGGCACAGCAGTCGGGGCGCAGCCCAACTGATGGATCAGATAGAACTCCTGGTAGGTCATCAGCAGCGCGACACCGGCATAGAGCAGGAAACGGCTGCCCCACGCCCAGGCGAAATCCGGAAAGCGCAGCGGGTTGATCCAGAAGCTGCCCAGGAATTCGCGCCACCCGTAACGCGGCCGCTGCATTGCAGCCAGACGATGGTCGGGCAATACCCAGGCCAGGAGGAATGCGCCGGCCAAGGCAATCACCGCGGGTACCAGAAAGATAGCCAGCGTGGAATACGCAAGGAGCTCCACCAGATAGGTGCCTCCCACCATACCCAGCGGCAGGCTGACACCCACGATGCCGGATACCATGCCGCGCTGTGACGCTGGAATCTGATCGGCGAGGATTGCAGTCAGCGCGGCCAGTTGCGCATTGTAGGCAAGCTGCGTGATGCACCAGCCCAGCAGCAGTTGCGGAACCGTCACGGCCATCGCGACGACCGTCAATCCGACCACTCCCCCCGCGGCGCCAGCAATCAGCCAGGGCCGTCGCATGCCGAAGCGCGAGGTCGTGCGATCCGAGAGACTGCCGAAGAACGGGTTGCCGAACAGCGCAATCAGCGCCCCCACGCCCACCACCAGCGACAGGCTGCCCGTCGCGTGCGCCGGGGCAATCTCGCTCACACGCATTGCCAGGCCCACCAGGATGGGCGGCAGCAACGCCATCCACAGGCCCATGTAGGCCATGCCGTAGATCGCGATGAACGGCCAGCCGACGCGGTGCACCGGTAGCGCTGCATCCGCGCATGCACCGACGGGCATGGGTAGCCCGCGCATCGCCACTCCGGCCTCGTCGTCGATCACCGCCCCTCCGCTTCGTCGATCCGCGCGCCAGGCCCCCTGCGCCGGTGCTGGACGAATATTACGGTTTTCGGGGCGCGGCCGTGGATGCGCGCAAGTGCACCTCGTAGGGCACCCGCGCCTGCTGGGGGGCGGAGGCATCGCGGATCGACTGCAGCACGCTTTGCACGGCAAGGCAGCCGAGCTCGCGGCATGGCTGGTGCACCGTGGTCAGGCCGGGCGAGATCAGCTGCGATACCGGTGTGCCGTCGAAGCCGCATACCGACAGGTCGCCGGGAATCGACAGTCCGCGTTCGTAGGCCTCGCGCATCACGCCGCAGGCCATGTCGTCGTTCGCCGCGAAGATCGCCGTGGGCGGGCGCCGCTGGTCGAGCAGCGTCCGGGCGCCCGCCGCCCCCGACGCGAAGGCGAAATCCCCGTCCACCACCAGCGACTCGTCGAAAGCGATGTCGGCCCGGCGCAGCGCGTCGCGATAGCCGGCGAGCCGCCAGCTGCGGGCGCCGTGCCCCTGCAGCCCGGCGACGTGGCCGATGCGCTGGTGCCCGAGCGAAATCAGGTGCTCGACGATCTCGGCCGCCGCCCTGCGCTCGTCGAAACCGACGTCGATGCGCGATTGGTGCAGCCTGGAGGAGATCGTCGCGTAGGGAATGTCCAGCTCGTCGAGGCGTTGCAGCAACTTGGCGTTGTTCGCGTGCGGCGGCACCAGCACCAGCGCGTCCGGCCGGTGCGTGGCCACGAAGCCGTCGATCCGCGCGGCCAGGTCGTCCGCTGCGTCGAACGGATGCAGCACCGCGTTGTACGGCGTTCCCTTGCACGCTTGCAGCACGCCCACGATCAGCTCCATGGTGTAACTGGAACCGGCCATCGGGTTGTCGTACAGCAAGGCGACCAGGTACGAGCGGTTCCCCGCCAGGCTGCGCGCCGACGCATTCGGCACGTAGTTGAGTGCACGGATCGAGGCCTCGATCCGCGTGCGCAACCTGGCACGCACGCTCGGATTGCCGTTCAGCACGCGGGATACCGTCTTGGTGGATACGCCGGCATGCGCAGCGACGTCTTCGATTCTCGCAGGCATCTGCAGATCCCGCTCCGTATGGTTTGCAGCGTTCCATGCTACCCCAAGTGGAACGCGTACAACCATTCGGATTTCAGCAATTTCGCACTAAAGTACCAGCGCTGGTATTTTCTATTGACAGCGCTGGTACATTTGATTAGCTTGCGACGGGTGCAGGAGTTCGTCGTGCGGGGGCGCAACGCAGGGAGGGAGGGGGAAGTCCGTCGACTGTGGTTCGCGAAGCGCCCTGCGGCGGCTCCGCCGCCAGCCGTCCATGCGACTGCAACTTCCACCCGCCGGCTGCGAAGGCATACGGGGTTGCACCTGGCCGCCGACGGCGGGCGATGGTCTGGGGTCTGGACGGCTGGCGGAACAAACCGAGGTCGAGGGGCGGAACTGCGTTGGCCGAGCGTTCACTGAAAACCGGGGAGATAACGAAGTGAAGAAGCAATCCGTGCATCCGCTTGCAGGCGGCGCCAGTCAACTGCGCCTGCTGCCCATCGCGATCGCGATGACGCTGTTCGTGGCCAGCCCGTCGCATGCGCAACCTGCACCGCAGGATGCGGACCAGACCGCGCAGGCTGCACCCGCAGCGAAGAAGGATTCGAAGGTCGTCGCAAAAAAGAAGAACGCTGCCACGACGGCGAACGAGAAGGAGGCGAAGCAGCTCACCGGCATGACCGTCAACGGCTACTCGTCCAGCCTGAACCGTGCGCAGAACATCAAGCGCTACGCCGACACCGTGGTCGACGCGATCTCGGCGCAGGACGCCGGCTCGCTGCCCGACCTGTCGGTGACCGAGGCCCTGCAACGCGTGCCTGGCGTGGCCGTCAGCGCCTTCGGCGTCGCTGCCGACCCGGACCATTTCTCGATCCAGGGTTCAGACATCAGCCTGCAGGGCCTGCCCTACACCAGCACGCTGTTCAACGGCCGCGAGGTGTTCTCCGCCGGCGGCGGCCAGGGACTCAACTTCTCGACGGTGTCGCCTGAACTGATCGGCTCGGTGGTGGTGAGCAAGAACCAGACGGCAGACATGATCGAAGGCGGCATCGCCGGCTCGATCAACCTGAACACGCGCATGCCCTTCGACAGCAACAAGGATACCCAGGCCTCCGTCACCTTCGGCGACTACTGGGGTGACCTGGCCAAGAAGGGCACGCCGCAGATCGCCGGCCTGTTCAGCCACAACTGGAATACCGGGATCGGCCGCTTCGGTTTCCTCGCCAACGTGGCCTACGACCGCATCGACCAGACCGACAATGCGATTTCCGTGGTCGATTACCAGCGGCGCTGCAATGGCTGCAACCTGCCGGGCGGCAGAACCGACGCCTTTCCCGGCCTTGCACCGGACGAATATCGCTACGTGCCGGTCGGCGGCGATCTTCGCCACCAGGACGAGACCAGCACGCGCTTTGGCCATGCACTGGCCCTGCAATGGGAAAGCCCGGACAAGACCTGGCAGGCCGCGCTGATATGGAATCGGGCATCGGATTCCGAAACCACCTTCGAGCACACCCTGCAGGCATCGACGGATGGTTGCAACGGCCAGACGCTGGCCGGTTGTGCAGTGCCGCTGGCGGGCACCACGCCGGTGTACGACGCCAACGGGGTATTCCAGTCCGGCACCATCTCGGGCGACCCGGCCGCATCGACCTTCCTGCCGTTCACCTATGGCGGCGTGCCGACGCAGCTCGATACCGCCGCTTTCAAGCGGCGTTATGTGACCAACGACTACGCCTTCAACCTGAAGTGGAACGTCAATGATCGGCTGCACCTCAGCCTGGACGCGCAGGACACCCATTCCGATTACTCGGATTCCTACTACTACATCCGCCAGATGACCCAGGCGAACTGGTACGTCGCCACGCACGGCGACAACGTACCCACGATCAGACTGTTGTCGCCCGATCCCAACGAAACGACGGCCCAGTATTTCGCCAACCCCAACAATACCTATTGGTCAGCGGCACAGGATCACCAGGAGAAGTCCTGGGGCAACCAGCGCGCCTTCCGCCTGGACGGCAGCTTCGACATGGACAAGGGCCCGCTGGACAACATCCAGTTCGGCTTCCGGCACAGCGACCAGAAAGAAACGCTGTATTCCTCGCCATACAGCTACTTCTGGGACATCAGCACGCCCTACGCTGGCGGGAATGGTCTGGCGGTCACGGCCGCAAACACACCCGCCTACGTTTCCCCGTACCACGTCAACCTGCCGGCCTTCGGCAACGGCGATTTCGGCGTGGTCGCACCCTTCTTCAACCTGAATCCGCAGTCGCAATTCTGGCAATCCGTCGCCGCGATGAAGCAGATCAACCAGCAGTCGCTGGCCATCAATCCGGGCTGGAGCTGGTGGAGTCCCTATTACACCAACTACGAACGCGACCAGTACGGCTATACCTTCGTGCCCGGCACGCATTACCTGCCGCAGGAAATCTCCTCCAACGGGGAGAAGACCAACGCCACCTATCTCCGCCTGAACTTCAGCAACGGCAACCTGGATTTCCTGAGCGGCCTGCAAATCAGCGGCAACATCGGCGTGCGCTACGTGCATACCCAGGACGATGCCGCGGGCTACATGCTGCTGCCGGACATGAAGCAGGCTCTCGGCAACGCCACCGTCGCGCAGTATTGCCAGGGCGTAACGAAGAACGGCACCCAACCAGCCTCGCCGGGCACGTTCTGCGCGCTCACCTCGGCGCAGCAGCAGCAATACGTGACCTTCGCCAACGGCGGATACAGCCCGATAAAGGCCAGCAACGGCTACGGCAACTGGCTGCCCAGCTTCAATCTGTCGATCGGCTGGACGGACGACCTCATCACTCGCTTCGCATTCTCCGAGTCGATCTTCCGGCCGGCGCTCAACCAGCTGGAGGCCGGCCAGTCGATCAGCGGACTGCTGCCTTACGGCACCAATGGCAGCACCGAGCCGACGGTGGGCAACGGCTACAACGGCACGAACCCGTACCTCAAGCCCATCACGGCGCACAATTTCGACCTGACCCAGGAGTGGTATTTCGGCAACGCCGGTTCGCTGACCGGCATGCTGTTCTGGAAGCAGTTGAACCACACCATCCAGTACATCACCAACGTGGTGGACACCACGGTGACGAACAACGGCGTGACCTATCCGGAGCAGTACACAGCGGGCCTGGCCAACCTCGACCAGAAGGGCAGCGTGGGCGGGGCGGAACTGGCCTACCAGCAGAAGTTCGATTTCCTGCCTGGTTGGCTGTCCGGCTTCGGCGTGCAGACCAACTACACCTACATCAAGCCGCATGGATTGGCCTTCGGCGTGGTCAACTACTGCCCCGCCACGTATCTGCCGGCCACGCAGTGCGTCAACCAGCTCAAGCTGCCGCCCGGCGAATTGTCCCGCGATACCTTCAACTTCACCGCGTATTACGAAAAAGGCCCGCTGTCGGCACGACTGGCGTGGAACTGGCGCTCGCAGTTCCTGATCACGGGCCAGGAGGCGGATTATCCGTTCCTGCCGGTCATGGCCGAGTCCCAAGGCAAGCTGGACGGATCGCTGATCTATGCGATCAACCCGCACGTCAAGGTGGCACTGCAGGTATCCAACCTGTTGAACTCGACGTTCAAGAGCCGCGAGATCATCGACACCAACGGCACCACCGTGCCCAAGGGCTTCTTCCGCGACGACACCCGTTACAACCTCAGCCTGCGCGCGGACTTCTGACCGGGCCCGTGCAACAGGCTCCCGCCATGGCGCATGCCGGACCACGTGCCATGGCGGGATGGCGACACAACATGGCGAGTTCCCCAGTTGCCGCCATTCCCGCGAAAGCGGGAGTGGCGGCCTTGTTCGCCTGCCTGCTGCTCACCGCGTCCACGGCAACGCCTGCGCACGTGGCAACCACGATGCCCGCGACATCCGGGATTGCAGCGCTCGAGCGTGCAGGCTGCGACGCCATCGCCGTGCGTGTCGATGCGCTGCCGGGCAACACTCCGGTACTACTACGCAGCTACGACAGCAGGCGCGGGCAAGACGCGCCCGCCCTGCTGCCACTGCATTCGGCGGCGTTTACTTACGACAACGCGCTCGCCGTCATCGCCCTGCTCGCCTGCGGCAGGCGGCCACAGGCGGAACGCATCGGCGAAGCGCTGCGCCTCGCGGCCATGCATGACACGCGCCTGCGCGATGCGTATCGCGCGGGTGCCGTCGCAGGCGACAAGCCCTTGCCGAACGGCTGGCAGGATGCGCGGCGCAAGCAATGGGTCGATGCCGCGCACCAGTACTCCGGCGCATACCAGGACGGCAGCTCCTGCGGGAACGTCGCGTGGACCGCGCTGGCGTTGCTGGCGCTGCACGACGCCACCGGCGAGACGCGCTGGCGCGATGCCGCCGTGCATCTCGCCAACTGGGTCGTCGCCCACGCGTCGGACGCGCACGGCGCGGCCGGCTTCCACGGCGGCATAGAGTCCTACCTGCAGGTGCCACGCAAGGCATCGTGGAAATCGACCGAGCACAACATCGACCTGGCCGCGATGTTCGCGTGGCTGGCCCGGATCTCCGCACCCGGCGACGACTGGAACGCGCAGGCGAAGCGCGCCCGTGATTTCGTCGCGCAGCAATGGGATGCCGCGAGCGGGCATTTCTGGACGGGCACCGAAGGCGACGGCGTGACGCCGCTGCGCTCGCCGTCCGCCCTCGATGTGCAGCTCTGGGCGCAACTCCTGCCGAATGCGCCGAAAGCATGGCGGCGCGCGCTGGGCTGGATCGAACGCAGGCATGCAGTCAACGGCGGTTACGCCTTCACCGATGCCCGCGACGGCATGTGGACGGAAGGCACCGCGCAGGCCGCGCTCGCCTGGCGATGGGTCGGCGACGAGGCCAAGGCGGACACGCTGTTCAACGCGATTGCGCAGCAAGCCTCGCCGGGCGGCTTCCTCTACGCCACGCCCGAGCCACGCATCGTGGCGCTGTATGCCTGGTACTACCACCGGCCATGCCTTGCCGCGACGGCATGGGCCGTGATCGCCGCATCGAATCGCAACCCGTACCTGCCGAGTCACGCGTTTGCCACCCGGCACCCGCGATGAGCATGCATCCAATCTGTTCCGGAAAAACGAAGGGGACGTCATGGCACTTCACAAGACCCGCATTGCTTCCTTGATCGGCATCGCCCTGCTGGCCTTCGGCGGGACATGCGCCGCCGCGAACGCAAGCGGCGACGCGCGCCCGTGGATGAACGCCAAACTGACGCCCGACCAGCGCGCCGACCTCGTGCTGAAGGCGATGACGCAGGACGAGAAATTCCGCCTGATCCGCGTCGACTTCGGCGACACCGAGAACGGCCACGTCATGGCGCCGGGCGCACTGGGTTCGGCCGGCTACGGTCCTGCGATCGCGCGGCTGGGCCTGCCGGCCATCCAGGAAAGCGACGCCGGCCTCGGCGTAGCCAAGCCGCACAAGCTTGGCGCCACCGCCCTGCCCTCGGGCCTGGCCACCGCGGCCAGCTTCGATCCGGCGATCGCCCGTGAAGGCGGCGCGATGATAGGCGGCGAGGCGCACCGCCGCGGCTTCAACGTGATGCTGGCCGGCGGCGTGGACCTGGTGCGTGACCCGCGCAACGGCCGCAATTTCGAATACGCGGGCGAGGACCCGCTGCTGGCCGGCGTGATCGCCGGCAACGCCATCGCCGGCATCCAGAGCCAGCACCTCGTCTCCACCATCAAGCACTACGCGCTCAACGACCTGGAAACCGACCGCACCACGCTGAGCGCGAACATCGACAAGGCCGCCGCGCGCGAGTCCGACCTGCTCGCCTTCGAGATCGCCATCGCCACCGGCCACCCGGGCTCGGTGATGTGCTCCTACAACCGCATCAACGCGGTATATGCCTGCGAGGACGACTGGCTGCTCAACCAGGTGCTGAAGCGCGATTGGCACTACCCCGGCTTCGTGATGTCGGACTGGGGCGCGGTCCACAGCGCCGCGAAATCCGCGCTGGCCGGACTGGACCAGGAATCGGCCGGCGAGACCTTCGACAAGGAGGTGTACTTCGACCAGCCGCTGCGTGCCGCGGTGGCTTCCGGCCAGGTGCCGCAGTCGCGCATCGACGACATGGCCCGGCGCATCCTGCGCAGCCTGTTCGCAGCCGGCGTGATCGATCATCCCGCCAAGCAATCGCCCATCGACTTCGCCGCCGACCGCAAGGTGGCGCAGCGCGCCGAGGAAGCCGGCGCGGTGCTGCTGCGCAACCAGGACGCGTTGCTGCCGCTGTCCACCGTGCAGTCCGTGGCCGTGATCGGCGGTCATGCCGACAAGGGCGTGCTGACCGGCGGCGGTTCCTCCGCAGTGCAGTCGCCGCAAGGCAATGCGGTGCCGGGCCTGCCACCATCCGAATGGCCGGGCCCGCGCATCTACCAGCCGTCCGCACCGCTGGTCGCGATCAGGCACCGCGCGCACGGCACGGTGAGCTACGCCAGCGGCGAAGACATCGCCGCCGCCGCGAAGCTGGCGGCACAATCGAAAGTGGCCGTGGTGTTCGTCGAGCAGTGGGTGGCGGAAAGCTTCGACACGCCACACCTCGCCCTGTCGGGCAACCAGGATGCGCTGGTGGCAACGGTGGCGAAGGCCAACCCGCACACCATCGTGGTGCTGGAAAACAACGGCCCGGTCGCGATGCCGTGGCTGGACAAGGCCGGCGCCGTGCTGGAAGCGTGGTACCCCGGTGCGGCCGGCGGCGAGGCGATCGCGCGGCTGCTGTACGGCGAGGTCGATCCCTCCGGCCGCCTGCCGCTGACCTGGCCGCGCGACGAATCGCAACTGCCGCGCCCGGCCATCCCAGGCGCCGGCCTGGCGTCGATCGGCCTCACGCCGCAGGGCCAGCCGGCGCAGGACGTGGACTACAACATCGAAGGCGCCGACGTGGGCTACCGCTGGTACCAGCGCCAGCAGCTCGAACCGCTGTTCCCGTTCGGCTACGGCCTCACTTACACGCACTTCGACTACAGCGGCTTCAATCCGCATGTGGAAAACGGCAAGCTCACCGCCTCGTTCACCGTCACCAATCGCGGCGCACGAACCGGCGTGGACGTGCCGCAGCTCTACGTGACCCTGCCCGGTTTGAACAATGCACGGCGACTGGCCGCCTGGTGCCGCGTCAGCCTGAAGCCCGGCCAGTCCGCGCATCTCACAGCCATCGCCGACCCACGCCTGCTGGCGAAGTTCGACGGCAAGAGCCAGCACTGGCAGCAGCCCGCCGGCGACTACCAGCTGCAACTGGGCCACTCGGCGACCTCGTTCCAGGGCGAAGGCAAGGTGACGCTCACTGCAGTCTCCTGGGGCGCCGACGCATCGCCCCCGGGTGCACCTCAACCCTGTGTGACGGATAACCGCTGAGCCGGCACACCATATCGGGATGTCAAACGAGAGCACGTTTCGCCAACTTGGGTAACTCTGCCCTACCCCAATAACACAGGCTATCCGTGTTGCACTTGTTGAGCCCGGGCTTACGCGCACATCGTTCGAAGAAAACCTGACGCGCGCGGACCAACCTCTTCCGGCGTATGCCAACGAACGGTTGCGCAGCGAAAGCCTAATGCGCAAGGGGGTCGAAGCAGGCGATCCGCCGCGGGTCGTCGCCGACACGGTGGTCAAGGCTGCGACCGTCCGGCAACCGAAGCTGCGCTATTCCGCAGCCAAGCAATCGCGCCAAGTCCGGTCCCTTCGCCGTTTCATGCCGGAACGTTTGGTCGACAGCATCCTCCGCAAGTGCAACGGACTTCCAGCGTAGTCACGCGAAGTCACTGTCAGTCGGAAGCGCGGTGTGACGACTCAACTAGCCAACCCGGCCAGGTTGGCATTCCCGTTGACCGCTACCAACCGCTGGGCCTTCTCGATCAAGCCCGATTGCTCGCCGCATAACGCGCGGGGGTATCGGCGCGAGGGTGCGTCTTCGCTTATCGAACGTCGCGCCGACCTGTCGAAGCTATGGTGTCGGATTCAGTCGGTCGATGTAACGCCGTTTTTGCTTCGCGCCACCTGCGACGCACGCGGGCCATGCGTCGATCACGGCACCGCACGCAAAAAACGGATAACCATGGTCAAATCAGTCACATGGTATCGATCAGTGAAAGGCCGGCCGAAGCGGATGACCGGGCTGTGCCAGGCCATTGGGAGGGTGACCTACTGTTCGGCGGCAGGAATACCCAGATCGCCGCACTGGTGGAACGCCAGACGCGCTACGTGATGCTAGTGAAGGTGTCGGGCAAGGACACCGAGACTGTCGTCGGTGCTGATCAAGCATACCCACCATCTACCGCGGGAACTCTATCGGTCGCTCACCTGGGATCGAGGCAAGGAATTGGCCGACCATCGCCGTTTCACATTGGCCACGGACATCCAGGTTTACTTCTGTGACCCGCAAAGCCCTTGGCAGCGCGGATCGAACGAGAACACCAACGGTCTCTTGAGGCAGTATTTCCCCAAGGGGCGGACCTGTCGGGACACAAGCAGGCTCAGCTCAACGCCGCAGCAAGGCGTTTGAACGAGTGGCCAAGGAAAACCCTAGACTACGAAACACCGGCGGAGCGATTTCATCGACTCGTTGCATCGGCCGGCTGAATCCGTAGTCGAAAGCAGACGCTGGCCCTACCCCGATAACTTCCCCTAATCACCCACTCTTCCGCCCATAAAAGAATTCGGGTTACGCAACATTCTGTACACGCTCGTCGCTCGCAGGCAGTTCGAACACCACACGCAAGCCCCCACCCTCTGCGCGCGGCTCCGCATAGATGCGCCCGTTGTGCAGCTGGATGATGCTGCGACAGATGGCCAGGCCCAAGCCGCTACCACGATCTTCCTCGCTGCTCTGGTGGAAGCGCACGAAGCGTTCGAAGGCACGCTCGCACTGATCACGGGTCAGGCCCGGCCCCTCATCCTCAATGCTGACGCGCCAGTAACGAGGTACAAATTCCGACCGCAGTGTGATCAAGCCGCCTGGCGGCGAGGCCCGCAGGGCGTTGGTAAGAATGTTGAGGACGACCTGCCGCAGCCAGCGTTCCTCGAACGCGACCCAACCTTCGCCGCGACACGTGCAGCGCAGGCGTCGTCCCTGGTGCTCAGCCAAGGCGCAGACATCCTGTTCGAAGCTCTGCAGAAAGCGGTGCGGATTCTGCACGACAAGATTCATGTGGATACCCTGAGCCTCGGCGCGCGAGAGAAACAGCAACTCATCCACCATCTGGTTGATGCGCGCCAGCTCTTCCAGCTGCACCTGCACGGCATCCTCCTGCGCCGAACTCAGGTTGCCGTCGACCAGCAGTTTTTCGGCATGCAGTCGCACCAGTGACAGGGGCGTCTTGAGCTCGTGGGACACCTCGGCGCTGAACTGGCGAACTTGATTGAAGGAGGACTCGAGCCGGTCGAACATCTGGTTCAACAGCCGGGCTAGATCGGAAATCTCATCGTCGATACCGGTGACGCTGATGCGTTCGGTAAGGTTGTCGGAGCGTATGCGGTTGGCTGTCTCGCCGATCAGTCGAACCGGACGCAGCATCATGCGGGAAAGTCCCAGTCCGATCACCATGCTGGCCAGGATCATGCCTAATAGCAGCGCCAGGCTGACTTCGGTATAGGCCACCATGGCGCGCTGCATCTGGCCCACCGGTGTACCGATGCTGACGTCGAACGGCGGCAGCAAGAACTCTGCGATGCGCAATTCGCCGACACCGGGCATCTTGCCATTGAAGACCCGTTTGTCCTTCACGTCAGGCAACGGGTTGCCGGCCAGGTTCTTGGAACGGAAAAGGTTGCCATGCCCTGGCGCATCAATGCTGATGTAGAAGAGCACCGATGCGTATTCCGTGGTCTGGCGGATCCGCTCGTCGATAGTCGCCGGGTTCAACGTCGCGTAGTCCGGCCCCAGACGTGCCTTTATCTGCCGGAATTCAGTGGCGTTCAGCAGATCCAGGTCATGAATCATGTAGCCCTGAAGCAGGTGATAGCCGGCAGTGAACAGGCAGGCCAGCGTGAGCGTGACGCTCAGCACGAACCAGAACGTGATGCGCGCCCCGATCGATTTCATACCAGCTGATAGCCGACGCCTCGCAGTGTCTTGAACAGCGGCTCGCCCAGGCCGGCTTCCAGCTTGTTGCGCAGCCGGCTCATGTAGACATCCAGCAAGTTGGTGTCGGCCAACCCGGGCCAGATACGCTCGGAAATGTACGAACGCGTAAGCGTGCGTCCCGCGTTCTGCATGAAGATCTCCAGCAGAGCGAATTCGCGACTGGTCAGATCCACCGGCTGCTCTTTCAGCTTGACGGTGTGGCCGAGCAGGTCGATTCGCACGCAACGGTGGGTGATGACCGTTTGCTTGACCGTCGACTGGCGGCGCAACAGGGAACGCACGTGGGCCAGCAGCTCATCGAAGCTGAAAGGCTTGGGCAAGTAATCGTCGGCGCCGATGTCCAGACCCTTGATACGGTCCTCCACCGTGTCGCGCGCGCTGAGGATCAGCACCGCTTCGTTGAAGCCCGAACGGCGCCACTCGGCGAGCAGATGCAGGCCATCGCCGTCAGGCAGGCTCAGGTCGAGGATGATCACGTCGTAGTTGGTATCGGCCAGCGCATCACGGGCCTCCCTGCAGGTGCCGACCCAGCACACCGTGTAGGCGCATTCGCTGAGCCCCTGCTTGAGAAACTGGCCAAGGCGCTGCTGGTCTTCGACGATGAGAATTTTCATGGCGCACCTGTCTGCCGACATCGCGCGATGAGTGTATGCCAGCCTTGAACGCAACTGGTGACGCGACGCACAAAGCATATGCGCGCCGGAGCGTCGCTCCATGCTCCAGAGCGCGAGGGGAATCCATGCCTATGTCGCGCCGCGGCGCGACAGGCGCTGCCTCTATGCTGATCTGAAAGAATTTTAAGAATCGTTACAGGTATCCGTCAGGTGGCTGCCCTAGTGTCCATGCCACGCAGCTCCGGGTCGTGCGGAAGGGGAAAAAGGGGCAATCGGTGGTGCTGCGTCCGTTGCTATCCACCCCGCCAGCGCCATCCCGTACGGCACGTCGACACCCGCTTCATTTCGCATCCATCGTCGAGGACGGAATCCATGGTTCGTTACGCAATGCTCCTGGCCACTACCCTGCTGGCGCCGCCGCTGCTGGCGCAGACGACCGCACCGAATTACGCCCAGCACCTGGTGGACGAAACGCTCGCCGCGCACCCGGACATCGCCATCATGGCGATGCACGTGACGCCGCCCAAGCAGACCGTCAACGTCATCATCGCCTCCAACATCGGCCGCATCGGCAAGCCGGCCGATTCCGACGACATGGGCGTGGTCAACACCGGCAAGCCGGTGCTGGAGGTGAACAAGGAGGGCGACCACTTCGAGGTCGAGGTGCCGCTGAAGGACGTCACCGATGACACGGTGGGCGCGCTGAGCATCGTCTATCCCTACGCCGCCGGCGACGACAAGGCCGCGCTGGCGAAGAAGGCCGAGGTGGTGCGCGATCAGCTGCGACGCCGCATCTCCAACGTCGCCAACCTGACTCAGCCCTACGCGTTCGACTCCAGCGTGCCTACCCACACCTATGCGCAACAACTGGTCGACCAGACCATGGCCGCGCATCCGAAGCTGCTGATCCTGATGCTGCACATCGTGCCGCCGGGCAAGAGCGTCAACATGGTGGTGGGTTCGAGCATCGGCCGCATCGGCAAGCAGGCCGACGACGACGACATGCGCGCCATCAACACCGGCATCCCCAACCTGGAGGTCAACGGCCACCGCTTCGAGGTGGAGGCGCGCCTGCTCGACGCCAGCGGCAAGACCATCGGTGCGATAGGCATCGTGTTCCCGTACAAGCCGGGCGACGACAAGGATGCGCTGAAGCGCGAAGGGTTCGCGATCCGCGACGAACTGCGCAAGAAGATTCCCTCGCTTGCCGGGCTGATGCAGCCGGTGCCGGCGGCCAAGGTGGCCGACCTCCACCCCACTGCCACGCTGATCGGGCGCAGCACCGGCTGGAAGCCCGGCTACTCGGGCGACTTCGACCACTTCGGCTATGACCTGAAGGGCAACCGCCTGTGGCTGGCGGCGGAGGACCACGGCACGCTGGAGCTGCTCAACCTGCGCACCGGCCGGCATGAGCGCACCCTCACCGGCGTCGAGACGCCGCACGCGATCATCTACCTGCCCAAGGCCAACCGCCTGATCGTCACCGACAGCGGCAAGGGCATGACCAAGGTGTTCGACGCCACCACCTACAAGGTGGTCAGCCACATCGCCCTGGAGCCGGGTGCGGATTCGGCCGAGCTCGATCCTTCCACCGGCCATCTGTACATCGTCACTGGCGGCAAGGACGTGGGCATGAAGGACTGCTTCCTCAACGAGGTCGATCCGCTCACCGGGCATGTGTACAACAAGCTGCGCTTCGACTCCGATCACACCGAGGCGGTGAAGGCCGAGCAGCACGGCAACCGCCTGTTCGTGAATGTCGCCGACCACGACGAAGTGGACGTGGTGGACAAGAAGACCTTCAAGGTGATCGCACGCTGGCCGCTGAGCGGCGCGAAGACCAACCTGAGCATGGCGCTGGACGAGGCCGACCACCGCCTGTTCGTGGGCACCCGCAGCCCCAGCAAGCTGTTCGTGCTGAACACCGATACGGGCGCCACCGTAGCGACGCTCGATGCCCCGGCAACCTCGGACGGACTGTTCTGGGACAGCGTCAGGAGGCGCGTGTATCTGCCCGGCGGCGACGGCGACCTTGGCGTGTACCAGCAGGTGACGCCGGACCTTTATGCCACGCGGCCGCGCATTCCCAGCGCCGTCGGTGCGAAGTCCGGCATCGTGGTGCCGGAGCTGAACCGCCTCTACCTGGCCGCCTCGCCCGGCGAGCACGGCAAGGGCGGCGAAGTGCTCTGGTTCGCGCTGGGCAAGTAGGGGCCGGCCGATGCCTTCGTCCACCCAGTTCAGCCGCCCACGACAGCGTGGACTCCAGGCTATGGCGACCGCGCTGCTGTGCCTGGCGGTGCTGCCGGTATCCGGCCACGCCGCCAGCTTCTATCGGCTGCAATCGGCCGTGACCTTGCCGGGCAAGGCCCCGGCGTGGGACTACCTCAGCTATGACGCCGCGCGCTCGTACCTGTTCATCGGCCGCCGCCACGACGGCGTCACCGTGTTCGACGTGGCGACGCACAAGGTGGTGGCCGCCATCGCCGACTCCGCCGGTGCAAACAAGGCGATCCTGGTGCCGTCGCTGGGGCTGGGCTACACCGTCAACGGTGACGGCTCGACCACCGAGTTCGAGCTCAAGTCGCTGAAGACGATGCGGCGCATCCACTTCGGCAACGACGCCGATGCCGGCAGTTTCGAGCCGGTGACCGGGCAGTTGATATTCACCATGGGCGACAGCGGGAAAGTCGCCTTCATGGACGCCCGCAGCGGCAAGCCGGTGGCGACGCTGCCGATGTCCAGCCATCACATTGAGGCATCGGCGCCAGACGGCCACGGCAACCTGTTCGTGGCCGAGCGCGATCGCGATGCGGTGGTGCGCATCGACGCCCGCACGCACGCGGTCACCGCCACCTGGCCGACCGCGCCGTGCCACCAGCCCACCGGACTGGACTACGACCCGGCGAGCCGGCGCATCTTTGTCGGCTGCCGCAGCGACCAGCCGCTGCTGGCCGTGCTGAACGCGGAAAGCGGCGCCGTGGTGGCCAGCCTGCCGATCGGCCGCGGCAACGACGGCGTGGCGTTCGATCCGGCCACGCACCGCATATACGCCGCCAACGGGCTGGACGCCGACCTGATGGTGATCGACCAGCAGAGCCCCGACCGCTACCGCCTGGAGCAGGCCGTAACCACCCGTCCGATGGCGCGCACGCTGGCGCTCGATCCGCAGCGCGGCCGCGTCTACCTGGTCGCCGCCGAGGGGGGCGTCGATCCGGCAAGGAAGGTAGATACCGCGGTGGCGCCGTTCTATCCGAACTTCTATTTCGACAATAGCTTCACCGTACTGACCTACCGAGAGAACTGAAACAGACATCGAATGGCAGTTGCCGCGTAGCGCCCGGGGGATGGAGATCAATGAATGAGGAATGGGGCTCGCTGCGCGAATTGCCGGGGACTGGACACGACATCACTGTTGGGGGAGACATCACATGCACGACTATCCACGCAAGGCGCTGTTCGGCGCGCTGATCATCGGCCTCGGCCTGACCGGCCACGCCATGGCCGCGACGCCCCAAAGCGCAGACGCGGGCACGCTTACCAAGCAAAAGCAGGCGACCACCACGGCCACCAAATCGCCCAAGGTCGCCAATCTGAACCAGGTCACAGTGACCGGCACCTTGCTGCCGATCGATCCGAACGCCGCGGCCGTTCCAGTTACGACGCTCGATGCCGGCGATCTTCGCCAGACCGGTGTCTCGACCAACATGCTCGACGCCTTGCGCAAGGCCATTCCCGCCTTCGCCGGCCGCAGCAACGCGGGCGCGAGCAACGCGCAGAACCGCAACCAGTTCACCGCCGGCGGCTCGCAGGTCGAACTGCGCAACCTGCCGACGCTGGTGCTGGTCAACGGCCGGCGTATGGCGCTGGATGGGGTCGCCGGCCTGAGCGGCAGCAAGAACTTCGTCGACATCAGCCAGATCCCGGCCGCCGCGCTGGAGCGGGTCGACGTGCTCACCGACGGCGCTTCCTCGCTCTACGGTGCCGACGCCGTCGGCGGCGTGGTGAACTTCATCCTCAAGCGCGACTACCACGGCGTGACGGTCGGCGCGCATTACGGCGCGGCGGACGGTGGCTACAAGGATCGCTCGGCCTACGTGACGTTCGGCGGCGACATCGGTCCGGTGAACATCACGGCCACCGTCAGCGATGCGAGGACCAGCCCACTTTTCCAGAGTGCACGCTCGTTCACCAGCCCGATGTACGGCGTCGTTCCAGGCACGGGCCTGCCGGGCGTCGTCGCTGGCGGCAACTACGTGCTGGCGCCCGGGCTGCTCACGCCGCCCGTGCCGACCGGCGCCGCCGCGACCGCCGGCAGCTACGCGGCCCTGTCGCCGAGCGTCTACACAACCACCAGCGCGGCACAGCTATCCAAGGGATTCGACTATTCCAAATACGCCATGCTCCTGCAGCGGCAGGAGCACAAGAACCTCGTCGTGAACATGACCTCGCAGCCTTTCACCGAGGACCAGATCGAGGCCTCCGGCGACCTGTTGATCTCGCAGAACAAGGTCCAATCAACCGCCTGGGCGGCTGCGGGCCAACCCTTCTCCCATGTCACGCTGACCGTTCCGGCCGGCACGCCCTACAACCCGCTGACCACCGCCGCGACGGGCGTGACCTTCGCCGACATGTCGCGACCCAAGCAGGTGTTCGACACCACCGATGCCTATCGCTTCTCCTTCGGACTCAAGGGCAACCTGCCCTACTCCTGGACCTGGCATACCAGCGTCGATTACAGCGAGAGCAAGCTGACGGAGCGCGACACCAACCTGATTTTTACGCCCAATCTGGCGCGGGCCGTCGCCGGCGGATACGACTCCAACGGCAACGCGGTGGCAGACGGCGCCTACGGCATGGTCTACGGCGGCTATTCGATCGACAACCCGCTCGTGCTGCAGCCGGCGCTCAATCCGTTCGCGGTGACCGGCAACCCGGCGGCCGCGCTGGCCAACGTGCTCGGCACGGAGATGCTGCACGGCGACAGCAAGCTCTACTCCTGGGATGCGCACGCCGTCGGCAAACTGTTCGAGCTGCCTGCGGGGCAGGTAAACCTCGCCGTCGGTGTCAGCTGGCGGCGTGAAGAGGTTTCCGGCCATGCCGACCCGAATGGTCGCGTCACCGATCCTGTCAGCGGCTCCACCGCCGGCAACGACCAGAACTGGAGCGGCGGCCTGTTCACCGATCCCTTCAGTCACGGCCGCAACGTGAGCGCGGTGTACGCCGAGACGTTGATCCCGATCACCTCGAGCAGCATGGGCATCCCCGGCCTGCACCAATTCGACCTCACCGCCGCCAGTCGCTTCGAGCACTACAGTGACGCCGGCAGCAAGAACTCGCCGAAGCTCGGCTTCCGCTGGGAGCCCTTCGACAACCAGCTCGTGCTTCATGGCACCTTTACGAAGTCCTTCGCCGCGCCACCGCTTTATCAGGCCTACGGGCCATTCGACACCCGCCCGGTGACCGACCGCCTCATCGGCATCGTGTTCGGGTCGCAATACGCCGTCGGAAACACCTTCAACGGCGAAGACGGCGTCAACCCGTCGCTCAAGCCATCCACCTCGATGTCGCGCTCCATCGGTTTCGAATTCCATCCGAACTTCATCAAGGGCCTGACGCTCACCGCGGACTATTCTTCGATCACCGTGCGCGGTTTCCCGGGTGGCGCGGACTTCACCACCATCATGCAATCGGTCAACGCGTTGGGTTCGGCGTCGCGCTACTTCGACAGCGTCAGCACGGGCAACTTCACCAACCTCGGCGGTACCGATCCCTTCGGGACCCCGGGCTCGCTGAAGGCGTTCCTCACCAATCCGGCCACCGGCCTGCCCGATCCGAGCAAGTATTCACAGCTCTACGTCATCGACAAATTCCGCAACCAGAGCGTGTTGATCGAGCACTCCTGGATGCTGGGACTGGATTACGATCTTCCCACGGCGCATTACGGAACCTGGGAGTTCTCCAGCAAGGGGATGCTGTTCAACTCGTACAAGTTCCAGCGCTTCGCAGGCAGCTCATACCAGCAGTACGCCAGCAACGCCAGCAACATCGGCGTGTTCGCCGGGACGCTGCCGAAGGCAAGCTTCTACTCGACGCTCGACTGGTCCTACGGAAACCTGGACCTCATGCTGGCGAATACCTACATCTCCTACGTCAATGACGCGGGCGCCGCCGGCACCCTCCCGGGTATCCGGGTGCCGAGCTATACCGTGTGGGATCTGCACGGTTCGTACACTTGGACGCCCGAGGGCTTGGCGAGCGACAAGAGCATCACGCTGTCGCTTGGCGTGAACAACCTCGACAACAAAATGCCACCGATCTTCCCGCGCGCCTTCACCAACCAGTTCACCACCAGCGATATCGGCACGTACTCGCCCATCGGCCGGCTGATCTATGGAGACGTGAAGGTGACCTTCTGAGGATGGCAGGCGACCCGGACGCTGCGTCCGCCCGGGTTCCATTCCGCCTCTCGCTCCGGTCGAATCCTGATGTCGAACTCCCCCGCGATCTCGCCGGTGCCGTGCACTGCCCGACCGGGATCAATCCCACCGCTGACAGGTGAACAACGTGTCTGAAATTGCCTCCGCCAGGATCGCCGCCCGCCTCGACCGGCTGCCGCCATCGCGCACGATATGGAAGATCGTTCTGTGGATCTCGCTGGGCGGCGTGTTCGAGTTCTACGACCTGTTCTTCACCGCCTACGTTGCTCCGGGCATGATGAAATCGGGTCTCTTCACATCGCAATCGTTGGGCTTTTTCGCAAGCCTGGACTCGATCAAGATCGCCGGTTTCGGAACCTTCGTCTTCAGCACCTTCGCGGGCCTGTGGGTGGGCGTGGTGCTGTTCGGCCATATGGCGGACCGCTACGGCCGGCGGCCGGTGTTCACCTGGTCGCTGGTGTGGTACGTGGCCTGCACCGCGATCATGGCGTTTCAGCACAGCGGCGAAATGCTGAACGTCTGGCGCTTCATCGCCGGCGTGGGTTTCGCGGTACAGCTGGTCACCATCGACACCTATATCTCCGAACTGATCCCCGGTGCGGAGCGTGGCCGCGCGTTCTCCGTCAACCAGTTCATCACGTTCGCCGTGGTGCCGCTGGTGGCGCTGCTGGCCTGGCTGCTGGTGCCCCTCAGCCCGCTGGGCATCGACGGCTGGCGCTGGGTGGTGCTGATCGGCTCGATGGGCGCCGTGCTGGTATGGCTGCTGGTGCAGGGGATTCCGGAGAGCCCGCGCTGGCTGGCCCTGCAGGGTCGCACCGACGAGGCGGAAGCCATCATGGCGGCGATCGAGCAGCGGGTGGTCGCGGAGACGGGCAAGCCGCTGCCGCCGCCTGCGCTGGCGCATGCTGAGGAGACCGGCCGCGGGCACTTCGGCGAGATCTTCTCGCCGCAATACCGCAAGCGCACTCTGATGCTGTCGGTATTCAACATGGCCCAAGTCATCGGCTTCTATGGCTTCGCGGCATGGGTACCGACCCTGCTGATAGCGCGCGGCATCACCATCACGCACAGCCTCGAATACTCCTTCATCATCGCCATCGCCAATCCCCTGGGGCCGCTACTCGGCGTGCTCTTTGCCGACCGCATCGAGCGCAAGCTGCAGATCATGCTGGGCCTGATGTTGATGGGCCTGAGCATGCTGGCCTTCGCCATGGCGGACAACCCGGTCGCGCTGATCGCGCTCGGTGTGGTGTTCACGCTGGCGGCCAACGTGATGTCGTATGCGTACCACAACTACCAGGCAGAGCTTTATCCGACTCGCATACGCTCCAGAGCGGTGGGCTTCGTCTATTCGTGGAGCCGCATTGCGGCCGCATTTGCCGGCTTGGCCGTCGGGTATCTGCTCCATGCAGGTGGCGTGCTGGCAGTGGCGATGTTCATCGCAATCGCCATGGTGGTCGGCATTGCAATGATCGGCATTTTTGGCCCGCAGACCAAGGGTGTGGCACTGGAAGAAATCAGCCACTGAAGTTTTAAGACTTTCCTGGGGAAGACGTCGGAGATGCACGCCTACGTACGGCGAGCCTAATGGAAGATGGGAAACCCGAAAACCTTCCCTCAACCCAACACATGGAAATGAGAAATCCCCGACTGGTGCCTTTCTTCGTGCCGATGGCTCGGCGGCCCTGCATAGGTAGCAGCTGTTCCTGAACAGGTTCGATCGAAAGCGCGACTGCCCTACCCCGATAACACAGGCTAATCGCCCTCCGCCACCCTTGTTGGTGCCGGCCTGTCAAAGATCATTTGCGAGTCTTGACGGCTACTTCCAGGCTGGTAGAACCACTCAAAAGCGGGGGAACATCGCAGGGAGTAGCGGGCCTGAAGTGCGCCGCGTCGTGGAATTCGGAGCGCGTGGGTTTCACGCGCTTTCGGTCGGGGCGATGAAGCAGCCTAGAGCCGGGGTTGCGTGATTCGCAGCCTGGATTTGCCCAGCATAGGCTTCAACGGGAAATAGGCCTGGTGCGTGCTGCCGTCCACGGCGACGACGTGGGCATTCGGGCCCAGCACCGCGGTAGCGATCGGTCGAACGGCCTGCCCAGTGACCTTGAAGATCGACACCTCGCCGGATTCACCGGCCACGTAGAGCCAGCCGAGCGAAGCATCGAAGGCCAGGACATCCGGATCATCGGCAACGTCGAAGCTGGCCCGCACCTTTCGACTGGTCAGATCCAGCACCAGCAACTTGCTGTTGTCCTCACAGGCGATGAAGGCCAGACGTGAGGCGCCATCGATGTAGAGGCCGTGATTGCCGACGGCACCGGGAAGGCTGATCCGGCTGATCACCTTGTCGGTAGCCGGATCGATTTCCACCAGCTGCCTGCGGGTCTGCACGTTCGCGAAAATGTGCCGGGTGACCGGATCGTACTGGGTGTTGCCCACCTCGCCGCCCAGCGGGATCGTGGCCACCCGGGCGTTCGACCGCACGTCGATCACGGTGTCGGTGCCACCGTGTTCATCGGAGACATACAGCTTGTGCACGTCCGGGGCATAGGCCATGCCGTCCGGATAATCCCCCGCGGGGGCGCGTGCGATGATCTTGAAGGTTTTCGCGTCGATCGCGACCACTTCATCGGCGCCGGTCGCCGACGCATACACCCGATCCAGCTCTGGCACGTACAGCACGCCGTGGACGGAGCTGACGTCGGGAATGGTCGCCACCACCTTGCGCTGGGCGGTGTCGAACACGACGACGGCGCTGTCGCCCAGGTGCGCCAGGAAAAGAAGATGGCTTCGTTGGTCGAGGCTGGCGTAGTCCCAGCGCGTGGCTCTGCCGGGCAACGGCACCTCCGCGAGCGTGGTCAGCGGCAACCGGCTGCCTGGGCCGCCCGGACCAGCCGCGCTACTGCATGCGGGGGTGGCCACGAACAAGACCGCAAAGGCCATCAGGGACGTCAAGCCCGGGCGGAGGGTGCGATCTGTCTCGATGTTCATGCGCCGGCACTCGTGTCCAAAGCACCCATGCTACGCGCCAGGTGCGTTGCCATGGGAACCACCGGTCACGCCTCCGCGACTGCCGTCGCGCCAGCGCGCCGTTCTGCTGCAGCCCTGTCCGCCGTTGCAAGCGAGCCTCCTAACGTTTTAGGAAAATCCCCCCTTCAGCTCGATCATGTTGCCCTGCGGGTCGTACAGGTAGATCGACGGGCCTTCGCCTCTCGCACCATAGCGCGAACCCAGCTCGCCAATGCGCACGCCATGCGCCTGCAGGTGCGCCAGGATCGCCGCCTCGTCGTAGTCCTCCACGCGCAGGCACAGGTGATCCATGTTGTGGCCTTCCCTGCCCGGCGCGGCGCCACCATGGCGGCCGAGCTTGCCGTCGATGGCTACCAGGTCGATCAGCGAGGCGCCGGCGCGCAGCTGCACCAGGCCGATCTCGTCCTGCCGGCGTTCCTCGCGGCAGCCGAGTACCTCGCAGTAGAAGCGTTGCATGGCCGCGATGTCGATGGCGCGCAACACCACGTGGTCGATTTCGCCGATACGGATCATGGGAGCTCCGGTGGGCCGGGGAATGGGGCATCCGAGCATAACGCGGGAGCGTTCCTGAACCGCATCCAGGCAGGCAGCAACACGCGCCGCCCGCCTGTATAATCGCCGCGGTAAACGCATGGTGGGAGAAGCAGGCGGCCCCAGACCGGGGACGCCCGCTGCCGAAGACGCAACGCCCGTAATCGCTCAGGCTCCCATACCACCACGCGCAAACACTCTGGAGAGACCGGTTGAATCCGGCGCCGAAGGGGCACGAAGCGCAGCCAGCGCGCTTCCAAACTCTCAGGCAAAAGGACAGAGGGGCGCCCCGCGTGCGGCACGGCACGCGAGTCTTCGGATGCCCACTCATGAGCCACAACCCCACTCCTTCCCTGCGCGACCTCGAACACCACGGCGCGTTCATCGAACGCCACATCGGCCCGGACGACGCCGAGATCGCGCAGATGCTGCGCGTCATCGGCCACGATTCGCTGGAGTCGATGACCGACGCCATCGTCCCCGGCTCGATCAAGTCCGCCGCCCCGCTGGCGTTGCCGCAGGCGGTCACCGAAGAGGAGGCGCTGGCGAAGATCCGCGCCATCGCCGACCGGAACGAGGTGTTCCGCAGCTTCATCGGCCAGGGCTACTACGGCACCCTCACGCCGAACGTCATCCTGCGCAACATCCTGGAGAACCCGGCCTGGTACACCGCGTACACGCCGTACCAGGCGGAGATTTCGCAGGGCCGCATGGAGGCGCTGATCAACTTCCAGACGATGTGCGCCGACCTCACCGGGATGGAGATCGCCAACGCCTCGCTGCTGGACGAAGCCACTGCCGCGGCCGAGGCGATGACCCTGGCCAAGCGCTCGTGCAAGTCGAAGTCGAACGTGTTCTTCGTGTCGAACGGCGTGCACCCGCAGACGCTGGAAGTGGTGCGCACGCGCGCCGAACCGCTGGGCATCGAGCTGGTGGTCGGCGCCGATAGCGATGCGGCCGGCACCGAGGCGTTCGGCGTGCTGCTGCAGTACCCGGACACCTTCGGCAGCATCAACGATTATCGGGCGATTGCCGACGCCGTGCATGCGCGTGGCGGCCTGGTCGCGGTGGCCACCGACCTGCTGGCGTTGACCCTGATCGCGGCCCCCGGTGAATGGGGCGCGGACATCGTGGTCGGCAACTCGCAGCGCTTCGGCGTGCCGTTCGGCAACGGCGGCCCGCATGCCGCCTTCATGGCCTGCCGCGATGCGTACAAGCGCTCGATGCCGGGCCGCCTGATCGGCGTGTCGATCGACGCCGAAGGCAAGGCCGCCTACCGCCTCACCCTGCAGACCCGCGAGCAGCACATCCGTCGCGAGAAGGCCACTTCCAACATCTGCACCGCGCAGGTGCTGCTGGCAGTGATGGCCAGCATGTACGCGGTCTACCACGGCCCGGAAGGGCTGACCCGCATCGCCCGCCGCACGCATCGTCTCAGCGCGATCCTCGCGGCATCGCTGCGCCAGGCCGGCGTCAAGGTGGGCGCAAACTTCTTCGACACCCTGCACATCACCGACGTCGATGCCGACGCCGTGCACGCACGTGCCGAAACGCTGCATATCAACTTGCGCCAGATCCACGGTACCTGCATCGGCATCAGCCTCGACGAGACCACCACCCGTGCCGAAGTGATCGCACTGGCTGGCCTGTTCGGTGCCGAGATCGACAATATCGACGAGCTGGACGCTGCCACGGCCGACGCCCTGCCCGCCGCGCTGCTGCGTCAGACTGACTTCCTCACCCATCCGGTGTTCAACACGCACCACAGCGAGCACGAGTTGCTGCGCTACATGCGCGCGCTGGCCGACAAGGACCTGGCGATGGATCGCACGATGATCCCGCTGGGTTCGTGCACCATGAAGCTCAACGCCACCGCCGAGATGATCCCGATCACCTGGCCGGAGTTCGGCAACATCCACCCGCTGGCGCCGACCTCGCAGACCACCGGCTACAAGGAACTGATCGACGGCCTTGAGGCGATGCTGGTCGAATGCACCGGCTACGACGCAGTAAGCCTGCAGCCGAACTCCGGCGCACAGGGTGAGTACGCCGGCCTGCTGGCGATCCGTGCGTATCACCGTTCGCGCAACGAAGCCCATCGCGACATCTGCCTGATCCCCGAGTCCGCCCACGGCACCAACCCGGCTTCCGCCCACCTGTGCGGCATGAGCGTGGTGGTGACCAAGTGCGATGCCAATGGCAACGTCGACGTCGAGGACATCCGCCGCGCCGCGGAGAAATATTCCGACCGCCTCGCCGCGCTGATGATCACCTACCCGTCCACGCATGGCGTGTTCGAGGAAGATATCGTGGCGATCTGCGACATCGTCCACCAGCACGGCGGCCAGGTGTACACCGACGGCGCCAACATGAACGCGCTGGTCGGCGTGGCCAAGCCCGGCAAGTGGGGCTCGGACGTGTCGCACCTGAACCTGCACAAGACGTTCTGCATCCCGCACGGCGGCGGCGGCCCGGGCGTGGGTCCGTGCGCGGTGAAGTCGCATCTCGCGCCGTTCCTGCCGAGGAAGCTCGGTGAAGAAAGCGCAGTCGGCATGGTGAGCGCGGCCAGCTTCGGCTCGGCCAGCATCCTGCCGATCAGCTGGATGTACATCACCATGATGGGCCAGCAGGGCCTGCGCAAGGCGACCCAGGTCGCCCTGCTCAACGCCAACTACATCGCGAAGCGGCTGGCAGCGCACTACCCCACCCTGTACACCGGCCGCAACGGGCTGGTGGCGCATGAATGCATCCTCGACCTGCGTCCGCTCAAGGACGCCACCGGCATCGGTGCGGAGGACGTGGCGAAGCGGCTGATCGACTTCGGCTTCCACGCGCCGACGCTGAGCTTCCCGGTGTCCGGCACCTTGATGGTGGAACCGACCGAGAGCGAATCGCAGATCGAGCTGGACCGTTTCATCGACGCGATGATCCAGATCCGCGACGAGATCCGCGCGATCGAGGAAGGCAAGCTGGACCGCGAGGACAACCCGCTGAAGAACGCCCCGCACACCGCAACCATGGTCAGCGCCAGCGAGTGGACCCACGCCTACCCGCGCGAACTGGCCGCCTTCCCGCTGGCCAGCCTGAAGCTGCAGAAGTACTGGTCGCCGGTGGCTCGCGTCGACAACGTCTACGGCGACAAGAACATCATGTGCGCCTGCATCCCGGTGGATGCGTACAAGGAAGAAGCCGAGGCATAAGCCGCTTCGGCGGCTCGCCCAGGCAGGACGGAAAAGGCCCCGCATGCGGGGCCTTTTTATGTACGGGCGGCAACGCCGCGGCGACATCAATCCGGGGGCGACATGCTCATCTCGAACGAGGTGTAGAACGGCGCGTGCGGTGGAGCGAACAACGAGAGCACGCGCAGCCGCTTCTCGAAACAGACGGCAAAATCGGAGTCGCCCTCCCGCCATGTCGCGACCACCTTGCCGGCTGCGTCCAGTTCCACGACGACGACAAACGGAGGCATGCCCGCCGGTCCCATGGCCCGTGCACACGCCGGGGCGATCCGGTCGATGGCTGCACCCTGCGATTCGAGAAGGGCGTCCGACTGGGTTTTCGACACCGAAGCCTCGTCGCGATCGGCAAGCGCCTTGGCCTCGGCGTAGGACTGGGCCGCTGCAAAAACCGGGAACGCCGAAACGGCGAGCGCCGCGAAAAGAAGGATTCTGCGCACGTCGACCTCCACGCTTCCATCAAATACCGAGGCCGCCCGGCTACCCTGCCACGATGCGGTTGCGCCCCTGCTGCTTGGCCTGGTACAGCCGCTTGTCCACCGTGTCGATGAACGGCCGCAACTCGTCGTCGTGGCCCGGGATCATGGTGCACACACCAACGCTGATCGTCAGCAGCGAGTCGATCGGCGATGACTCGTGCGGGATCTGCTCGGCCAGGAGCAGCTCGCGGCAGCGTTCGGCCAGCTTGCCGGCAGAGGCCTCGTCGGTTTCAGGCAGCACCAGCACGAATTCCTCGCCGCCGAAGCGGGCCAGCAAATCGCGCGCACGCGTGCCCGCCGAATTCAGCACCCGTGCCACGTGCTTCAGGCAGGTGTCGCCTTCCAGGTGGCCGTAGCGGTCGTTGTACTGCTTGAAATAGTCGATGTCGATCATCAGCAGCGACAGCGGCTGGCGGTTGCGCCGCGCGTTGCTCCATTCGAGCTCGATGATCGCGTCGAAGCGCCGGCGATTGGCAACACCGGTCAGGCCATCGCGGAAGGAAAGCTCTTCCATCTCTTTCTGCAGGCTGATCAGCTGCTGCTCGGTGCGCTTGCGCTCGCTGATGTCGAACATGAAGCCGATCAGCGAGTCGACCGTGCCGTCGGGGTTGCGCACCACGTGCACCACGTCGCGGATCCACACGTAGTGGCCATCGCGGGTCAGCGCGCGGTAGTCGGCCTCGTGGTCCACCCCCGCCTGCGACTGCGCCACGCAGAAATCCACCACCCAGTCGCGGTCCTCCGGATGCATGCGGCTGGCCCAGTCAGCCACGCCCACCCAGCTCGACGGCGCCCAACCCAGCAACACCTCGATCTGCGGCCCGATATAGGCGAACTGCTTGCTGTCCCAGTCGATCTTCCACGGGATCGCCCGGGTCGATTCCAGCAGCGTCTTGTAGACGGCACTGCCGGGTCCTGCCTTGCTTTCAAAATCGACCATTGCCTTCGGACTCGAGCAGAACGGAAATATGCCGGGAGATGCCTGGGCCGCCTATCCATAACGCAGGCGCAAAATGCATTGTCCAGCCGCCGCAGCGTCAACCACCCGCCAAATATACCTCCCTGGCGACAGGGAAGAACCCCGGCATGCGAATGCCGAGTCCTCCTGCCCGGGCAGGCCGCGATCAGCCGCCGTTCTTCGCCAGCCACGCATCGATCGCCGGCAGGCGATCCTTGCGCACCATCTGGCGATACTCGATGTCGGCAATGACGGTGTCGGCAGCGCGACGCGAGCTGCTGGCGATGTGCGCGTCGGCATAGGCCTTGATCTTGCCGATCATCGCCGGGTCATTCGAGCTGGCGCCGATGCCCGGGTAATAGCGGCTGCTGGAGGTGGAGTCGACCAGCTTGTCGATCTGCGCACGGTGCGCCATGGCGAACGTCCAGGCCATATCCGGATGCTGATAACCGGCCGCGCGGATCATGCCGGCGCTGTTGGTCGCGCCCGGCTCGTCGGTCAGTGCCAGATCCAGCGCGCGCTGGGCCAGTGCGTCGTCCTCGGCGATCGACAGCAGCAGGTACAGGCGATCCTTGATCAGCGGCGTGGTCTCGGCCTTGGCCATCGCGTGCAGCTTGTCCCAGGTTGCGGCGTCCGCCTTGCGCGCCACCACCGCATAGATGGTCTTGCGCAGGGCCGCCGGTACCGCCTTCGGATCGGTCGCCTGCGCGGCGTAGCGACGCTGCACTTCGGTGACCACGTCGGTGTCGCCCAGGTCGGCCAGCACGCCGATCAGCTGCGTGCGCAGGATCGTGGTCGGGTCGCCCTCGTCCGCCTTCGCCTCCCAGCCCACACGGGCAAACACCGGCTTCAGCTGCCTGATCGCAAACGCGTCGAAACGTGCCTGCCGTGCCTTGTCGCCGCGGTAGTACTGGTGCAGGCCCGAGAAACTGCCGGCGATGTCGCCCCAGATCTGCGGGTCGGCATCGGCCGGGGTCGCCTGGGCCAGGTCGAGGTAGCTGGAGGCCGGCTGCAGGCCGGCCATGCCCAGTGCCCAGGTGTCGCCCATCAGGCCCATCTGGTCGATCGGCGCCAGCTTGGTGAAATCGGCCTTGATCGCTGCGAACTCGGCCGGCGTGTACAGCGTGCGGTAGTAGCCGCTCTGCCCCGCATTCACCAGCACCGGGCCGCAACCGGATACGTCCAGCGTGGCCTTGCCGTCCACCACCGTGCGCGCGGCCTCGGTGCCACCGATGGCCTGGGCGATCACGGGCACATGCCACTTCAACGCGGTCTTGTTCGGGCGGTCCTTGGTGAACTCGCCCTGGCTCAGGGTCAGCGTGGTCTTGCCGTAGCTGCACGCGGACGACGCCACGCGGATCAGCGGGATGCCCGGCTGCAGCGTGAAGTCGTGCGCGATCTGCGTCACCGGCTTGCCAGCCACGCCCTGCACCGCCTTCCACAGATCATCCGACACCGTGTTGCCGTAGGCGTGCGCCTTGATGTAGTTGCGCACGCCATTGCGCCAGGCATCGGGGCCGACATAAGCCTCCAGCATGTTGATCACCGCCTCGCCCTTCGAATAGGTGATCGAATCGAACGCCTGGCTGGCCTGCTCCACCGTTTCCACGTGCTGCACCACCGGGTGCGTGGTGGCCACGGCATCGCGCGACATCGCGCCCTCGCGGGTGCCGACGGCGTCGAGGTTGGTGTGCCATTCCGGGTGCAGCTTCTCGGTGGTGCGCGCGGCCATCCACGAGGCGAAGCCCTCGTTCAGCCACAGGTCGTCCCACCAGCGCATGGTCACCAGGTCGCCGAACCACTGGTGCGCCATTTCGTGCGCGGCGGTGTTGAACACGTTCTGCTTGTCCGACTGGGTCGAGAAGCTCGGGTCCAGCAGCAAGGCGTATTCGAAGGTGTAGATTGCGCCCCAGTTTTCCATCGCCGAGAAGAACTGGCTGCTGCCGGGCGAAGCGATGTTGTCCAGCTTGGGCAGCGGATACTTCACGCCGAAATAATCGTTGTATTCGCGCAGCACGTCGCTGGCCGACTTCAGCGTGAAACCGGCCTGCGACTTCTTGCCCATCTGCGTGATCACGCCGATCTCGGTGCCGTCGGCCATGGTGGTGGCGCGCTCGAACTCGCCCAGGCCGAAGAACAGCAGGTAGGTCGACATCTTCGGCGACTGCTGGAACGTCACCCGCGTCATGCCATTGCCCAGGTCCTTTTTTGACGCAACTGGCATGTTGCTCACTGCCATTTCGTTGCTCGGCACGGTCACTGCCAGATTGAACGTGGCCTTGTACGCCGGTTCGTCCCACGACGGGATGAAGCGGCGCGCGTCGGAGTTCTCGAACTGCGTGTACAGCGCGCGCTTCTTGCCGGCCTTGGTCGCGTAGTCGATCGCGAACAGGCCGTTGGCCTGGGTGCCGATCTTGCCGGTGTAGGCCATCGCCAGCTTGTATTCGCCGGCCGGGATCGGCTGGGCAAACGTGAAGGTGGCGGTCTGCGCCTTGGCATCCACCACCACCTTCGGTGCCGCGATCGCCAACATGCCCTTCAGCGGCTTCAGGCTCACCGATGAGAACGTCATGTCGATCGCATTGAGCGTGATGCTGCGGGTCGGCTGCAGCACGTCGACCGTCACCACCACCGCGCCGTCGAAACTCAGCTTGTCGGCATGCGGCACCACCGCCACGTCGTAGTGGCTGGGCCGCACCGTGCGCGGCAACTGGGTGGTGGCGAGGTCCGCCGTGGACGCGTGGACCGGCGTGGCCGCCATGCCCGTCATCGAAACGCCAGCGAGCGCCAGGGTGATCGCGGAAACCAGCAGGGTGCTACGCATGAGAATCTTCCATGTGGTGGGGCGGTTGGGGAGAGCCGCAGCGTGCCGGCGAAACCGGCGTGGCGCGGCTTGATCCACGTGATGGTCACCCGCCGCGCCTGTCGGCGGAAACCGCCGGAAGTCATGGGCTCCGCCACCACGTCGAGGGCAGTCAACGCCCCGTCGGGAGCAGCGTTCTCGTTGCGGCATGCCGCCGCTCGATCGGCACGGCATGGCACCACCAAAGGCGTCGCCGACGGCACCCTCACCGCCAGGCAGGCGACCAACGACGAGCGCCGCGACGCCAATATCATCCTGCGCGAAAGCACCGACGAGGCGAAGCACAACGGCCACCTGACGAGGGCTGAAACCCGCCGCCTCAACCACGCCGAGAACCGCAACAGCTGCGCGATCCACCGCCAGCGTCACTGATCGGCAGCAGCAGAAAGGCCCCGCTGCCGGGGCCTTTCTGCTGCGCCATCCAGTTCACGGCAGTCGCCACTCAGGCCTCGTCCTCCGGCTTCAGCTTTTCCTGCACCTCTTCCAGATCAGCGATCGCCTGTTCCAGCGCCTCGTGCAGCTGCGCCTGGCGATCCATCAGGCCGGCGATCTTTTCCGCCTGCTTCAGCTTCGACAGCTCGCCGTCAAACAGCAGCCACGCCGTGGTCAGCGCTTCCACGTTGTTCTTCGAGTAGTGCCGCATCTCCTTGAGCTGCACCAGCGTGTCGCCGACATGGTCGGCTGGCGTCTTGACATGTTCATCGGACATGAGACGGTTCCTCCTGGCGAGATGTGGCCCGGTTATCGGCAGGCGTAGCCCCGGTGCACCAAGGCCGTTTCACCCTGACGGTAGCGACGCGGATGCGAAGTGCGGGTCAACGTCCTGCTCAGGACTCGTTGTCCGTCGCGGCAGCAGGGCGACGCGTGACGATATGCCGCGCACTAACGCCAGCCGGCGTCGCGCGCCGCGCGCTCCTGCCGTGCATCGAAGACATTGCCGCGCAGACGCGCGTCGACTGCGGCCTGCACCGCGGGTGGCAACGCGCTCGCCGCCTGGCGCAGTTCACCGCCTTCCGGGGGAGCTGCCGCACCAAGCACGGGCAGCGCCCAGCCGGTGTCGCCGTGGCAGGCAAGGCCGGCCCGCGCCGGCGCAGGGCGCAACACGAAGGTGCGGCAGATGCGCCCGTCGGTACTGCGGAAACTCAGGCCGATCGCCACCGGGGCATTCGGCTCCGGTTCGCTCGCCAGCGCATGATCGAGCGCGCGCTCCAGCGCGCCCGCGGCAAACGACTGGCCGCCGTGCATGCGCACCAGCTCGTCACTGGCTCGCCATGACCACAACGCCACGGCGAGCAGCGCCACCGACGCGGCCAGCGCGGCACCCGGCACGAACCAGCGACGCGGTACACGGTGGCGCGTGGCAGCCGTGCGTTGCCCGCCCGCAGGTAGCGTGACCGGTATCGCGGCCCGCGCGGACGGCGGCTGCAGCAAGGCGGACAGCCGCGTCGGTACCGGTTCGTCGAGCACCGGATCGAACGCGGCGTGCAGCTGCGCACGCACGTCACGCGCCTGCCGCACGCGGCGGGCGAGCACGGCGTCGTGCGCCAGCGCGGCGTCGATACGCGCCGTGGCGGACGCGTCGAGTTCGCCATCCACGTAAGCCTGCAAGGTATCGTCGTCGATCGGGTTCATGCGTCTTTCCCAAGATGGGCCTGCAAGGTGGCGCGGGCGCGGGCCAGGCGACTGGTGACGGTACCCACCGGCACCTCCAGCAGTTCGGCGGCTTCGCCGTAGGACATGCCCTCGACCAGCACCAGGGCTACCACTTCACGATGATCCGGCGGCAACGCCGCCAGCGCCATCGCCAGTTCCAGCTGCTGCGCGGGCTGCGCGCTGGCGCGGTCGGCGGCCATCTCACCGGCCTCCTCGGGCGCGAACAAATGTTGCACACGGCCACGCGCACGCAGCTCGTCGCGCCAGGCGTTGCGCGCGATCGCGAACACCCACTTGTCCAGTGCGGCGTCCGGCCGCCACTGCGCGGCACGGGACAACGCACGTTCCAGCACGATCTGCACCAGGTCGTCGGCGTCGGCGACCTGCCCTGCCAGCGCCCGCGCCAGGCGGCGCAGGCGCGGCAACAGCGGGATCAGTCCTTCGCGCACGGCGTCGCTCGAATTCACGCATCACCTACCATTACGTCCGGAGGGGAGGATTCCTTCCCTCGTACGCGTCGGCGCAGTTCGAGGGCGTAAAGCAGGCCCATGCTAGCATCCGGCCCCGTCGCTCCCGAGGCCCCGGCCATGCCGCTGCACCGCCCGTTCGCCATGCTCGCCCCGTTGCTGGCCATCGCGCTTTCCCTGGTCGGCGCGACGCCTGCACGCGCGCAGGTACTCGGGCCGGTGCAGGGCCTGCCGAATATGCAGGTACCCGTGCGCCTGCCCGATATTGCTCCCGTCTCGCCCTTGCACAGTGTGGACGACCTGCTGCGCGGTCCGCTGGCCCTCACACGAAAATTGCAGATCGACGCACTTCGCCGCAGCGAGCCCCGGCGCGTCGACGTCGATCCTCACGGTGCGCCGATCCTGCGCGGCGAATTCCTCGCCACGGGCCTCTCGTCTGCGCAACGCGATGCGCTGCAGGCGCTGGGTTTCGCGGTGGATCGCGAGACGCCGGCGGACGCGACGCTGGGGTTGGACTTCGTGGTGCTGCACGACACCCGCGGACGCCGCACGGCCAGCGCCATGCGCGCCCTGCAACAGGCTGCGCCGGACGCGGCATTCACCTACCAGCACCTCTACCTGCCCGCGGGCAACGATGACGTTGCCGGTGCGACGACCTCGGCGGCCCCGTCGTCCAGCGCACCGTCGCAACGCGTGGGGCTGATCGATGGCGGTGTCGATGCGGCCGACCCCGCGCTGGTACGCGCGAGCATCGAGCGGCACGGTTGCAGCACGGCGAATCCGTCGAAGCACGGCACTGCGGTCGCCGCCCGCCTCGTCGCCGGCGACCCGGACACGCTCTATGCCGCCGACCTGTGGTGCGGCGATGCGGTCGGCGGCGCCACCTCGAATCTGGTGGACGCGCTGGCGTGGATGGCGCGCGAGCGCGTGGCAGTGATCAACATCAGCCTGGTCGGGCCCGACAACCCGGTGCTTGCGCGCGCGGTGCAGGCGATGATCGCGCGCGGCCACGTGCTAGTCAGCGCAGTCGGCAACGATGGGCCGGCAGCACCGCCGCTGTATCCCGCGGCGTACCCGAACGTGATCGGCGTCGGCGGCGTCGACGCGCGTGACCGTGTGCTGCCCGAATCCGGCAGCGGCGACCAGGTGGACTTCTGCGCGTCCGGCGTGGTCGGCAGCGGCCGCAACGCATTGCGCGGCACCTCGTTCGCGGCGCCAATCGTGGCGCGGAAAGCCAGCCAGTTGCTGGGCGCCCCCCGCGCTGGAGCCGCAGCACAAGTGCAGCAGCATCTGATCGGCGAAGCCCGGCGCCCCGGCGGCACGGGCCGCGACCCGCGCTGCGGCTACGGCCTGCTGTCACCCTGAATCTGAACAGCGCCCAACCGCAGCCCGTCGACAGGGAAGGATCGTTCCGGCACGAACGTACAGGACCTCGGAAGCCGCGGATCGGCCGCAGGCAGGAGGTCCTTCACATGCGCAACACGACTCTCAACCACAAGACCCTCAACAGCGCCCTGCTCGCCGGTGCGCTCGCCCTGGCCGCGATGGCCACGGCACACGCCCAGGTGCTGGGCGGTGGCGGACTCGCGGGCGGCATCGCCGGCGGGCTGCGCGGCCCTGTCAATGTCCCGATGGACCAGGTGGGCGGCCGGCTCGACGGTTCCGCCCGTGGCGCGGGCAACATCAACACTCCCGATCTCAACCGGCGGGCGGCCGAGCGACGTGCCGAGCGCCTGCGCCAGCGTGCCGCTGCAACCACCAGCTCGGCCACGGATAGCGCCACGCAAGCCGCCCGCCAGGTGAACGGCCAGGCCGTTGCCGGCGCTGCCGGCGGCCTCACCGGCGCGGCTGCCGCCAACGCCGGCAACGGCAACGGCAACAACGCCGCGCTGGATGGCGCAGGGGAACTGGGTTCGTCTGCGACCGGCGCCGTCGATACTTCGGCTACGCGCGATGCCATGGCTGGCACCGCAGGTCAGGCCGCCAGCCATGCGCGTTCAGCCGTCTCGACGGCCAAACGCGGAACCCGCAATGCAGTAAGCCGCGTGCAGGACGCACCCGCGAATGCCGAGGCTTCGGCCGCTGCCGGCCTGACCACGGCTGAGCAGGCGATCGCCAATGGTGCGCAGTCGTCACGCGCTGCCGGCTCGCTCGGCACGGATGCCGCCGGCAACGCGTCGCAGGCAAGCTCGGCCAGCGCGGGCACCCAGTCGGGCAACACCACCGTCGCGAAGCCCGGCCTGCTGTCGCACGCCTCCAACGCCGCGCGCAATGCCGGGGACAAATCGGTCGACGTATCCGGCTCGGGTGCAGCCCATGGCAACAGTGATGCAAACGCCGGTTCAGCCGCAGGCACCAGCGGCTCGGCCAACGCCAGCGGCCACGCCAGCGCGCACGGCTCGGCTCGCCGCGGTGTGTCCGCCTCGACGCAGACCGACGGCAACGCCAGTGCCAGCGCGAATGCGCAGCACTGAGTCAACCACAGCGTAGAACCAGGAGCCCCCGCTTGCGGGGGCTCCTTTCATCTGCCGGCCAGACCGTCGGCTATGGCGCAGTCGTCCCACCCTGCGACCTGGCCCGCAACGCTTCGTACAGCTGTGCCGGCCCCAGCAAAATATCCTTCAACCCGGTGCGCACGCGCTCGGAGCCCAGTGCCTGCGTACTCATGTTCGAATGCGCTTCCAGCGCATCCATGATCGCGTGCATCAGCGCATCCTTCAGGTCGGGCGAGTTGGCGAACTGTTCCTTGCTATTGTTGCCGGCCTGCTGCACCAGGGTTTCGTTTTCCAGCAGTTTGCCCTTGAGCACGCCGTTGACGTAGACCAGTTGGTCATCGTCGGTCAGCTGCCCTTCGAACAGGCCATTGACCTTCTCGATGATCTCGGCCAGATACGCCTGCTGCTTTTCCTGTACCGAGCCGCTACCCACTGCGTCCATTGGCGGTAGCTTGTAGCCACCGTCGCCGTTGAGGCCTAGCGGCTGACGGCCAGCACTGCGCAAGGTGTGATGCGTCAGCACCACCCTGGACAAGTCCACCGTGTCGCGCTCGCGACCGAACTCCAGCAACGGGATCAGCCGTTTGTAGAAGATGAAGCGCTTTTCGATATCCGTGTTGGCGTAGTCGAACACTTGCGACAGGAACGCATACAGGCGCACGTAGCCACCCATGTCGTTCTTGAACAGCAGCAAGGCATCCAGCAGGTCCTTGCTGGTTTCGGCCAGCTTGTCGTCGCCGTCTGCCAGCGCCGTTGCCCGAGTCTGCTGCGCCGCCTTATAGCGTTTGAGCAGGCGGTCGGCGACCGGAGCGATGGCACTGCTCAACTGCGCCTGGGTGCCGCGCGGATCGGTCTCCACCCTGGCCACGCGATCCACCTCGAAGTCATCGTAGTGACCGCTGGCATCGAGCTTGGCGCGCAGGTCGAACACCAGGTGTGGATCGGTCCTGGCCTCCAGCTCGGCCGTGGCGTAGTAGGTCTTGAACGTCTTGAGGATATCCACCGGCTCGTTGACGAAATCGAGGATGTAGGTGATGTCCTTGCCGGGGTACGCACGGTTCAGGCGCGACAGCGTCTGCACCGCCTGGATGCCGCCCAGCATCTTGTCCACGTACATGCCGCACAGCAACGGCTGGTCGAAGCCGGTCTGGAACTTGTTGGCGACCAGCAGCAACTGGTATTCCGGCTGGGCAAACGCATCGCGGGTGTCGCGACCCTTCAGGCCCGGATTCAGATCCGTGCTGGTCTCGCTTACCGGCGCGGGGAAACTCTCCGGGTCGTTCACCTCGCCCGAGAACGCCACCAGCACGCCGAGCGCGTAGTTCTGCCGCTGGATGTAGCCGCGGATCGCCTTCTGCCAGCGCACCGCTTCCTTGCGGCTGCCGACCACCACCATCGCCTTGGCCTTGCCGCCCAGCAGCGGCTGCACGTTCTCGCGGTAATGCTCCACCACGATCTGCACCTTCTGCGCGATGTTGTACGGATGCAGGCGCACCCACTGCATGATCCCCTTCATCGCCGCGCTGCGTTCCACCTGCGACTGGTCGTACTCCCTGCCCTCGTGAGCCAGCCTGAAGGCGAGCTTGTACGGCGTGTAGTTCTTCAACACGTCGAGGATGAAATCCTCCTCGATCGCCTGGCGCATCGAATACACATGGAACGGCTGCGGCAGGCCGTCTGCGCCGGGGCGACCGAACAGCTCCAGCGTCTTCTGCTTCGGCGTGGCGGTGAACGCCACGTAGGTCAGGCCCTTGCTGCCGCCAGCTCGCGCGGCCATGCCGGCAGCCAGCAGCGTCTCGGTATCGATCCCGCCACCGTCCTCCAGTTCGGCGCGTTCCTCGGCGCTCAGCAACTGCTTGAGCTTGGCCGCCGCCTCGCCGGTCTGCGAGCTGTGCGCCTCGTCGGCGATCACCGCAAAGCACTTGCCCTCGGTCGCCGCCAGTTCCTGCACCGCCTCCAGCGCAAACGGAAAAGTCTGGATGGTGCAGACGATGATCTTCTTGCCATCCTTCAGCGCCTGGCCCAACTGCGCGCTCTTGCTGCCATGCTCGCTGGTGATGGTTTCCACCACGCCGGTGGTGCGCTCGAAATCGAAGATCGCCTCCTGCAACTGTGCGTCCAGCACGTTGCGGTCGGACACCACCAGCACGCTGTCGAACAGCTTCCGGTTTTCGGTGTCGTGCAGGTCAGCCAGGAAATGCGCGCTCCAGGCAATCGAGTTCGTCTTGCCCGAGCCGGCCGAATGCTGGATCAGATAACGCTGGCCCGCGCCCTGCGCCAGCACGTCGGCAACCAGCTTGCGGGTGGCATCGAGCTGGTGGTAACGCGGGAAAATCACACCCACCAGTTTCTTCTTGTCGTCGCGCTTGCCGATCAAGTAGCGACCCAGGATCTCCAGCCAGCTGTCGCGCGCCCACACCTCTTCCCACAAATACGCGGTCGCAAAACCGTCCGGGTTCGGCGCATTGCCCGCCGCGCCGTGGTTGCCCCGGTTGAACGGCAGGAAGCCCGTCGCCGGCCCGGCCAGGCGCGTGGTCATCATCACCTCGGCCTGGCTCACTGCGAAATGCACCAGCGCGCCGCCAGGGAAACCGAGTATCGGCTCGGCCAGGCCACCCCTCGGCTGCGGGTGCCGATCGAAGCGGTACTGGTCCACCGCATCGCCCACGCTCTGGGTGAAGTCGGACTTCAGCTCCGCCGTGGCCACCGCAATGCCGTTGACGAACAGCACCAGGTCCAGCGCATCGTGCGGCTGGTTCGGCGAATGCCGCACCTGCCGCACGATGCGCAAGCGGTTCGCCGCGTAGCGCTGCTGGATCGCCGGATTGATCGCCAGCGCCGGCTTGAACTGCAGCAGCGACAGCGGCTCCTTCAACCCCAGCATCTCCACGCCCCGGCGCAACACTTCCAGCGTGCCGCGTTCGTCGAGGTTCTTGCGCACGCGCTCGGCGATGCGCTCGGCCGCCGCAGGGCCGTGGGTCTTGCCCAGCCGCTGCCAGCTGTCCGGCTGGGTTGCCTCGATCCATGCCAGCAGGTCGGGCAGATACAAGGCGTGCTTGCGATCGTAATTCGCGGCATCGCCTTCGGCGTACAGCCAGCCGTGGGCGGCGAGGTATTCGCAGATCGCCGCCTCGAAATGGATTTCCCTATGCAGATTCATGCGTTCCCCTGAGTACGTATCCGCACCGTCACCGCGGTGACGTCGTGCCGGCGTTTCCGCTCACTGCCCACGCAGCCATGCCCCGCAAGCGCTCCTGCACGATACCGGCGCGCTCGGCCTCGGCGATCAGTCCGGGCAGTACATTGGTGAAATCCGGATGCGCAAGCAGCGTCGCGAAGGCGGCTCCCACGGTTTGCTTCAACAGCGACGGCGCACGCGCCAGTTCGCCCGCCAGCTCCTCACGACCGTCAACGATATTCAGCACATCTTCCAGGTCATGGCTGGCTAGCATGTCGCCCGCGCCGCGATCGGCGAACGCCTCCAGCTTCGTCGCTACGAACCCCACGGCGCTGGCAAGGCGAATCGCAATGCCACCGCCCAGCTCGATCCGCTCGGAGGTATCCACCGTGTAGCGGTACCAGCGATTGGAGAAGCCCAGCACGCCTGCATCGACCGGCATCAGGTCGAACAGCACGCCGGATTCGCGATGAATCCAGCGACAGATCACCGGGCTGTCCATGTCGCGCGAAAAGCCACGTGCCGCAACCTGTTCCTCGATGCGATGGAAATTCGCCCGCGCCGCCTCGATCACGGCATCCACATCCCGGGTGGCACGCACGCCCTCGGCCATCGGGTCGGTAACGAGCAGCCCGGCGACCGCGCCACCCACAAACACCACCTGCTCGCACAAATCACCGAGCGCCTCGGCCACCAGGCGCAGATACGGCAGGTTGGGATCATCACGGCGCATCCGCCGCCCCCAGCTCCTTCGGCAATAGTTGCGCAGCCAACGCCCGCTCGCGGGCGCGACCGGAGCGCAGCGCATCCTGCAAGGCAAGCAGGCGGTGGAGTGCGGGGTCAGCCAGCGCCGCCAGCGGCGCCGTGCGATAGATCGGCGACAGGCTGGGCCCTTTGGCGCTGCCGCCGGCATGTGCCCATACCGGCGCCTCACCCGGCGCCGCGGTGATCTTGCCCGCCAGCGGCTCGGCACCAAACCCGGTCGGCACGCCCCGCTTGACCGGCCCGGGCATGGCCGGCCACACATAGCGCACGCCATGCAACGCAAACTCCACCAGCGCCGGCCGCACCGGCGACCAGTCGCCGCGACCGCGCACCACGGCAAGGCCAGCCGCAACCGCCCGCTTCACGCTGGCGTGCACTTCCGACGCGCTCATCGACAAGGCTTCGCCCAGCGCCGCATACGTCCAGCGCTGCTGCGGATGCGCCGCAACCTTGAACAACACAAGCAGATCCTGAGGCTTCAGTTCCATGGCGGGACTCGATATTCGCTATTCGCGAATTGCGAATATCGCGAGTATCGGGCGAAAAAGCAAGTTGAGAAATGACAGCTAAGAGGTCTTCCCGCTTGGAGCCGAAACATTGGGCCAACCTGACAGGAAGCGCTCAAATTTCCAGCTTCTGGATAGGCTCCCGTAATGCCGTGTCCAGCCGCGTAATGGCATCAATCAGCTTGTCCTGAAGTTGTGGCCACTGACCTTCCGGCAACCTCCAGCCACCTGGCATATCCGTGCAGATCCTTGATCCCGAGCGACCTGGCAACGACTGCCACTCCAATGCCCCACCGAAAGCGCCATCGATAGCGGCGCGTTGAGCCTGGAGTGCCTCAAATGCATGCAACGAGCGTTCGTCATCATTGGTGAAGCGGATATAGCATTCAGCGCGACTACGAACCTGAGTAACACTCACGCACAAGGAGAATCCGGCACGACCAATCCCGAGACTCATCCAATGGTCAGTCGTAGTGTTTCTATTGGCGAAAAGCTGGGTGTGCGCCAGCGAGCGTTCTATCAACTGTTTCCAAAATCGACGAAAAAGCTCCTGCCTGGCCCCGACCGGCCTTTGGCCATCGTCATCTGCCGATGAATCCATCCCTGCCGGCGTTCCCTCATCCCATTCCGCATAGGTCTGCCCGGTAGCTTTGAGCACCCAGCTTGTCCGTCCATTGTCGGGGCGACCGAAGATCACAGCAGACGCCGAGCTTGGACTGTTAAACGGCACGTCCTGTGGAAACTCGAAATTACCGCCCTGCGCCAGCCCCAAGCTACCCGCGTCAATCAGTTCCTGTCTTAACGCCTGATAGCCGTGAGGCTGACCGACCCACTCCAACCTCGCCGTTGATCCAGCCAGCACAATAAATTTCCCATCGACCTCTCGTGCGCGCGCGTGCAGATTCTGTTTCTCGCTGACGATCTCGAAAACCGGTGAGTCACCAGATGCTGCCTGCGCAGCGGCACTCGCCATCGCGCGCGATTGCGGGCTCTGACGATCCTGCAGCCGCCAGTGCGCTTCGAGAACAGCCAGCAACTGCGACTCACGCTCTTCCAGGACAGCGAGCGTCCATTTGCCATGCTGCAACACTTGGGTAGTCAGCACGAATGGTGATACGCCACCCTTGGTGAAGTACGCAGCCTTCTTCTTGTCGAAGTCATAATTGTTCGCTGCGCTGTTTTTCTTGCGCGTAAGCAACGCCAAGTTGCCCAGTCGATGCACCCACTGCAAACGATCCTTGGCGTCGGGCACCCATTCCATCCAGCAACTGTCTGGTCGCGGCTGTTGCGGCATCACATGCTCTACCGTGATGGTGTCGTATTCATAAGTTGCCCCGCCACCCGATACCAAGCCATCCAGTCGCAGCAAGATGACCGCCAGAGCGCGAGAGGAAAACACCTCATAGAGCGGCCCGGACAGTGCCTGGTACATGGCGTACTGCTCCACGCGGGATAGCTGCAACGGTGAATCAAGCGCAAACAGATCTGTCCCGGTCTCCACCGCCTTGGTCAATGAGGCAAAGCGGTCGATACGCTCGTTGACGCCTGAACGACGGATCAGCATCGAATACGCCAATCGCTCAAGATCAAGAAAGAAGCCAAGCATCGCTGTGGGATCGTTCCGATGCCGCGAGAAGAAGGCCAGCGCCGGCGGCAGCCAGTCCTTGAACTCGATGCGGTTCAACCAGCGCAGCGTCTGGTTGATGCTTTCCGCGTGTTTCTGGCTCGAATAGTCTGCATCCGTGATTTCGCGGAAGGCCTGCGCCATCGGCTCAAGCACCTGGTCGATGAAGGCGACCGGGTCGCTCGGTCCCACATGGTCACGAAACTCCTTGAGCAAGGTTCCTTTGGGCTTGGCCTTCCGGTACACCATGCGAATGTGACTGAACAAGTCGCCAAATGCATCGCGCCCGAGGTCCTCCTCCAGATCCTCCCACTTCACTGTGTAGGCATCCCGCTTGGCGATGGCGATACTGCCAACGATTTCCGCCTTCAGAATGTCCGTGGCACTCAAGTCCAGCCCGCGACTGTTGAGTACACCGAAGATACGGTAGGCCGAATCGAGATCCGGCGTGGCCACCGTCACCAGATAGCAACGGGTCACGATGAACTGCACCAGCCGTATCAAGGTTTCCTGGTCCAGCTTGGCCAGGGCCAACATGTACAGCTGCGCATTCTCCCGTAGCCGTTCCTGTGCATCGGGCAACTTGTCGTTGAGTCCGACCAGCTTCTCGATGCCGTCAGCGTGCTGCACGTATTGCCGGAAAAAGTCGCGGTCACGCTCGCGCAGGGAGAGGCGATAGCGGGCCTCGGTACCGAATACCACACTGCCCTGCTCGTAGATGCACTTGGTAATACCAGCGCGCACGTCGTCATCGGAGACGTTGGCGCGGATCGCCGACAGCAGCAGAGTCAGCGTCGTCAGACGTTGCTGCCCATCGACCACTGTCGTGTCGGAGACCGCCTCCCGCTTGATCAGCACAATGCTGCCGAGGAAGTAAGGTGACATCTCGTCAAGCTTGCCGCCAGCGGCTTTCATGTAGTCGAGCAAGTCCTCCAGAAGCTCGCGCGCTTGCTCGGCACCCCAGGAATAGGGTCGCTGGTAGCTGGGGATGGTGAATACATAGTCGTCGCTGAAGATCCTCGAAAGCGACTGTTCCTTCGCCGAAAGCGTGCTAGTCATCATCATCCCCTGTTGATCAGATCCAGCAGCGCTGAATCATCCGTTATTCAAACCCCAATGACCTTGCTGATCAAATTCACCAACACGCCTTGCCCCATGGATACAGCGCGTTTTCCCGCTCTGATCAACGGATGCGGCGGCTCACGCAGCTGCGGCAAATACACATCACAACCCGTCTTGAAGTGAAAGTGGCGGGCCATGAACCACAACTCGCCGGCGCTGGCTTCCTCGTCGTAGCCAGCGCCGTGCAAGCGGACGTAGCGTTCAAGAGCGACAGTAGCGAGCATGTCTCCGCGTGTTTCCTGCTCCCGGCTCGGGTCGCCTTGCCACTGCACGCGCACCCAGCCCTGCTCGTCATCACTGTCGGATTCATCGATCGGGAGAATCCGTGTGCCGTCGGTCAGCGAGCGAGCGCACCACAGGCCTTCGTAGCGCTCGCCATCGTAGAGCGGCAGCAGGTTGGCGATGAAGCCGACTACAGCCTCGCTTTTTCCGCTCATGCGGCACGCCTCACATCGATCTTGCCGGTCACGGCGGCGGCGATCAGGGCGCTGCGGCGTTCTTTGAGCAAGGTAATTGCACTCTCGACGGTACCAGCCAGCCTATTGAAGGCTGCGATTTCACTGGTAACGGCAGAAAGGATTTCGTCCTGCTCTGCCACCTGAGGTAAGGCGATACGAAGATTCTTGAATTCTTCCCAATACAGGCGAAGACGGAATTCCGTGATGCCACGTGAATAGCGACGAACTTGCTCGATTGCCTGCGGCGTACGCAACAACTGCTCGACAAACATTGTGCGAACGTCGCCAAGAGGCCTGGCAACTACATACGCTGGACTTACCTGCCCATGAACGATCACGGTTCCAAAGCCTCCCTGCCAAGCTCGCATCATGTTGTAGGTCAGATCGTTTGGCGCAACGCGCTTGTACTTTGATCTGTCGTCGCTTCGCGTCACCTTCCGATCCATTTCGGCATCATCCAACTCCTTGTCGGAAACGCCGTCATGGATAGAAACACTGAGGATAGGAAGCTCATCATTTCCAAGCTCAGCAACCTCTTTGTAAACCGATCCCAACCGCACAACGTCCCAGCGCTCAGGCACTTCGCCCAGCCATGGCACGCCGGAATCTTTCATCGGGGCGTTGGGGTTGAGACCGCGGGTGACGGCGTGGGAGATGGTGGCCTGGCGCTTTTCGGCCAGTAGGGTCAGCAGCTTTTCCTGCTCGGCAATCAGCGCATCGATCTTGCCGGTCTCGCGGTCGAGGAAGGCGGCGATGGCGGATTGCTGGCGTGGAGGTGGCACGGGGATCATGAAAGCTGACAGGTCGGACATGTTCAGAACCCGCTGTGCACTCCCCACGCAAACAAGATCAACATACCTATTGAAGACGTCGGAGCGCAAAACCCAAGCCAAATAGAAGCGGTCAATGCGGGGCGCCACTTGAAGTCTGGCAATTGCTCTCGAAATGTTGACGCCAGCGAGGCTCTCATCGACCAGAACAACCTCGCCGATGGTCCCAACGACCGAGAGCAAAACATCTCCAGCTTGGACGATGGTTCTGCGGTACTGGTTCGAAAGCTCTTCAGAAATAGTGACAAGATCTGCTCTCGCCACGATGCCATTCTGAATGTCGGTAATTCGCATCATGGGGACACCATCCACCTGAAAATCGGGGACGAGTACGCCGTAGCAAGGAGGCTCTAACAGGCTGAGTCTCACCTTCATCGAAGCCCATTCGTCAGGCAGCTTGCCCAACCACTCCACGCCGCTCTCCTTGTAGCAGGCATACCCCGGCAAACTCATTCTGCCAACTCCCCCAGCATCGCCATGATCCGCCCCGACACCGCCTTCAACTCCTCGTCGATCTCGTGCAGCTCGCGCGGCGGCTCGAACACGTAGAAGTGGCGGTTGAACGGAATCTCGTAGCCGACCTTGCTCTTGGCCTCGTCGATCCAGGCATCCGGCGCATGCGGCAGCACTTCGCGTTCGAAGTAGGCCTGGATGTCTTCGCCCAGCGGCACGTTCTCGGTGTCGCGCAGGCTGCTGTCGGCTTGCGGCAGGCCTTTCTGCTTGCCTTTCTGGCCGAGCACGATCCGGCCCTGCTCGTCGCGCAGCGGACGCTCGACGGTGATGGTGGTGTAGCCGAAGTCTTCGTTCCTGAACACGCGCGCCAGCGGCGCGACTTTCACCTTGCCGCCGGCGGGCGGCGCGGGCGCGAACTCGGCGGCGGCGATGACCTGGCGGCCGGCTTCCTTGCCGTCGGCGTCGAATACGGTGGCCAGTTCGGCTTCGGCGAATTCGCCGAACAGGCGGGTGACGGTGGCGATGTGTTCGTCGCTCATTTCCTTGCGCTTGCTGCCCAGACTCTTGCGCATCTTCTGCCAGAAGCTGCCGGCGTCGATCAGCTGCACGTAGCCCTTGCGGTCGTCGGGCTTCTTGTTGGAGATGATCCACACGTAGGTGGCGATGCCGGTGTTGTAGAACATGTCGGTGGGCAGGCCGATGATGGCCTCCACCAGGTCGTTCTCCAACACGTAGCGGCGGATCTCGCTCTCGCCACTGCCTGCCCCGCCGGTGAACAGCGGCGAGCCGTTGAGTACGATGCCGAAACGGCTGCCGCCGTCGACGGCCGGACGCATCTTGGACACCAGGTGCAGCAGGAACAGCATGGAACCGTCGGACACGCGCGGCAGGCCGGGGCCGAAGCGACCATCGAAGCCTTTCTGTTCGTGTTCGCTGCGGATCGCCTTCTCGACCTTCTTCCACTCCACGCCAAACGGCGGATTGGACAGCATGTAGTCGAACTTGCGCCCGGCATGGCCATCCTCGCTGAGCGTGTTGCCGGCGACGACGTTGCTGACGTCCTGGCCGCGGATCAGCATGTCGGCCTTGCAGATGGCGTAGGACTCGTCGTTCAACTCCTGACCGAACAGGGTGAGCCGCGCGTCGGGGTTGTGTTGCAGCAAGTGCTCGGCGGCCACTGAAAGCATGCCGCCGGTGCCTGCCGTCGGATCGTAGATGGTGCGCACGGCATGGCCGGCGCCGAGCGCTTCGTCATCCTCGATGAAGATCAGATTGACCATCAGGCGGATCACTTCGCGCGGGGTGAAGTGCTCGCCGGCCGTTTCGTTGGACAGTTCGGCGAACTTGCGGATCAGTTCCTCGAACACCAGGCCCATCTGCGCGTTGTCGACTTCATCCGGATGCAGGTTGAAATTGGCGAACTTCTCGGTGACCAGGTACAGCAGGTCCGCCTTGGCCAGCCGCTCGACCTGCGCATGAAAATCGAAGCGCTCGAAGATGTCGCGCGCCGCCGGCGAGAAGCACTGGATGTAGCTGTAGATGTTCTGGCGGATATGGTCCTGGTCGCCCAGCAGCGTGGGCAGATCCAGTTCGGAGGTGTTGTAGAACTTCGCATCGCCGACCAGCCGCAGCAGGAACGGATCGGGGTTGACGCCCGCGGCGCTTTTCTTGTGGTACTCAGCCAGCACCTTTTGCTTGGTGGGCGCCAACACGCAATCCAGACGCCGCAGCACGGTGAACGGCAGGATCACCCGGCCGTATTCGGATTGCTTGTAGTCGCCACGCAGCAGGTCGGCGACGGACCAGATGAGGGCGGAAAGCGAGGTTTGGTTCATGCGGAGTGGAAATCCATGTCTGTTGCATTGGCCCTGCCGCGCGGCTGGCCGTCGACCCGATGAAGGCTCATGCCCGCCGGATGGCGGTATACGCAGCAAGATCAACACCAAGTATCGCCACTCGCGCCTCAAAGGGCGAGAGTTGTCGCCGCGCGATCCCGCGCGAGCGGGATCGCGCCTGAATGCGCGGGGGTTCCGCAGCGACTGCCTGCAAGCACGCCGATGCCGGCGACGCGTCGCATACGATCCGCCTTCTTTTAGTCGGCCTGCAGCGCCATGCGCGAACCAGCGCCCGCCAGCTCGTGCATCCAGTCCACCGTGCTGTCGAGCACCCGGGCCACCTTGACGCCGCGTGCCGAGAAGATTTCCGCCAGCGCCTGGTAGTAGCCGAGCGTGCCGTCGCGGCCGCCGGTGAAGCGTTCAAACACGTGGGTGCCGGTTTCGGGGTCTTCGAGGTCCTGCACGATGGCACGGGCGTTATGCAGTTTGTCGCAGGCGGAAACCAGCAGGGTCGCGTCCGGTGCTTGGCGCAGGTGCGCGAGGTAGCCGAGCTTGCGTTCGATCCAGTCGCGGCGTTTGGCTTCGGGGTCGGTGTGGCTGGTCTTGCCTTCGGCGGTGCCGTCGGTGCAGTCCATGACGATGTTGGCGACGGCGTCGCCGAATTGCGCGCGTATCGCCACCTCGTGCGCAGCACCGCCGTCCTCGACGGCGTCGTGCAGCAGGCCGGCGATGGCCTGGTCCTCGTTGCCGCCGAACTCGATCACCAGGCTGGCCACGCCGAGCAGGTGGTAGAGGTACGGGATGTTCGAGCCCTTGCGCACCTGCGTGGCGTGGGCGATGCGGGCGTAGTCGACGGCGCGGCTGAAGCGCTCGGTAAGTGCGGTCATGGCGTTTCCCCTGGCTGGTTCCATCGCGCGATGGTGACAGCGGTGGGTCGCAGGGGGCGAGATCGGGGCTGGAGAGTAGAAGCTTTACCCCTCACCTGAAGGACTCCGTGCGGTCGCTGGCCTCACCCTGCACGCAGGGAGAGGAGCAGAGCATTCACGCGTCGACGTAACTGCGCGGTACGCGCTTCAGCCCGCACAGCAGCTGGTATGCGCTGCTTTCGCTGTGCCGCGCCAGTTCGCTGACCGGCACCTGCCTGCCCCACAGTTCGATGCGGCTGCCGAGGCCGGCGGCGGGGTGGTCGGTGAGGTCGACGGTGAGCATGTCCATCGACACGCGGCCGACCAGTTCGCCGGGGTGGCCGTCGATGGTGACCGGGGTGCCGTTGGGGGCGAACTGGGGGTAGCCGTCGGCGTAACCCATCGCGACGACGCCGATGCGGCTGGGGCGCTGGGTGACGAAGCGGGCGCCGTAGCCGATCGGTTCGCCTGCCGCCAATTCGCGCACGCCGATCACCTTCGACTCCACCATCATCACCGGGCGCAGGCGAGCGGCGACGGGGTGCGTGCCGGCGAACGGCGTGGCGCCGTACAGCATCAGGCCCGGCCGCGCCCACTCGCCCTGCGTCTCGGGCCAGCCGAGCAGCGCGGGGGAATTGCCGAGGCTGGTGGGCAGCTGCAGCTCGTCGCACACCTGGTGGAACAGCGCCTGCTGCTCGGTGGTGCGTTCGCAATCCAGCTCGTCGGCGCGGGCGAAGTGGGTCATCGCCACCACTTCGCGCACCTGCGGCATAGCCTGCAGGCGCTGCAGGCTGGCGCGGTAGTCCGCGGCGGCCAGGCCAAGCCGGTGCATGCCCGAATCGAGCTTCAGCCAGATCGTGAACGGCCTGGTCGGGCGCGAGCGCTCGATCGCGTCGATCTGCCACCCGGCCTGCACCACGCACCACAGGTCGTGGGCGTCGATCAACGCCAGCTCGTCGACCTCGAAGAAGCCTTCCAGCAGCAGGATCGGGGCGCGGATGCCGGCCTCGCGCAGTTCCAGTGCCTCCTCGATGCAGGCGACGCCGAAACCGTCGGCCTCGGCCTCCAGCGCCTGCGCACAGCGCACGGCGCCGTGACCATAAGCGTCGGCCTTGACCACGGCCAGCGCTTTGCGCCCGCCCAGCTCGCGCGCCAGGCGGTAGTTGTGGCGCAAGGCGGCCAGGTCGATCAGGGCACGTGCCGGACGCATCAGGCAGGGACTCCCGCGGAGGGGCGGCTACTGTAGCGCGAGATGTCCAGGCCCTCGCTGCTGATCTGCGGCTTGCGCCCCGCGATCAGATCGGCCAGGTAACGGCCGGAACCGCAGGCCATGGTCCAGCCCAGGGTGCCGTGGCCGGTGTTGAGGTAGAGGTTGTCCAGCCGGGTGGCGCCGACCACCGGCGTGCCGTCGGGAGTGGCCGGGCGCAGGCCGGTCCAGAACGTGGACTGGCTCAGGTCGCCGCCGTGCGGGTACAGGTCGCCGACCACTTTTTCCAGGGTGGCGCGGCGGCGCGGCGACAGCGACAGGTCGAAACCGGATACCTCGGCCATGCCGCCGACGCGGATGCGCTGGTCGAAGCGGGTCACCGCCACCTTGTAGGTTTCATCGAGGATGGTCGAAGTGGGCGCCATCGCTGGATCGGTGATCGGCAGGGTCAGCGAGTAACCCTTCAGCGGGTACACCGGCAGGCGGATGCCCAGCGGCGCCAGCAGTTGCGGCGTATAGCTGCCCAGCGCCAGCACGTAGCGGTCGGCGCGTTCGAGCTTGCCGTCGATGCGCACGCCAGTGAGGCGGCCGCCGTCGTGTTCGAGCTTTTCCACGGTGGCGCCGAAGCGGAACTCGACGCCGGCTGCCTGCGCCCGCTCGGCGAGCAGACGGGTGAACAGCTCGCAGTCGCCGGTCTGGTCGTTCGGCAGGCGCAGTGCGCCGCTGAGCTGGTCGACCACCCCGGCCAGCGCCGGCTCCACTCGCACGATGCCGGCGCGGTCGAGCAGTTCGTACGGCACGCCGTACTGCTTGAGCACGGCGATGTCCTTGGCCGCGTCGTCCAACTGCGCCTGGGTGCGGAACAGCTGCACGGTGCCGAGCTGGCGGCCCTCGTAGTCGAGCCCGGTCTCGGCGCGCAGTTCATCCATGCAGTCGCGGCTGTATTCGGACAGGCGCACCATGCGCGCCTTGTTGATGGCGTAGCGGCTCGCGGTGCAGTTGCGCAGCATCTGCAGCAGCCACAGGTATTGCTGCGGGTCGAGGCCGGGGCGGATCGCCAGCGGCGCGTGGCGCATGAACAGCCACTTCAAGGCCTTCAGCGGCACGCCGGGGGCAGCCCATGGTGAGGCGTAGCCGGGCGAGATCTGGCCGGCGTTGGCGAAACTGGTTTCGCGCGCCGGCGCGCTTTCGCGGTCGACCACAGTCACCTCGAAACCGGCGCGCGCCAGGTACCACGCGCTGCACGTTCCGATCACGCCACTACCCAGAATCAGTACCCGCATTACGTTCCCCCTTCCGACGATGGCCTGCGGGACGGCCGCAGGAGTGACAACCAGCGAGTATAGAAACGATCCATCAGACTTGTTTTCTGTCTTTTGCCATTATCGCAGTTAATATCACTGCCAAATTGGCAATCCATGGTGGACATATGGCAGCGAAGCGGCAGGAATTCGACAAAATCGACCGGAAAATCCTCCGCGTGCTGCAGGACGAGGGGCGCATCTCGTTCACCGAGCTGGGCGAGCGGGTCGGCCTGTCCACCACGCCGTGCACCGAGCGCGTGCGTCGGCTGGAGCGCGACGGCGTGATCACCGGCTACCACGCGCGACTCGACCCGCACCTGGTCGGCGCCGGCCTGCTGGTGTTCGTGGAGATCAGCCTGGCCTACAAGTCGGGCGACATCTTCGAGGAGTTCCGCAACGCCGCGCTGCGCCTGCCCAACGTGCTGGAGTGCCACCTCGTCTCGGGTGCGTTCGACTACCTGATCAAGGCGCGCATCTCGGGCATGGCCTCGTACCGCAAGCTGCTCGGCAATACCCTGCTCACCCTGCCAAACGTGCGCGATTCGAAAAGCTACATCGTGATGGAAGAGATCAAGGAAACGCTGAGCCTGCCGGTGGGCGAGCGTGGCGGGCGCAGCGAAGGCGACGCCGCGGGGTGAACCGTGCCGACGACGGAAACGAAAAAGCCCCGCATGGCGGGGCCTTTCGCGTGATGCGGTGGAGCGGTGGCGATCAGGCGAACGGATCGTCGAGGCTGATGGTGTCGTCGCGGTCGGCGCCGGTGGCGACCAGGGCCAGCTTGCAGCCGGACAGTTCCTCGACCGCGCGCAGGTAGGCGCGGGCGGCGGGCGGCAACTGGTTCCAGTCGCGGATTCCGGCGGTGGATTCCTGCCAGCCGGGGAATTCCAGGTAGACCGGCTTGCACTCGTCCCAGCCGTCCGCGTCGAGCGGCGCCAGTTCGCGGCGCTTGCCCCGGTATTCGTAGGCGATGCAGACCTTGACCGTGTCCAGGCCATCGAGCACGTCGAGCTTGGTGATGGCCAGACCGTTGATGCCGTTGATCTGGGTGGCGCGCTTCAGCGCGACCAGATCGATCCAGCCGCAGCGACGCGGGCGGCCGGTGCTGGCGCCGAATTCGTTGCCCTTCTTGCGCAGCAGCTCGCCCATCTCGTCGTGCAGCTCGGTCGGGAACGGGCCGCTGCCGACGCGGGTGGCGTAGGCCTTGCAGATGCCCAGCACATAGTCGATGTCGCCCACGCCCACGCCGGTACCGGCAAGCGCGCCGCCGATGGTGGTGTTGGACGAGGTGACGTACGGATAGGTGCCGTGGTCGATGTCGAGCAGCGCGCCCTGCGCACCTTCGTACAGGATGTTGCCGCCTTCCTTGCGCACGTCGTGCAGGATGGTGGCGACGTCGTCGACCAGCGGGCGGATGTACTCGCCCCAGGCCAGCGCGTCCTTCAGCACGGCGTCGTAATCGACCGGCTCGGCCTTCAGCCACTGGGTGAGGATGAAGTTGTGGTATTCGACGGCGGTCTTCAGCAGCGCCGGCAGCTCGTGCGGATACATCAGGTCGGCCACGCGGATGGAGCGACGGGCGACCTTGTCCTCGTAGGCTGGGCCGATGCCGCGGCCGGTGGTGCCGATGGCCTTGCCGCCGGCGGCGATCTCGCGCGCTTTGTCCACCGCGATGTGGTACGGCATGATCAGTGGCGTGGCCGGGCTGATCTTCACGCGCGAACGCACCTCGACGCCGTTCGCCTCGAGCTCGGCGATCTCGGTCATCAGCGCGGCCGGCGACAGCACCACGCCGTTGCCGATCAGGCACAGCGCATCATCGCGCAGGATGCCTGAGGGGATCAGGTGCAGCACGGTCTTCTTGCCCTTGATCACCAGCGTGTGGCCGGCGTTGTGGCCGCCCTGGAAGCGCGCCACCGCGCTGACCCGCTCGGTCAGCAGGTCGACGATCTTGCCCTTGCCCTCGTCGCCCCACTGCGCACCCAGAATGACTACTGACTTGCCCATGCTGCATTACTCCGAGATGTTCTCGATCAGGTTGGTGGCTTCCCGTCGACGGGAGCACACGTGAATCAATGGAAAAACTGCAACAGCATCAGCCCGGCCGCCATCGCACCGGCGCCGAACAGCCGCAAGGTGCGCGGCGGCAGTTTCAGCGCCTCGCGCACCATCGCCTGCCAGCCTTGCGGCGCCGCGAACAACAGCAGACCCTCGATCACCAGCATCAGGCACAACGCGACAGCCAGCTGGTGCATCGGGGCGACTCAGCGCTTCTGCGCGGGCTGGCCGAAGTAGCGCAGGAACTCGTCGTCGGGCTTCAGGATCAGCACGCCCTTGCCGTCCTCGAACGAGGTACGGTACGCGGCGAGGCTGCGATAGAACGTGAAGAACTCCGGGTCCTGGGTGTACGCCTGCGCGTAGATGGCGGCCGCTTCCGCGTCGCCCTCGCCCTTCACCTTGGCCGCGTCGCGCTGGGCGTCGGCGCGCAGCACCTGGCCCTGGCGATCGGCGTCGGCCTGGATCTTCTCGGCCGCTTCCTGGCCGGTGAAGCGCAGCTCGTTGGCCAGCTGCAGGCGCTCGGCGCGCATGCGCTTGTACACCGACTCGCTGACCTCGTTCGGCAGGTCGATGCGCTTGATGCGCACGTCGACCACGGCGATGCCGAGGTTCTTGCGCGCCGAGGCGTCGGTCTGCGCACGCACCCGTTCGGTGATGTCCTTGCGCCCGCCGGAGATCAGGTCGGGCAAGGTGCGCGCGTTGAACTCGAAGCGCAGCGCGTCCTTCACGATCGGGGTGAGCCGCTGCGCGGCCTGCAGCTGGTCGCCGCCGGTGGCGCGGTAGTACGCGGCGTTGTCGGCCACGCGCCACTTCACGTAGAAGTCGACGTTGACGCTCTTCTTCTCGGAGGTGAAGTAGCGCTCCGGCGGCGCGTCCAGCGACAGGATGCGCTTGTCGAAGTGCATCACCTGCTGGATCACCGGCAGCTTGAAGTGCAGGCCCGGCTGGTAGTCGGTACGCACGATGCGGCCGAACTGCAGCAGCAGCGCGCTGTGCCCTTCGCTGACCACGAACATGCTGTTCAGGCCAAGCAGGACGAGCAGGACCGCGATGATGATGGAACCGACCTTCATCATGGCTGCGTCCCCTTGCCGGCCGTGCTGCCGGTCGGCGGCGACACCACCGCACCGGTCGTGCCCGCGTCAGGCTGCGCCGCGGTCGGTGCGCCCTGCAGCGCCGGCAGGTTGATGATGTTGCGGCCGTTGGAGCCGTCGATCACCTTGGGGTTCTTCGCCATCACCTGTTCCATCGTTTCCAGCCACAGCCGCTTGCGGGTCACTTCCGGCGCGGCCTTGTACTGCTTCAGCAGCAGCTCGAAGCGGGCGGCGTCACCGGTGGCCCGGGCCACGCGCTCGGCCTTGTAGCCAGCGGCCTCGGCGGCGATGCGCGCGGCATCGCCGCGTGCTACCGGCACCACCTTGCTGGAATAGGCCAGGGCGGCGTTCTCGATGCTCTGCTTGTCCTCGCGGGCGTTGTTGACGTCATCGAACGCGTCCTTCACCTCGTTCGGCGGCGCCACGTTCTGGAAGCTGACCTCGGTGACGCGCAGGCCGGAGTCGTAGGTGTCCAGGGTTTTCTGCAGGGTTTCCTGCGCCTGGGTGACCAGGCTGGCGCCGGCGGCGGACAGGATCTGGTCCATGTCGCTGCTGCCGATCACCGAGCGCACCGCGGCTTCGGCGGCGGCGCCGATGGTCCCGTCCGGGTCGTTCAGCGAGAACAGGTACTTGCGCGAATCGTCCACCTGGTACTGCACGGTGAAGTCGATCGTGATGATGTTCTCGTCCTTGGTCAGCATCGCCACCTTGTCGGTGACCGAGCGGATGCGCGTGGCCTCGACCTTGGTGACCGACTCGATCGGCTGCGGCAGCTTCAGGTGGAAGCCCGGCGGCAAGGTGCGCGAGTACTCGCCGAAGCGCAGCACCACGCCGGCCTGGCGCGCGCCGATGATGGTGTAGCTGCTGAACAGCAGGCCGACGACGAGCACCACCACCACGCCGGTGAGCAGGCTGCCGGGCCCCTGCCCCAGTTTGCCCAGGCGCTTCCTGGCGTTGTTGAGCAGGTCGTCCAGCGGCGACTTGCCACCCTGGCGATTCCTGTTCCACGGATCACGTTGCCCGTTGTTGCCGGGTTCATTCCATGCCACGAGTCAGTCTCCTAGGGGCCGTCGGGAGGCCGGCAACCACGGCCGGAACACGCGCTGCACCGGGTTACACATGAGATTCAGCCAAAGCTGTCGGAGTACCGCGCCGGCCACCTTTCGGGACCGCGCAAACAGCGGGGATTCTAGCAGAGCGCGGCTCGCGCCGCGCGTGGTGCGCTGGCGTCATTCCGCCACGGCCAGCAACTGGCGCAGCAGCCGGGTCTCGGTGGGATCGCCGCCGCTGAGCGGGGCGATCACGCTGCGCGGCGCATCGATGCGCAGCTGCCAGCCGTGCTCGTCCACCGTCTCGCCGGTGATCGCACCGGCCGCCTTCAGCCGCGCATGCAGGCGCCCGGCCGACAGCGGCAGCTGCAACGCCGACTGCACGCGTTCGCCGCCGAGCAACTCACCCAGCGCCTGGCGCAACAGGTCCAGCCCGGCGCCGGTGGCGGCGGACAACCAGACCCGCACCGGCTTGCCGGTACCGTCACGCTCGAGCCGCGGCTCGGCGCCGGCCAGGTCGATCTTGTTCATCACATGCAACTGCGGTACGTCGCCGGCGTCGATCTCCTCCAGCACGTTGTCGACCACGCGGTGCAGGCGCTCGCGCTCCTCGTCGGCGGCGTCGCTGACGTGCAGCAGCAGGTCGGCGTCGCGCGCCTCGGCCAGGGTGGCGCGGAACGCGGCGACCAGGTCGTGCGGCAGCTCGCGGATGAAGCCGACGGTATCGGCCAGCACCGCCGGGCCGCAGCTGAGGTCCTCCAGCTTGCGCACGGTGGGATCCAGCGTGGCGAACAACTGGTCGGCGGCGTAGACGTCGCCGGTGGTCAGCGCATTGAACAGGGTCGACTTGCCGGCGTTGGTGTAACCGACCAGGGCGACGCGCGGCACCGTGTTGCGCAGCCGCGCGCGGCGTTGCTGGCCGCGCTGGGTCTGCACCTTTTCCAGCCGTTTGGTGAGCATCTTGACCCGCTCGCCGAGCAGGCGGCGGTCGGTTTCCAGCTGGGTTTCGCCGGGACCGCGGTTGCCGATGGCGCCGCCGCGCTGGGCATCCAGATGGGTCCAGCCGCGTACCAGCCGGGTGGCCAGATGCTTCAACTGGGCCAGCTCCACCTCCAGCTTGCCTTCGTGCGAACGGGCGCGCTGGGCGAAGATGTCCAGGATCAGGCCGGCACGATCGACCACGCGGATACCCAGGTGTTTTTCCAGGTTGCGTTCCTGCACCGGGGTCAGCAGGTGGTCGACCAGCACCAGGTCCGCCTCCAGTGCGCGCGCCGCCTCGGCCACTTCATTCGCCTTGCCACTGCCGATGTAATAGCGCGGGTTGGGATCTTCGACGCGCGCGCTGATCACGCCCAGCACCTCGGCCCCGGCGGATTTCACCAGTTCGGCGAATTCCGCCGCGCGCCGCACCGCGTCGCCTTCGCCGCGGGAATGCGGCAGGACCAGGACGGCGCGATCGCCTTTCTTTTGTCTATCGAACACTAGTGGGTGTGATCCTTCAGGAGCAGACCCACTTCATGCGGGCGGGCCGCCCCTCTATCAAGCGTCCGCGTCGGCGGACGTGGCCGGCGCGTCGGACGGATGGTCGTGGCCGTCATGGCCGTCGTGACCATTGCCGATACGTACGTTGCGGCTCGGCACCACGGTGGAGATGGCGTGCTTGTAGACCATCTGGCTCACCTGGTTGCGCAACAACACCACAAACTGGTCGAACGACTCGACCGTCCCCTGCAACTTGATGCCATTGACCAGATAGATGGCCACCGGCACGCGTTCGCGCCGCAACGCATTCAGAAACGGATCCTGCAACGACTGCCCCTTGGACATTTCTTGTTCTCCCCTTGCCACGGACAGACCGGAGAAAAAACGCCGATGGCGCCCCGGTCCAACATGACCGGGATGTTAACTGCTTTCAAATACTTGATGAAAGAAGATTTTTGCGCGGCGCAAGTGCACTGGGTCACGCTGGCGGCGCTGACCCGCCCGGCCCACCCAGAAACAGCTGTACGGCGGTGACGGCGCGGGCAGCCAGCCCAGGCTGGTCCGGGTCGAACAGGCGGGCGCCAAAGTCGCTGCGCAGCCAGGTGATCTGCCGCTTGGCCAGCTGGCGGGTGGCGTAGATGGCTCGGTCGCGGAATTCGGCCGGGTCGGTCAGGCCGTCCAGGTGTTCCCATGCCTGCCGGTAGCCGACCGCACGGATCGCCGGCAGGTCGGCATGCAGGTCGCCGCGGGCACGCAGCACGCGCACCTCGTCCAGGAAACCCTCCGCCAGCATCGCATCGAAACGCCGGGCGATGCGTTCGTGCAAAACCTGCCGGTCGACCGGCAGCAGTGCCAGCTTCAGCACGCGCCACGGGAAGCGCGCCGCCGCACCGCCACGCTGCAGTTCGGACAATGGCCGGCCGGTCAGTTCGATCACTTCCAGTGCGCGCTGCAGGCGCTGCACGTCGTTGCAGCCGATCCGGCTGGCGGCAGTCGGGTCGAGGCTGGCCAGCCGCGCATGCATGGCTGGCCAGCCCAGTTGCCGCGCCTCGGCGGCCAGTCGCGCGCGGGTCGCCGGGTCGGCTTCCGGCAAGTCGGACAGCCCCTGCTGCAACGCGCGGAAGTACAGCCCGGTGCCGCCGACCAGCAGCGGCACCCTGCCCTGTGCACTGATCCGCTGCATCACCGGCAGCGCATCAGCGCAAAAATCCGCCGCCGAATACGGCTGGGCCGGATCGCGGATATCGACCAGCGCATGCGGATGGCGCGCCAGCGTCGCCGGGTCGGGTTTCGCCGTGCCGATGTCCATGCCGCGGTAGACCAGCGCCGAATCGACGCTGACCAGATCCAGCGGAAACCGCTCGCTCAGCCCGCACGCCAGCGCGGTCTTGCCGGAGGCGGTGGGGCCCATCAGGAAGATGGCGAGGGGACGGGTGTCGATCGGCATCGCGCTAGTTTAGAGGCTGCCACAACGCAAGAGGCCCGCGTCGACGACGCGGGCCCCGGGACTTGCGCGAACGGACGGCTTACTTCGCCGGCACGCCCATTTCCTTCAGCAGGTTGTCGGCGTGGTCGAGGTGGTGCATCACCCACAGCATGTAGCGCACGTCGACCTGGATCGAACGGTTGAGCTGCGGGTTGAACAGCCAGTCGCCACTGACCGACTCCCAGTTGCCGTCGAACGCCAGGCCGACCAGCTGGCCGTTCGCGTCCATCGCCGGCGAGCCGGAGTTGCCGCCGGTGATGTCGAGGTCGGCGAGGAAGTTGACCGGCAGCGTGCCCAGCTTCGGCGAGGCATAACCGTCGAAGGCCTTCGCCTTGATCGCGGCCAGCTCGGCCTTGGGCGAGTTGAACGGCTCGATGCCAGTGTCCTTCTCAACGATGCCCTGCGCGGTGGTGAACGGCGCGTAGCTGACGCCGTCGCGCGGCGCCACGCCCTGCACGTTGCCGAAGGTGACGCGCAGCGAGCTGTTCGCATCAGGATAGACCGGTAGCTTCTGCGAGTCCTTCCAGGCGATCATCGCCTGCATGTAGCGTGGGCGCAGCTTGCTCAGCTCGCCGTCGCGGGCGTCGGCCTGGTCTTCCAGCGTCTTCAGCTGCGGCTGCACCGCACGGGCCAGCTTGAGCATGCTGTCCTGACTGGCGTCTATCGCCTTGCTGTCGGCGCCGAACCACTTCATGCGCTCGTCGACGTTGCCGAGTTTGCTGCCGGCATACAGCGAGGCAACCTTCGCCTTGATCGCGGCCTCGGTGTTCGCGCCACCCAACCATGCATCCAATGCGGGCAGGCGCTGCGCCTGCGGCAAGGCCACGTAGCGCTTGAGGCCATAGACCATGAACTGCTGGTCGACGCCCGGGTCGTAGCGGCGATCCATCTGCTTCAGGCCGCCTTCGATGCGCACCCAGTCGCGCTGCTGGTAGCCGGCATCGCGGTCGAGGTCGGCCTTGGGCCGTTCCTTGGCCAGGTGAGTCAGGCGGACCGCGGTGCTGAACAGCTGGGCGCGGCTGACCAGACTGATGGCCAGGTTGCGCTCGCGGTTGGCCTGGTCGGCGGCGATCTGCTGGCGCAGCTTGCCGATGTCGGCGGCCAGGGCGGCGTTTTCTGCCCCGCCCTGCTGCTTCAGCCAGCCCTCGAGTGCCGCTTCCTGTTCCCGCTTCACCGTGACCGCATCGGCGCGATGCAGGCCTTCGAGCTGGCCGCCGAAGTTCTTCAGGTAGTTGTTGAGGCCGGCGACCATGCTGGCGTACTTCACTGCCACCTTGGGGTCGGCCTTGCCGGCGGTGTTGATGATGTTGAGCGTGTCCTCGTACACCTTGATCTGGGTCGGATAGACCCAGTCGATCGAGCTCTGCACCTCGTCGGCGAGGCGGTAGCGGTTGGTGCGGCCCGGGTAGCCCACCACCATCACGTAGTCGCCCTGCTCCACGCCGTGCGGATTCACCTTGAGCACGTGCTTCGGCTGGTACGGCACGTTGTCCTTGGAGAACGCCGCGGACTTGCCGTCCTTCGAGACGTAGGCTCGCAGGTAACCGAAGTCGCCGGTGTGGCGCGGCCACATCCAGTTGTCGATGTCGCCGCCGAACTTGCCAATCGATTCCGGCGGTGCGTAGACCAGGCGCACGTCCTTGATCTCCAGCTGCCTGATCAGCTGGTAGCTGTAGCCGCCGTGGAAGGTGTAGACGTCGCAGCGGTAGCCTTCGCTCTCGCAGGCCTTGACCTGCTCCTTGATCGCCAGTTCGATCGCCTTGTAGCGCTCGGCGCCGCTCATGTCATTGGTGAGTTTCGCGGTGATCGCCTTGGTGACGTCGCGGATTTCCTCGGTGACGAAGATGCGCGAGGACGGGCCGGCGGAGAGTTCATCCGCCTGGGTCTTCGCCAGGAAGCCCTGCTCGATCAGGTTGTTCTCCGGCGTGGAGTTCAGCTGCAGCGCGCCGTAGACGCAGTGGTGGTTGCTCACCACCAGGCCCTCCGGCGAGACGAACGAGGCGGTGCAGCCGCCCAGGCTCACGATCGCGCCCATCGGATAGGCGGTGAGGTCGGTCAGCGTCTTCGGATCCAGCTTCAGGCCATGCTGTTGCAACGTGGCGGCGATGCCCGGCAACTGGGCGGGCTGCCACATGCCTTCGACGGCGTGGGCGGACGAGATGAGGCCGATGGATACGGCGGCAGCGAGCAATAGACGACGCACGGAAATCTCCTGATGAAAATCTGCCCGCGAAAGCGGGCAAAAGGGTGACGCAATAACTTACGACTTATGCCCGACCCGGACGGCCGTGGCATATGCCGCAAGTCATGCCTGCGACATTCAGCGCGCCGGCACGCCCAATTCCTTCAGCAGCTGCGGCGCCGGGTAGACCTTGTCCATCAACCAGCGCATGTAGCGCATGTCGACGTGGATCGCACGCTTGTAGCGCGGGTCGAACATCCAGCTGGCACTGACCGCCTCCCAGTTGCTGTCGAAGTTGAGTCCGACCAGTTCGCCCTTCGCGTTCAACACCGGTGAGCCGGAGTTGCCGCCGGTGGTGTCGAGGTTGCTGAGGAAGTTCACCGGCATGACGCCCGACTTCGGGTCCAGGTAGCCGGCGTAGTCCGCTTTGGCGATCGCGTCGAGCAGCGGCTTGGGTGCATCGAACGGCGCCACGCCGGTGTTCTTCTCGACGATACCGGCGGTGCTGGTCAGCGGTTCGTAGCCCACCGCGTCACGCGCCTTCAGCGGGGTGACCTTGCCGTAGCTCACGCGCAGGGTGGAGTTCGCATCCGGATAGACCGCGCGGCCCTGCTGTTCGCGATAGGCGATCAGCGCCTGCATGTAGGCCGGACGCAGGCGCAGCAGCTCGCCCTCACGCGCCTTGCGCTCGTCGTCGATGTGCAGCAGCGCCGGCTGCAGTTTCGCAGCCAGTTGCAGCAGGCTGTCGTCAGTCGCGGCCAGCATTGTCGCATTGGCATCCATCCAGCGCAGGCGCTGCGCTTCGTCGCCGAGTTTGGTGGTGGCGTAGACGCGATCCAGCGTGGTCGCCAGCTCGGCAGGAGTACGACCGAACGCGGTATCGAACTCGGCCACGTGCTGCGCAGCAGGCAGTTGCTGATAGCGGATCAGCAGCGCCGTCAGCAGGCGCTTCTCGACGGTCGGATCGTAGCGGCGCTGGACCTGGCGCAGGCCGCCGGCAATCAGTTCCTCGTCACGCTGCTGGTAGCCGTTCTCGCGCTCGGCATCGGGCTTGCCGCGCTCGTGCGCCAGCCGTTGCAGGCGCAGCGCCGAGCGCATCAGCTGGGTCTGCGACTGGAGCAGGCCGAGCAGAAGGTCGCGCTCGCGGGTGGCGTTGCCGTCGGCGATCGCCGCCATCGCGGCGTCGATCTGCGGGCGCAGCGCCTTCGCCGTGCCCTGCTTGTCCAGCCAGGCCAGCATCGCCGCTTCGTCCTGCTGCCGCACGGCGACCGCATCGCTGCGCTGCAGGCCTTCCAGCTCGCCGCTGTAGCGCTTGATGCCGTTCTTCAGCGACTGCAGTTGCGAGGCGTAGCGGATCTTCGCCTGCGCGTCCGCCGCGCCGGCGTCTTCGATCACCGTCTGCAGCTGCTTCATCGCCGCCACCGACGCAGGCAGGCGCCACTGCACCTGGTCGGCGAACTCGGCGGCGCTGCGGTGGCGGTAGGTGGTACCGGGGTAACCGGCCAGCATCACGTAGTCGCCAGCGTTGACGCCTTCGCGGGCGATCTGCAGGTGCGCGGGCGGCGTGTAGGGCTTGTTGTCCTTCGCATAATCCGCCGGCTTGCCATCCGGCCCGACGTAGGCGCGCAGCACGGTGAAATCGCCGCTGTGGCGCGGCCACATGAAGTTGTCCACTTCGTCGCCGTAGTTGCCGATCGCGCGCGGCGGCGTGTAGACCAGCCGCAGGTCGCGCAGCTCCAGCTGCTTCACCAGATAGAAGTCGCGGCCGTAGAACATGTTGGCGACGCTGCAACGCATGCCGGCCTCGCGTTCGCATGCGGCGACCAGCGCCTTGCTCGCCGCATCCACCGCGTCGTAGTAGGCGCGACCGGTCTTGCCGCGGGCGTTGGCCAGCACCTGCTCGGTAACCTGGTCGAAGCCGACCGTGACGCGCAGGCGGAAGTCCGGGTTGGCTGGCAGCTCCTCGCCGCGGCTGGCCGCCACGTAGCCCTCTTCGATCAGGTTGCGTTGCGCATTGCTGTTGTACTGGATCACGCCGAACGCAACGTGGTGGTTGGTCAGCACCAGGCCCTGGTCGCTGACGAAGGCGCCGGTGGCGCCGCCGACCTTGACCACCGCGCTGAGCGGCGGCCGGGTCAGGTCGGCCAGCGCGGCGGGGTCGCCCCGATAGCCGGCGGCCTTCAGCTGCTGGCCGATCGACGGCAGTTGCGACGGCATCCACATGCCCTCGTCCGCCTGCGCCAGCGGACTCAGCGACATCGCCACCGCGGTGGACCACAACATCCTCTTCAATCGCATCGAACCGGCCTCGTGAGCAATCGCATAAACTTGCGACCATAGTTTGCCGCGCAGCTCCCGGCAAGATGCCGGCCCGAAAGCCGCCGCCGGCGACCGCGCTCTATAATTGCCGTTTCCCCGCCCGCTCCGCGGGCCAACCGATGGATTCCCCATGCCGCAGACGATGAAAGCCCTGGTCAAGCGCAAGCCCGAACAGGGCATCTGGATGGAAGAAGTGCCGCTGCCGCAGGTCGGCCCGAACGAGGTGCTGATCAAGATCGAGAAGACCGCGATCTGCGGCACCGACCTGCACATCTACAAGTGGGACGAGTGGAGCCAGCGCACGATCAAGCCGGGCCTGACCATCGGCCACGAGTTCGTCGGGCGCATCGTGGAGATCGGCCCCGGCGTCACCGGCTACAAGGTCGGCGACCGCGTCTCGGCCGAGGGCCACATCGTCTGCGGACACTGCCGCAACTGCCGCGCGGGCCGCCAGCACCTGTGCCCGAACACGATCGGCATCGGCGTGAACCGCAACGGCGCGTTCGCCGAGTACATGGCCATGCCCGCTTCGAACCTGTGGCCGATCCCGGACCAGATCCCGTCCGAGCTGGCCGCGTTCTTCGACCCGTACGGCAACGCCGCGCACTGCGCTCTGGAATTCGACATGATCGGCGAGGACGTGCTGATCACCGGCGCCGGCCCCATCGGCATCATCGCCGCCGGCATCGCCAAGCACGTGGGCGCGCGCAACGTGGTGGTCACCGACGTCAACGACTATCGCCTGAAGCTGGCCGCCGACATGGGCGCCACCCGGGTGGTCAACGTGGCCAACCAGTCGCTCAAGGACGTGATGAAGGACCTGCACATGGAAGGCTTCGACGTGGGCCTGGAGATGAGCGGCAACCCGCGCGCGTTCAACGACATGCTCGACTGCATGTACCACGGCGGCAAGATCGCCCTGCTCGGCATCCAGCCCAAGGGCGCCGGCATCGACTGGGACAAGGTGATCTTCAAGGGCCTCACTCTGCAGGGCATCTACGGCCGGCGCATGTACGAGACCTGGTACAAGATGACCCAGATGGTGCTGACAGGCTTCCCGCTGCAGAAGGTGCTCACCCACCAGATCCACATCGACGACTTCCAGAAGGGCTTCGACCTGATGGACGCCGGCAAGTGCGGCAAGGTGGTCTGCTCCTGGAGCTGAACGAGGGAGGACGACAGTCGCCGTCTGTCATCGCCGGTTTCACGGCATCTGCGTAAACTTCCTGCGGCCGGTTGCTGCCGGCTGCAGGAAGTGCCCGGCGGGTGCCGCCGGCCCATGACGCCACCGGAAAGTCCGCATGAATGCCCTTCATCCCACGGCAGCCGCCCACCTGGCGGCGGCCCGCGACAAGGCCCGGCAGCTGTATCACTCACACCGCGCGCGCAAGTCCGCGCTGACCATCGCCATCGTGCTGGTGGTGTTCGGCCTGCTCGGCTTCTTCGCTGCACCACCGATCATCCGCAGCCAGATCGAGAAGCGCGCCAGCGCCGCCCTGTCGCGGCCGGTGACGCTGGGCGCGGCGCACTTCAATCCCTACACCCTGCGCCTGCAGCTGGACCGCCTGCACATCGCCGACCGCGACGGGCGCTCGCCGTTCGTGGACATCGACCAGGCGGTGATTAACGCTTCGTGGACCTCGCTGCTGCGCCGGGCGCCGGTACTGGACGAACTGCGCCTGCAGCACCCGCAGATCCGCATCGTGCGCAGCGCGGACGGGCGTTTCAACTTCAGCGACCTGCTGGAACGCTACGATTCGAAGCCCGCGGACCCGAAGGCGCCGCCGGCGCGTTTCTCGCTGTCCAACATCGCCGTGCACGCCGGCGACATCCAGTTCGACGACCAGCTGGGCAAGGCCAGCCACCACGTCGAGCAACTGGAACTGGGCATCCCGTTCATCGCCAACCTGCCCAGCGACACCGACGTGTTCGTGCAGCCGCTGCTGGCCATGAAGGTGGACGGCAGCCCGCTGCGCATCGACGGCCAGACCAGGCCGTTCACCGATACCCGCGAGGCGGTCGTGCATTTCCAGTTCGAGCAGCTGGACCTGCCGCGCTACCTGGCCTACGCCCCCACACCGTTGCCGCTGGCCATCACCAAGGGGCGGCTCGGCGGGAACCTGGACCTGCACTTCGTGCAGACCCGACCCACGCCGCAATTGCAGCTGACCGGCCACCTGCAACTGGACAACTTCGCGCTTGCCAGCAACCACGGCGAGCCCATCCTCGAAATCAGCCACGGCAGCGCCGAGCTGGCCGACGTGCAACCGCTGCTCTCGCGCTACCGGCTGGGCGCGCTGCAACTGGACCAGGCGCAGCTCCACTACACCCAGGGCGCAGGTGGCCACAGCAATTTCGACAGCCTGACAGCCGGCCCCGCACCGGCTGCGCCCGCCACCACGACGACACCGACCGACCTGCGCATCGCCTCGCTGGCACTGACCGGCAGCGCCATCCACTACACCGACGCCAGCCAGCACAGGCTGGACCTCACCGGTCTGCATGGCGCGCTGCAAGGCCTTAGCCTGCAGCCGGCGCCCGTCGGGCGAATGGACCTGACCGCCCAGCTGGGCGGCGGCATGTTGTCGGTCAAGGGCACGCTGGACCTGGCTGCCAGCCGGCTGTCGACCCATCTCGGCCTCCGCCAGGTGGATGTGGCCCCGCTGCAGGCGGCGGCGCCGATGGCCGCGCGAGTGACCCAGGGCAAGCTCGATGCCGACGGCCAGCTGCAGCTCGACTGGGGCAAGGCCGTCAACGTGCACCTCGCCGACGCGCATGCCTCGGTGAGCAACTTCGCACTCGCAGCGCCGTCCAGGGAACACGGCACCCCGCTGGCCTGGGGCAAGCTGCAGGCGGAGATCCGCCTGATCGACCTGGCCAGCCGCCAGGCGCAGCTGGGCACGGTCACCGCCAGCAAGCTCAACCTGCACCTGCAGCGCCAGCGCAACGGCACCCTCAGCCTGCTGGAACTGCTGGCACCACCAGGCAATCAGCGCAAGGCCGCAGCGGACCACAGCCCACCCTGGCGCTGGAGCATCGCCCACCTCGGCCTCGATGACGGTACACTCGACTTCACCGACCTGGCCGCCGGCGCCAGGCCCGTCAGCCTCCAGCTGAAATCGCTCAAGGGCAGCATCGACAACCTGGACGACAAACTGGACGCGGCGCGTCCGTTCAAGCTGGCTGGTGCCATCGACCGGGGTACGTTCGCTGCCTCCGGCAGACTGCGGCCCTCACCGCTGGGCGCCGACCTGCAACTGGAAACGAAGCAGCTGGACATCGCCCGCTTCGAGCCGTACATCAGCGTGCCGCTGAACGTCACCGTGGCCGGCGCCAGGCTCACCAGCAACGGCAAGCTGCACTACGATGGCCGCGGCAGCGTGCCGAAACTGCGCTACCGGGGCAACGTCGCACTCGAGCGCGTGCGCGTGCAGGACAAGCTCAGCGGCGACGATTTCCTGCGCTGGCGCACGCTCAGCGCCTCGAACCTCGATGCCGATGTCGGTCCGGGCACGCCGCGTGTACGCATCGGCGCGCTGACGCTGACCTCGTTCTACGCCCGCATGATCATCAACGCGGACGGCAAGCTGAACCTGTCCGACGTGGTCGCTTCGCCGGAAGCCGCACCGGTGTCGGTGACCCGCGCGGCCGGCACGCTGGCCACGCCGCCACCGAAGCCGGCAACGCCCGCACCGGCGGCGACCACCAGCACGTCGGTCGCGGCAGCCGCGACACCGGCGGCGCCCCCGGCCGACATCCATATCGGCGGCATCACCCTGGTCAACGGCCAGCTCAACTACACCGACAACTTCATCAAGCCCAACTACACCGCCAACCTCACCAAACTCACCGGCAGGATCGGCGCGTTCGGCACCACCCCGGGCGATCCACCGGCCGCGCTGTCAGTGCAGGCGGCACTGGACGACGATTCGCCGGTGGACATCGACGGCAGCATCAACCCGCTGCAGCCGGTGGCGTTCCTGGACATCAAGGGCAAGGCCAGCGAGGTGGAGCTCACCCGCCTCGCCGCCTACTCCACCAAGTACACCGGCTACCCGATCACCGCCGGCAAGCTCAACGTGGACGTCCACTACATGCTGGACCAGCGCAAGCTCAACGCGGACAACCACATCTTCATCACCCAGCTCACTTTCGGCGCACGCAACGAGAGTCCCGGCATCAGGCACCTGCCGGTGAAGCTGGCGGTGGCGCTGCTCAAGGACACCCAGGGCAACATCGACGTGAACGTGCCGGTGTCCGGCTCGCTGGACGATCCGCAGTTCAGCATGGGCGGCCTGATCTGGCGCGCCATCGGCAACCTGATCGCCAAGGCCGCCACCGCGCCGTTCCGCCTGCTGGCCGGCGCCTTCGGCGGCAGCCACGAGGATCTGGGCTACATCGAGTTCGCGCCGGGCTCGGTAGTGCTCGACGCCAAGGCGCAGGAACGCCTGGGCAAGATCGTGACCCTGCTGCAGCAGAAGCCATCGCTGAAGCTCGGCATCATCGGCCGGGTCGACCCGGGCAAGGACCAGGATGGCCTGCGCAAGGTCACGGTGGAGAACCTGGTGCGCCGCGAGAAGGTGCTGGACACCGAAGGCAAGGCCGCCGACACCTCGGATGCGGCACTGGCCGCGGTCAACGTCACCCCGGATGAATACGAAAAATACCTCAAGCGTGCCTACCGCCACGATGACCTCCAGGACAAGCCACGCAACTTCCTCGGCCTGAAGAAATCGCTCGAACCCGACGAGATGCGCAGCCTGATGGAGACCGGCGTGGCGGTCGACGCCAAGGCCATGCGCGCGCTGGCCGAGCGCCGCGCCGCAGCGGTGCAGGCGTGGCTGAAGGGCAAGCTGGACGCTGCACGCGTCGCGCTGCAGGAGCCGAAGCTCGACGCCCAGGGCATCGACGACAAGGGCAAGACCACGCGCGTGGATTTCGACCTGAAGCAGTAGCGCCGCGAATGCGATGCCCGAGCTTCCTTCCCAGCATCGCGCCAAGCGGTCAAAATAGAGCTTTGTCCACAGGCCGGAATTCCCCATGAGCTACTCAGCCAAGGCACGCTACGCCAGCGAACTCGACGCCATCCGCGAGCAGGGCCTGTTCAAGGCCGAGCGCATCATCACCTCGCCGCAGTCGGCCGAGATCGAGCTGGAAGGCGGCCGCAGGGTGCTGAACTTCTGCGCCAACAACTATCTGGGCCTGGCCGACCATCCCGCGGTGATCCAGGCCGCCAAGGATGCGCTGGATACGCACGGCTTCGGCATGGCCAGCGTGCGCTTCATCTGCGGCACGCAGGACCTGCACAAGCAGCTGGAAGCGAAGATTGCCGCGTTCTTCGGCACCGAGGACACCATCCTCTACGCTGCCTGCTTCGACGCCAACGGCGGTCTGTTCGAACCGCTGCTGGGCGAGGAAGACGCGGTGATCTCCGACGCGTTGAACCACGCCTCGATCATCGACGGCATCCGCCTGTGCAAGGCCAAGCGCTTCCGCTACGCCAACAGCGACATGGCCGACCTGGAGAAACAGCTGCAGGCAGCCGATGCGGCCGGCGCACGCACCAAGCTGATCAGCAGCGACGGTGCGTTCTCGATGGACGGCTTCATCGCCAAACTCGACCAGATCACCGCACTGGCGGCGAAATACGACGCGATGGTGCACATCGATGAGTGCCACTGCACCGGCTTCCTCGGCGACAGCGGCCGCGGCTCGGCCGAAGTCAACGGCGTGATGGACAAGATCGACATCTTCACCGGCACGCTGGGCAAGGCGCTCGGCGGTGCGCTCGGCGGGTTCACCACCGGCCGCAAGGAAGTGATCGAGCTGTTGCGTCAGCGTTCGCGCCCCTACCTGTTCTCCAACTCGCTGCCGCCGCACGTGGTCGCCGCCGCGATCAAGGTATTCGACATGCTGGCCAGCGCCGGCGACCTGCGCGACAAGCTCAAGGAAAACACGCGCTACTTCCGCGAGCGGATGACCGCCGCCGGCTTCGACATCAAGCCGGGCGTGCACCCGATCGTGCCGGTGATGATCTACGACGCGCCGAAGGCGCAGGCGATGGCTTCCGCCCTGCTGGAGGAAGGTATCTACGTCACCGGCTTCTTCTATCCCGTGGTGCCACAGGGCCAGGCGCGCATCCGCACGCAGATGAGCGCGGCGCATACCCGTGAGCATCTCGACCGGGCCATTGCCGCATTCACCAAGGTGGGCCGGAAGCTGGGCGTGATCGGCGACTGAAGGCACTCAGCCTTTGCGGGTGTCGAGCGCTTCCACTTCATACGCACTCAACTGTCGCCACTGCCCTTTCGCCAGTTCGCCCAGTGCAAGCGGTCCGATTGCCACCCGGATCAGCCGCAGCACGTCGAAACCCAGGGCCGCCAGCAACCGGCGGATATGCCGGTTGCGCCCCTCGTCCAGTACCACCTCAAGCCAGGCATTTTTCTCGCCCGCACGCAGCAGCATGGCGCGACGCGCCTTCAGCAGGTCGCCAGCATCATGGATACCCGTCAGCATCGCGGCCAGCACTGCGGCATCCGGCTGACCGGCTACCTGCACGTGATAGGTCTTCTCCAGATGCGTGGCCGGGTCGGTGATGCCGGCTGCCCAGACAGTGTCGTTGCTGAGCAGCAACAGGCCTTCGCTTGCTTTGTCCAGCCGCCCGACCGGCCCCAGCCACGGCAGGCCGGCGGCCGCCAGCGCGTCGTAGACGGTGGCGCGACCATGCTCGTCGGCGGCGCTGACCACGAGCCCGCGTGGTTTATTGAAGACCACATAGACACCTTCGGCCGGCTTCACCGGCCGGCCATCGACGGCGACCTGCTGCCGGTCGATCAAGGTCGGGTGATACGGATCGCGCACCACGCGCCCGTCCAGGCTGACGCGGCCGGCACGAACCCACTGCTCGGCCTGGCTGCGCGAGCAGGCGCCCAGCTTGGACAACACCCGGGCCAACCCGTGCCGCGGTGACTGCGCGGATACGACGGGGCGCGGGGGACGAGAACCAGGCGGGCGAGACATCACGCTAGCGTATCGGCCATGACCGCAGCACGACAAGGACACGCCACGGGCATCAGTGGCTGATGGGCGAAAAAAAACCCGGCCGAAGCCGGGTTTTTTTCATTGCCGTGTTGCTGCGGTGCGATTACTGCTGAACCTGCAGCTCCGTGCGACGGTTCTGCGCGCGACCGGCGTCGGTGGCGTTGTCACCGATCGGGTTGCTCTCGCCGTGGCCGATCGGGCCTTCCAGACGGCTGGCACTGATGCCATGGCTGGTCAGGTAGTTGTAGACGATCGAGGCGCGACGCTCGGACAGCGACTGGTTGTACGCGTCGGTGCCCTTCGAGTCGGTGTAACCGGCAACCGTCACCTTCACCTGCGGGTAACGCTGCAGGGTATCGATGGCCTGGTTCAGCACGGCGATCGAATCGGCGCTCGGCTCGGCCAGCGACTTCGAGATGTCGGTCTCGCCCTTCTTCGGGCGGTCGTACTTGAAGTTCACGCCGCGCAGGTCGATCACGACCTTCTGCGGGCAGCCGTCCGGACCGACGATCGTGCCGGCAGCCGTGCCCGGGCACTTGTCTTCGCAGTCGTTGACGCCATCGCCATCGCTGTCCTTCGTCGAGCAATCAGCCGGAGGCGGGGTAGCCGCAACCGGAGCCGGAGCGGCAGCCGGAGCGCCGAAGCGCGACACGATGCTGAAGCCCAGGAACCAGTCGCCATAACCGTCCTGCGCCGGCTGGGTCTTGTTGTCCCAGTCGTAACGGTAGCCGGCTTCGATGCGCACATCGGAGCTGTCGGTGACCGTCTTGGACAGGCCGCCGCCCAGCTCGGCCGCCGGCGACCAGCCGTGGTCGCCGTGCGACTGGTGGTTGCTGCCCATCACGCCGGCCAGCAGATACGGACGCCAGGCGTTCCAGTCACCTGCATAGAAACGCACCGCGGCACCGACAGTGTTATTGGACCACTTGCCACCTGCGTCAACTTTGCGCTTGGTACGATCCACGAACAGGTCGATCGATGCGTTCGACGAAATGAAACGACCCACGCCCAGGCCGTAATAGAACTGGCGGCTGTTGGTATTGCGATCGGTGTCGTTGTAATAACCACCCACGGTCGGCGCGATATACCAGCGACCGTCATAGGATGAGGCAGCCGACTCGGTGGTGGCGGGAGCAGCCGTGTCCTGCGCATGAACGGCACCTACGCCGCCCAGGGCCAGCGCAATCAGAAAATACAAGCCCTTACGTTTCATCAGGTGTCTCCTCATTTATTAGGTTTCGCGTCCGTTCAACCCCAACCGGAAGTCGCGTGTCAGAACTGAACTACGTCACTCAGAGCTTTTGATAGCCCCTGCTTGGCGTTTATGCGACAAGCGGCGGGGATTGTAGCAAAATCGTTAAGCAGGGGATGCTGCAACTACTAATGAAGTCATTTGCTGGTGAGGCTTCGTTCAGGAAAGTTCACACGGGTTTGCACACGCTTGAATCCTGTGAAATCCGTGCCGACCCAGTGTAGCTGCCTTCACGCCTGCTCCTCGGTTGAATGGCAAGCGACTGGCAGGGGCGTAACCTCCAAGTGGACTCCGCCCTTGCCTTAATCTTCCACTCACGTCGTCTTTACAATGTGAAGAGCCCCAGGAAGTGATGCAGCGGCATCGCATCCAGCCGTGCCGGATTCTCCGCAGCCGCCATGATCGCCTTGACCTGATGTGCCGGCAAATGGCCACGCATGGCTGCCTCGAACTTCCGCAGCAATACCGGAATGCCTTCGGCGCGACGCTTGCGATGGCCGATCGGATAATCGATCGAGACTTTTTCCGTGCTGCTGCCGTCCTTGAAGAACACCTGCACCGAATTGCCGATATAGCGCCTGGTGGGGTCGAAGTAGTCACGCGTGAATTGCGGATTCTCGATAACCGTCATCTTGTCGCGCAGTGCATCGATGCGGGGATCGGCAGCCACTTCGTCGTTGTAGTCGCTGGCCACCAGCCGGCCGAAGATCAGCGGCACCGCCACCATGTACTGGATGCAGTGGTCGCGGTCGGCGTAATTCGCCAGAGGGCCGGTCTTGTCGATGATGCGGCAGCCGGCTTCCTGCGTCTCGATGACGATCTTCTCGACCTGGTCGAGCCTGCCCGCCACTTCTCCGTGCAGCTTCATCGCGCACTCCACCGCGGTCTGCGCGTGGAACTCGGCCGGGTAGCTGATCTTGAACAGCACGTTCTCCATCACGTAGCTGCCGAACGGACGCTCGAATTCGAACGGCTTGCCCTTGAACGCCACGTCGTAGAAGCCCCAGGTCTTCGCCGACAGTGCCGAGGGATAACCGACCACGCCGCGGTACACCGCATTGATGGCATGGGTCACTGCGCGGCGGCAGGCATCGCCGGCGGCCCAGCTCTTGCGCGGGCCGGTGTTCGGCGCGTGGCGGTAGGTGCGCAGGGCGCCGTTGTCGATCCAGCTGTGCGACACCGCGGTGGTGATCTGCTCCTTGTCGCCGCCGAGCATCGCGGTGGCCACCGCGGTGGAGGCCAGCCGCACCAGGATCACGTGATCCTGGCCGACCCGGTTGAAGCTGTTCAGCAGCGCGTAGCAGCCCTGGATCTCGTGCGCCTTGATGGCGTAGCCGAGCACGTCGCGCACGGTCAGTGGCTGGCCGCCCTCGCGTTCCGCCTTGCGGCTGAGGTAGTCGCCCACCGCCAGGATGCTGCCGAGGTTGTCCGACGGGTGGCCCCACTCGGCCGCCAGCCAGGTGTCGTTGAAGTCGAGCCAGCGGATCTGCGTGCCGATGGCGAACGCGGCCTGCACCGGGTCCAGCTCGTGGCTGGTACCCGGCACGCGCGCACCGCCCGGCAGCGTGGCGCCCGGCACCAGCGGGCCGAGGTGCTTCACGCACTCGGGGAACTTCATCGCCAGCATCGCGGTGCCCAGCGAGTCCAGCAGCATGTAGCGCGCGGTGTCGTAGGCCTCCTTCGAGTCGATCTGGTAGTCGACCACGTAATCGGCGATGTCGACCAGCGGCTGGTCGGGATCGGGGCGGACGGCGGAGCGGATGTCGTGCGCACTCATGATGGAATCTCGCGGCAGGGAAAACCGTCATTTTAGCCGACTACGGAGGCGAGGATGTTCCGTGCGTCGCTTGACCGCGACCATGCCGCACCTCGACAATCCCCGCACACCCAGAAGGGAGTAGTTCCCGTGACGGTTCGTTTGTCACGGTGTGGTGATCGTCAACACGAGCGAAGCATCGCTCCGGTCACCCGGCAGTCGTCCTGCGAACGAGACTTTTGCGGTGGCTACGGGCCGCGCGTGTCCGTGCCCACTGCATCGTCCAACGCGCATGGAAACATCCATGGATTTTGCCGCCCACGACTTCTTCTCCGGCCTGCTGGCCATCATCCTGCTCGACCTCGTGCTGGCTGGCGACAACGCCATCGTCATCGCCATGGCCGCCAGCCGCCTGCCCAAGGACTTGCAGAAGAAGGCCGTGTTCTGGGGCACGTTCGGTGCCGTCGCGGTCCGTTTCGCACTTACCGCCGTCGTCGTCTACCTGCTGAAACTGCCGGGATTGATGCTGGCCGGTGGCGTGCTGCTGCTGCCGATTGCCTGGAAGCTGCTTAACCACGGCGACGACGAGGGCCCCAACATCAAGGCCGGCAACACGTTCTGGAGCGCGCTGCGCACGATCATCGCCGCCGACGCACTGATGGGCCTGGACAACGTGCTGGCGATCGCCGGCGCCTCGAAGGGACATCTGCTGCTGGTCATCCTGGGCCTGCTGATCAGCGTGCCGCTGGTGGTCTGGGGCTCCACCCTGATCCTGAAGCTGATCGACCGTTTCCCTTTCATCATGTACATCGGCGCCGCCGCGATCGCGATCACTGCCGGGCGCATGATCGCCCATGACCAGTTGCTCAGCGGCTGGTTCGACGCGCACGCCTGGGCGAGGTACGCCCTGGACGCACTGGCCGTGATCGCCATCTGCGGCGGCGGCTGGTTGCTGCAGCGGCGACGGCTGCGGCTGAAGTCGTCCACCGGCTGAAGCCTGCACGGCGGGCACACAGGCAACCGGCTCGACGCCGGTGCAACAAAAGAAAGGAGCCTTTCGGCTCCTTTCGTTCGGCCTGGAACATACGCTCAGCGCTTGTCGATCGGCACGTAGGCCTGGTCTTCCGGGCCGGTGTAGTTCGCGCTGGGGCGGATGATCTTGCCGTCCTGGCGCTGTTCGATCACGTGGGCGCTCCAGCCGGAGGTGCGCGCGATCACGAACAGCGGCGTGAACATCGCGGTGGGCACGCCCATCATGTGGTACGCGCTGGCCGAGAACCAGTCGAGGTTCGGGAACATCTTCTTGACCTCGCCCATCACCTTCTCGATCCGCTCGGAAACGTCGAACAGGGTCGGGTTGCCGCCGTCGGTGCACAGCTTGCGCGAGACTTCCTTGATGATCTCGTTGCGCGGATCGGACACCGTGTAGACCGGGTGGCCGAAGCCGATGATGATCTCCTTGCGCTCGACGCGGGCACGGATGTCGGCTTCCGCATCGTTCGCGCTGCGGTAGCGCGCGATGATCTCCATCGCCACCTCGTTCGCGCCGCCGTGCTTCGGGCCGCGCAGCGCGCCGATCGCGCCGGTGATCGCCGAGTACAGGTCCGAACCGGTGCCGGCGATGACGCGGGCAGCGAAGGTCGAGGCGTTGAACTCGTGCTCGGCGTACAGCACCAGCGACTTGTCCAGCGCCTGCGCGTGCAGGTCGCTGGGCTTCCTGCCATGCAGCAGGTGCAGGAAGTGGGCGGCGATCGAGTCGTCGTCGGTCTCGGTTTCGATGCGCTTGCCGTTGTGGCTGAAGTGGTACCAGTACAGCAGCATGGAGCCGAAGCTCGCCATCAGGCGGTCGGCGATGTCGCGCGCACCGGTGACGTTGTGGTCGTCCTTCTCCGGCAAGACGGTGCCCAGCACCGAGCAGCCGGTACGCAGCACGTCCATCGGATGAGTGGCGGCCGGCAGCAGTTCCATCGCCGCCTTGACCGGCGCCGGCAGGCCGCGCAGACGCTTCAGCCGCGCACGGTAGTTGTTCAGTTCGGTCCAGTTCGGCAGCACGCCATGCACCAGCAGGTAGGCCACTTCCTCGAAGCAGCCCTTGGCGGCCAGATCGTGGATGTCGTAACCGCGGTAATGCAGGTCGTTGCCGCTGCGGCCGACCGTGCACAGCGCGGTGTTGCCCGCGGCCACGCCGGACAAGGCGACGGATTTCTTGGCCTTGGGAAGGACTTGCTCGCTCATCGGAAATCTCCAGGGTGCAGGTTGGTGCTTTTCGGCGGAGGCCCGCCACGGGCCTCCCTACGGCAAGGGTCAGCTTTGCTTCGAGAACAGCGTGTCGAGCTTGTCCTCGTAGGCGTGGTAGCCGAGGAAGTCGTACAGCTCCTCGCGCGTCTGCAAAGTGTCGATGATGTTCTTCTGCGTGCCTTCGCGGCGCACGGTCTCGTAGAAATTCAGCGCCGCCTTGTTCATCGCGCGGTAGGCGCCGCAGCAGTACAGCGCGATGTCCACGCCGGCGTCGCGCAATTCGTCGGTGGTGAAGAACGGGGTGGAACCGAACTCGGTGAGGTTGGCCAGGATCGGTACTTTCACCGCGGCCTTGAACTTGCGGTAGTCGTCCAGCGTCTTCATCGCCTCGGGGAAGATCATGTCGGCGCCGGCTTCGACATAGGCGCAGGCGCGCTCGATCGCCGCATCGATGCCTTCGACGGCCGCCGCATCGGTGCGCGCCATGAGCACGAAGCCGGGGTCAGTGCGCGCGTCGACCGCCGCCTTCACCCGGTCGACCATCTCGTCCTTCGACACCACTTCCTTGCCGGGGCGGTGGCCGCAACGCTTCTGCCCCACCTGGTCTTCCATGTGCACCGCCGCCACGCCGATGCGCTCGAACGAGCGGATCGTGCGCGCGATGTTGAAGGCCCCGCCCCAGCCGGTGTCGATGTCCACCAGCAGCGGCAGACCGGTGGCGTCGACGATGCGGCGCGCGTCGGTGAGCACATCTTCCATCGTGCTGATGCCCAGGTCCGGCATGCCCAGCGAATTGGCAGCCACGCCGCCGCCGGACAGGTACAGCGCCTTGTAGCCGACGCGTTTGGCCATCAGGCCGGCGTAGGCAGTGATCGCGCCCATGACCTGCAGGGGCTGCTCGGCGGCGAGTGCGGCGCGAAAACGTGCGCCCGGGGATGCTGGCTGCGTCATGTGGCCTCCGTCAAAGCGGCCATTTTAGCCCATGCCCGTCCGCAACCGGGATTGGACTTTCCGCCACACCTGCGTGCCGCCAGGGCGTCGGCGTGGCCGGGGCCGCGGGCAGCGAAAATTCCTGCGTGACGAATCCGCCATGGCCCCGTACATTCAACCGGATGAGCACATCGACTCCTCTCGCAAAACGCATCCTCTGGGGCCTCGTGATCGGCGTGGTCGCCGCCGTGGCCACGCTGGGCATCGGCCAGTGGCATCCGCCCACGCTGGCGCTGATGCAGAAGATCTCCGCCGCGGTGTTCGACCCGTTCGGACAGATCTTCCTGCGCATGTTGTTCTTCGTGGTGATCCCGCTGGTATTCACCTCGCTGGCCTCCGGCGTGGCCCAGCTCGGCCGGCTCGACCGGCTCGGCCCGCTGGCCGGCCGTACCTTCCTGTTGTTCTTCCTCAACATGGGCATCGCCGTGGCGATCGGCCTGGTGATGATGAACACGGTGCAGCCGGGCCACCACCTGGACGAACAGGCGCGCAGCCAGCTGATGCAGGAATACGGCAGCAGCGCGCAGCAGTCGATCGAGCGGAAAGCAGCCCAGCCCGGCATGAGTTTCGGCACGCTGGTGGAGATGTTCATGCCGCGCAACCTGCTCGGCGCCGTGGCCGGCCCCAGCCGCGATGCGCTGGGCGACGTGCTGCCGCTGATCCTGTTCGCGATCCTGGTCGGCGCGGCGGCCACCCAGCTGCGCGAGAAGGAGCGCAAGCGGGTGCAGATGGCGCTGGACACGATCACCGACCTGATGACGAAGATCGTCGGCTTCGCGCTGGAACTGGCCCCCTATGCGGTGCCGGCGATGATCTACAGCGTGATCGTCAAGGTCGGCGTGGACGTGTTGCTGGCGCTGTCGGTGTTCGTGGTCGGCTGCAGCGTGGCACTGGCGCTGCACCTGTTCGGCACCATGTCGTTGTGGTTGCGCTTCCTGGCCGGACGCTCGCCGCTGGCCTATTTCCGACAGATCCGGCCGCTGCTGATCACCGCATTCTCGACCAGCTCCAGCAACGCCTGCCTGCCCGCCTCGCTGGCGGTGGCGCACGACGAGTTGAAGCTCGCGCCCAGCACGGCCGGCTTTGTGCTACCGCTGGGCGCCACCATGAACATGAGCGGCACCGCCCTGTTCGAGGGCTGCGTGGTGCTGTTCGTGGCGCAGGCGTTCGGCGTCGAGCTCACCCTGAGCCACCAGGCCATCCTGATGCTGCTGTCGGTGCTCAGCGCGGTGGCCGTGGCCGGCATTCCGGGCGGCTCGCTGCCGATGATCGCCGGCCTGCTGGCCACGTTCGGCATCCCGCCCGAGGGCATCGGCATCGTCATCGGCGTCGATCGCATCCTCGACATGATGCGCACCACGGTAAACGTGGGCAGCGACATCGTCACCGCCACGGTGGTCGACCACCAGTTGCGCGACCGCCTGATCGCAGCGCCGTAAGCTTCCGCGAGTGAGGTGATTGGCTGAGCCGGAGCTTGAAGCCGTCCCATCCGGCCTCACCTCTGGATCACCATGCGATAGTCAGAAGCAATCGAACCCATGTCAACAATCAATTAGATTTATTGAATTGCAGGCCGTAACATCTCTTCATTCTTCAACCACCACGGGAAGCAAGCAACGATGTCCCTGATCAATACCGAAGTGAAACCGTTCAAGGCCCAGGCCCTCAAGGCCGGCAACTTCATCGAAGTCACCGACGCCAACCTGAAGGGCAAATGGTCGGTGGTATTCTTCTACCCGGCCGACTTCACCTTCGTCTGCCCGACCGAACTCGAGGACCTGGCCGACAACTATGCCGAGTTCCAGAAGCTGGGCGTGGAGATCTACTCGGTGTCCACCGACACCCACTTCGCCCACAAGGCCTGGCACGACACCTCCGACGCGGTGAAGAAGATCCAGTACACCATGGTCGGCGATCCGACCCATCAGATCTCGAAGAATTTCGAAGTGCTGATCGAAGATGCCGGCATCGCCGATCGCGGCACCTTCGTGATCGATCCGGCGGGCAAGATCCAGATCGTCGAGATCACTGCCGGCGGCATCGGCCGTGACGCCAAGGAACTGCTGCGCAAGGTCAAGGCCGCGCAGTACGTCGCCAGCCACCCGGGCGAAGTCTGCCCGGCCAAGTGGAAGGAAGGCGAGAAGACCCTGGCGCCGTCGCTGGACCTGGTCGGCAAGATCTGATCATCCCGATCGGATCATCCCGATCCGATCCACCCTGCGCGAAAGCGCCACGGACCCGGAGTTCTTCCGGGTCCGGATTTCCGAAACAGGCTTGAAGCGACGCCCGGGTCCGCCCGGGTGCTCGCCGCACTCACCCTGAAGAAACCCACGGAGTTGCCATGTTGGATGCCAATCTCTCTACCCAGTTGAAGGCCTATCTGGAAAAGGTCACGCAGCCGATCGAGATCGTCGCGTCCCTTGACGACAGCGCCAAGTCCACCGAACTGAACGAGCTGCTCGAGCAGATCGCCTCGCTGTCCGACCGGATCAGTCTGGTGCGTCGCGACGACGATGCGCGCAAGCCCTCGTTTGCGATCAACCGCGTCGGCAGCGACATCGGCGTGCGTTTCGCCGGCATTCCGCTGGGCCATGAATTCACCTCGCTCGTGCTCGCCCTGCTGCAGGTCGGCGGACATCCGTCCAGGACCGCTGCGGACGTCATCGAGCAGGTACGCAATCTCGACGGCGATTACAAGTTCGAGACCTATTTCTCGCTGTCCTGCCAGAACTGCCCCGACGTGGTGCAGGCGCTGAACCTGATGAGCGTGCTCAACCCGAAGATCCAGCACGTGGCCATCGACGGCGCGCTGTACCAGGATGAGGTCGAGGCGCGCCAGGTGATGTCGGTGCCCACCGTCTACCTCAACGGCGAAGTGTTCGACCAGGGCCGCATGAGCCTGGAGCAGATCCTGGCCAAGCTCGACACCGGTGCCGCGCAGCGCGAGGCCGAGAAGATCAAGGCCAAGGACGCGTTCGACGTGCTCGTGGTCGGCGGCGGCCCGGCCGGCGCAGCCGCAGCCATCTACGCCGCACGCAAGGGCATCCGCACCGGCGTGGCGGCCGAGCGTTTCGGCGGCCAGGTGCTGGACACCATGGCGATCGAGAACTTCGTCTCGGTCTCCGCCACCGACGGACCGAAGATGGGCGCGGCGCTGGAACAGCACGTCAGGGAATACGACGTCGACATCATGAACCTGCAGCGCGCCGAGAAACTGCTGCCGGCCAGCGAACCGGGCGGGTTGATCGAGATCGGATTGGCCAATGGCGCCACGCTGAAGTCGAAAACCGTGATCCTGTCCACCGGCGCGCGCTGGCGGCAGATGGGCGTGCCCGGCGAAGACGAGTACCGCAACAAGGGCGTGGCCTATTGCCCGCACTGCGACGGCCCGCTGTTCAAGGGCAAGCGTGTGGCAGTGATCGGCGGCGGCAACTCCGGCGTGGAGGCGGCAATCGACCTGGCCGGCATCGTCAGCCACGTCACCCTGATCGAGTTCGACGGCAAGCTGCGTGCGGACGAAGTGCTGCAGCGCAAGCTGCGCAGCCTGCCCAATGTCGACGTCGTCGTCAGCGCGCAGAGCACCGAAGTGCTGGGCGACGGGCAGAGGGTCACCGGTCTGGTCTACAAGGACCGCACCGACGGCGTGATGCACAGCCTTGCACTGGAAGGCATCTTCGTGCAGATCGGCCTGCTGCCGAACACCGAATGGCTGAAGGGCACGCTGGAACTCAGCCCGCGCGGCGAGATCGTGATCGACGCACGCGGCCAGACCTCGCTGCCCGGCGTGTTCGCCGCCGGCGACGCCACCACCGTGCCGTACAAGCAGATCGTGATCGCGATGGGCGCCGGTTCCACCGCCGCGCTGAGCGCGTTCGACCACCTGATCCGCAGCCCGGTGGCGGCAGTGGAAAAGAAAGCGGTAGCGGCGTGAGCGCCGCTTTATACGAGGGCACTACCCACCGCTCTTGATCCACTGCCAATCACGGCACAAAGCAAACCGGCGGGCAGTGCCCGCCTGCGTCATCAACCCTGGTCGGGTCCACGTTCCAGCGCACGACGGATATCGTCGAGCGCGCCCGGGTCGTCCAGCGTGGACAAATCCCCCGGGTCGCGCTGCTCCGCCAGCGCCTGCAGCGAGCGGCGCAGCAGCTTGCCGGATCGCGTTTTCGGCAAGGCATTCACCACATACACGCGTGACGGTTTCGCCACGCCGCCGAGCTGGTCGACCACGCGCTGCTGCATCGCCTGCGCCACTGCATGGGCGCCGTCGCCGGCATCCTGCTTCAGCGTGGCGAACACGATCGGCACCTGCCCTTTCAATTCGTCCTTCACGCCGATCACCGCCGCCTCGGCCACCGCCGGATGGCTGGCCACCGACTCCTCGATCTCGCGCGTGCCCAGGCGGTGCCCGGCCACGTTGATCACGTCGTCGGTGCGGCCGAGCACGAAGGTGTAGCCGTCCTCGTCGCGAACCGCCCAGTCCAGCGAGCTGTACAACAGCTCCTTGAAGTGGCTGAAGTAACTGTGCACGTAGCGGTCGTCGTCGCGCCACACGGTGGTCAGGCAGCCCGGCGGCAACGGCAGCTGGAACACCAGCACACCCTTGCTGCCGGCCGGCACTTCCTTGCCGGTATTCTCGTCGATCACCTTCATCCGGTAGCCCGGCGCCGGCAGGCCGGGCGAGCCGAATTTCACCGTCTTCAGCTCCAGCCCCGGCATCAGGGTGATCGCCGGCCAGCCGGTCTCGGTCTGCCAGTAGTTGTCGATCACCGGCACGCCGAGCGCGTCGGTGATCCACTGCGCGGTCGGCTCGTCCAGCGGCTCGCCGGCGAGGAACAGCCACTTCAGCTTCGACAGGTCGTACTTCTTCAGCCAGCTCTCGTCCTGCTTCTTCAGCACGCGGATTGCGGTCGGCGAGGAGAACATGGTGCGCACGTTGTAGCGCTCGCACAGCTGCCACCAGATGCCGGCATCCGGTCTCGTCGGAAGGCCCTCGTACAGCAGCGAGGTGGCGCCGCCGATCAGCGGACCGTAGACGTTGTAGGAATGCCCCACCGCCCAGCCCACGTCCGAGGTGGCGAACATCACCTGCCCCGGCGCGATGTCGAACACGGTGCGGATCGACAGCGCCATCGCCACCGCGTAGCCGCCCACGTCGCGCTGCACGCCCTTCGGCTTGCCGGTGGTGCCGGAGGTGTACAGCAGGTAGCTCGGCTCGTTCGATTCCAGCCACACCACCGGCACCTCGGCATCCTCGTAGTGCGCGTGCAGCTCGGCGTAGTCGAGGTCGCGCCCGGCCACCCGGGTCATCTGCGGGTCCAGCTTGCGATCGACGATCAGCACGTGCGGCGGCGGCGCCGAGGCCTCGTCGAGCGCCGCGTCGACCAGCGGCTTGTACGGAATCACCTTGCCCGCGCGCATGCCGGCGTCGGCGCAGACCAGCAGCTTCGGCTGCGCGTCGTCGATGCGCAGCGCCAGGTTGTGTGCGGCAAAACCACCGAACACCACCGAATGGATCGCGCCGATGCGCGCGCAGGCCAGCATCGCGAACACCGCCTCGGCGATGTTCGGCAGGTAGATCACCACGCGGTCGCCCTTGCCCACGCCCAGCGACTGCAGCACCGCGGCAAACGTGTTCACCTCGCGATACAGCTGACGGTAGGTGAACTCGCGGGTGATCCCGGTTTCGCTGGAGACCGCCACCAGCGCCAGCTGTTCCGGCCGCTCGGCCAGGTGCCGGTCGATCGCGTTGTAGCAGAGGTTGGTGGTGCCGCCGACGAACCAGCGCCGGAACGGCGGATTCGACTGGTCAAGGATCTGTCGCGGCGGCGTATCCCAGTGGATCAGCCGCGCCTGCTCGGCCCAGAACTGCTCCGGCTGGTCGATCGACTGCCGGTAGAAATCCTCGTAACGCATGGGCGGCCTCCGGAGCTTGGTTGCCGCAAGCCTAGACCAGCCCGGCGGCTGCATCATCGCGACGATGGTCGTAGTCGCCGGCGACCAGGAGCAACCCAGGCAGAAACCAGGAGGGCGGCCCATGGCCGCCCTCCTTCGTCTGCGATGAACCTGCAAGCTCGCTTATTTCGCGAACAGGTGCTCGACGCCGGCGCGCTCCTCGCGCAGTTCCTTGTCGGTGGCGTCCATGCGGGTACGCGAGAAATCGCTGACTGCCAAGCCCTGCACGATTTCATACTTGCCGTTCTTCACAGTGACCGGGTAGCCGTAGATCACGCCCGGCTTGATGCCATACGAGCCGTCGGACGGGATGCCCATCGAAACCCAGTCACCCTCGGCCGTGCCCAGTGCCCAGCTGCGCATGTGGTCGATCGCGGCCGAAGCGGCGGAGGCCGCGGACGAGGCACCGCGCGCCTTGATGATCGCCGCGCCGCGCTGCTGCACGGTGGGGATGAAGTCGCTCTCGTACCAGGCCTGGTCGACCAGGCTTAGCGCCGGCTTGCCGTCGACGGTGGTCTGCGACAGGTCCGGATACTGGGTGGAGCTGTGGTTGCCCCAGATCGTCATCTTCTTCACGTCGGTGTTGTGCTTGCCGGTCTTCTCGGCCAGCTGCGCCTTGGCACGGTTGTGGTCCAGGCGGACCATCGCGGTGAAGCACTTCGGGTCCAGGTCCGGGGCGTTCTGCTGGGCGATCAGCGCATTGGTGTTGGCCGGGTTACCCACTACCAGCACCCGCACGTCGCGCTTGGCATGCGCGTTCAGCGCCTTGCCCTGCGGACCGAAGATCGCGCCGTTCGCCTCCAGCAGGTCCTTGCGCTCCATGCCAGGGCCGCGCGGGCGGGCACCGACCAGCAGCGCGTAGTCGACATCCTTGAACGCCACGTTCGCGTCATCGGTGGCGACCACGCCGGCCAGGGTCGGGAACGCGCAATCGTTCAATTCCATCACCACACCCTGCAGCGACGGCAGCGCGGGGGTGATTTCCAGCAGGTGCAGGATCACCGGCTGGTCGGGGCCAAGCATGTCGCCGGCAGCGATGCGGAACAGCAAGGCATAGCCGATCTGGCCAGCGGCGCCGGTGACGGCAACTCGAACGGGGGCTTTCATCATCTGATCTCCGTGAAGGGCGAATCGGGAAGGTGGAATCGGAAGAGCCGCATGGGGTGATTTCCCATGCCCGACTCCCGATCCATGTTTTTCAGGTCAGTTCGGCGAAGAACTGCTGGATGCGTTGCAAGCCCGACTGCAACTGTGCGATCGGGCAGGTGTACGAAATGCGCATCGCGCGCGGTTCACCAAAGGCGGAACCGGGCACGCAGGCCACGCCCTTGGCTTCCAGCAGTGCGGCGCAGAACTCCACATCGTTGCTGATCGCGACGCCGTTGTGGCGCTTGCCGAACGCCACCGAAATATCCGGGAACGCATAGAACGCACCCTGCGGCTGCGGGCAGACCACGCCGGGAATGGCGCCGAGTGCGGCGAACACTGTGTCGCGCCGGCCGGCGAACTCCTTGCACTTGGCTTGCGGAACGTCCTGCGGGCCGCTCAGTGCCGCCACGGCTGCCGCAGTGATCACTTCCGGCAGGCTGGTGATGTGGTTGGAGTTGAGCGTGGTGATCGCCTTGGCCACCGACTCCGGCCCGGCCAGCAGGCCCACGCGCCAACCCGGCATGCCGTAGGTCTTGGAGACCGAGTCGACGAAGACCACTCGCTCGCGCAATTCGGGCCTGGCGAACACGAAGTTGTGGTAGCCGATGCCGTCGAACACCATCGCGTTGTAGATGTCGTCGGTGATCACCCAGGTGTCCGGGTGCTTCACCAGCACCTCGGCCAGCGCGGCGATTTCCGTGTCGGTGTAGACCATGCCGGTGGGGTTTGACGGGTTGTTGAACAGGAAGACCTTCGGCTTGCGCGCCAGGGCGGCGTCGAGCTGTGCCGGGGTGAGCTTGTAGTTCTGCTCCGGCCCGCAATGCATCACGTTGATCTTCGCGCCCACGATATCGGCGATGTCGCGGTAACTGGTCCAGTAGGGTGCGGCGAAGCAGATCTCGTCGCCTTCGTTCAACAGCGCCTCGGCCAGGTTGTACAGCACCTGCTTGGCACCGATGCCGATCGACAGGTTCATCCGCGTATAGCCAGTGAAACCCAGCGCCTCGATGTGCTTCAGGAACGCATCCAGCAATGCGTCGGCGCCGCGGTTGCTGCCGTACTGGCCGGAATCGTGCGACAGCGACTCGCGCGCGGCGGCGTACACGTGCTCGCCCGGCAGGAAATTCGGTACGCCGATGGAGAAGCTGATGATGTCGCGGCCGGCAGCCTTGAGCTGCTTCGCCTTCTCGGCAATCACCATGATCGCGCTGGGTTTGGCGCGACCGACGCGCTGGGCGAGCTGGGGCATGGGTTCCTCGACGTCAGTGGATGAGGTCTGCAAACCGGGGAATTTTAGCATGCGGCACTGCGCCATCCAGCGATCCGCAAAATCGTGCGGGATCAGGCGCCTATGGTGCAATTCGGGCAACTCCATGCATGATGCGGACGCCGCCGCACCATCGTGCACACGGTCGCTGGTGGAATTGGTCGAATCAACAACAACCCGGGAGGTAGATGTCCATGCTCCACCTTATATGGTCCATCATCGTCGGCTTCTTCGTCGGTCTGATCGGCAAGTTTCTCCTCGTTCACATCTTCCATGCCGACATCCACCTCGGCTTCTGGCTGACGGCCATCGTCGGCATCGTGGGTTCGGTCATCGGTGGCCTGATCGGCAGGATGATCAGCGCGCCGCCGCCCGACTCCAAGTTCCATACCGCCGGCTTCCTGATGTCGATCGTGGGCGCCGTCATCCTGCTGCTGGTCGTGCACTTCGTGATGCACTGAGCTTCATCGGCGAACGGGGCGCAAGCGTCCGCCCCGGTTGGCTGCGCAAAAAGAAAAACGGCGGGAGTCATCCCGCCGTTTTTTTCTTTGGCGAACCACTCCGGTTTCAGGCCAGCCGCTTCAGGCCTTGCTGCCGAGCAGCTTGCCGGCGAGGCCTTCAAGCATGCCGAGGTCAAAACCACCGCCCTGCTGGCCGGCAGCCGGAGCCTGGCCGTCCGGCGTCAGGTGATCGACCGCATGCGGCAGCAACTGCGACAAACCATTGAGCACCACACTGGGATCAACGCCGAGTTTGCCGGCAGCTTCCTGCACCACCGAGCTCATGCCACCGCTCTGCAGCGCCTGGCCAAGCTGCTCGCCGGACACCGGCTGGTTGGCGCCGGTGCCGATCCACGACTGCACGGCATCGCCCAGCCCATGCTGCTGCAACATGCTGGCCAGGCCCTGCACCCCGCCGGCCTGCTGCAGCAACTGGCCGGCCACGCCGACCAGTGAAGCCGTACCGCCGGCCTGTTGCCCCTGTCCTCCGAGCAAACTGTCGAGAAATGACATGGTCGTTCTCCCTCTTCAAGTGAATGGATGCATAGCCAGCCGATCATAGGCACGCGAAACCGTATTTGTCATGACGTTTGCGCACAAAAAGAAACCGCCGGCTGGAACCGGCGGCTTCCTGCACATCCGTGACAAAAACTCAGCCGCGCCGGTCGAGCACCGCATTCCACTCCGCCACGCGCTCGGCCTGCGCCGCCAGCAACGCGTCGACGTCGCCCTCGACGGTGACCTTCTCGATCGTGTCGCCCTGCCGGATCGTGTTGACCACGTCCATGTCGGCCGCGTCGACCACCTCGCCGAACACGCTGTGCTTGCCGTCCAGCCACGGCGTCGGACCGTGGGTGATGAAGAACTGGCTGCCGTTGGTGCGCGGACCGGCGTTCGCCATCGACAGCACGCCCGGCTTGTCGTGGCGCAGCGAGGCATTGAACTCGTCCTCGAACTTGTAGCCGGGACCGCCGCGACCGCTGCCCTCGGGGCAACCGCCCTGGACCATGAAGTCGGCGATCACGCGATGGAACGACAAGCCGTCGTAATAGCCGCGGCGGGCCAGGTTGACGAAGCTGGCGACCGTGACCGGCGCCTTGTCTTCATGCAGGCGCAGGTGGATCGGGCCGCGGTTGGTGGTGAAGGTGACGTTGATGGTCATCGCAAATCCTTGGGTTCGAAAGCTGCACCGCGCGACGGCACGGGCACGAGGTTGCCAAGAATAACCCAGCGCTGCCGCTGGCGCTGGCAAAACCGTCGACCCGGGCCACCACATCCGGCTACGGCAGACCCAGCGTGCTGCGTGTCAGAGCACCGTTGCCACGCGGTCTCGCTGCCGGCGTCGGCAAGTCGTCCGGCCACGCCGCCCCCTCGTACAGATGCGCCCACAATCGGTCCAGCGCCGCGTAGCCGTAAGGCAGCAGCGGCACGTGCTGCTCGCCGAAGCCGGGCAAGGCCAGGAACGCGTCGAAGTGCTGCGCGTGCGGCACCTTCCAGTAGATCGGGCGGCGTCCTTCGTCGCGCAGCCATGCCACGTACGGCTCGGAAGTGAACGCGGTGGGCAGCAGGCCGTCGCTGGCGCCGTGCAGTACCCACAGCGGAAGATCGCTGCGCGGCAACTTCGCTGCGGTAGCCGCGACCGAGGCATGCAACGCCTGCGCCTCATGGCCGTCGCCGGTCCACAGTGCGCGCAGGCATTCGCTGCCGATCAGGGTGGGATCGGCCGAGACACTCACCCCACCAAACAGGCCGATGCCGTTGCCCGGCGGGATGCCCGCGCCGTCCGCCCACCAGCTGGCCCGCGCCACCGGATCGGCCACGCCCGGCAGCCCGCCTGCCCCGATCGCTGCGTAATGAAAGCCACACGGCATATCCGTGGCACCGCGGCGCAGGTAGGCCGAGGCGTAGCCCGCGGCAATCACCCGCCACAGGTCGAAGGCGGTCGTGCTGGCCGCCGTCTGCATCGCCTCGTCGGTCCAGCCGCGTGCACGCAGGTACTGTCGCGCCTGTTCCGCCTGCGCCATCACGGTGTTGCCGCCGAGCTTGCCCTGCGCGCGCAGGCTGGCGCAGCGGATCGGCCATGCCGGCAACGTCACGCCGCGCGGCCCGCGCGCCAGCGGCACCGCGGCAAAATCCTCCGCGCTCAGTGCGCACGGCAGCCAGATCGCCGCCTCGGTGGCGTAGTCGTACAGCGCGCGGCCGCGGTCCTGCACGTGCACGTTCGGTTCCAGCGCCACCACGCCGGCGAAAAAATGTTCCTGGTCCAGTCCCGCCGCCTGCAGCACGGCGCCACCGCCGTTGGAGATGCCGGTGGCGATGATCTTCGTGTTCTGCGGCGTGAACGGCGCCTCGGCGGGGAACGCGCGATCGAGCATGGCCAGGCCGAACTGCGCCGCCTGGATCACGTGGCGGCCCCAGTCGCCTTCCGGGTTGTCGCCCGAATGCACGTGCTTGATCGCGATGCCGGCAGTGCGTGCGGCCGGCGGCGGCTGGAACTCCAGTTCGGCCTCGCCGCGTTTCGCGCGACGGCCGTCCAGCGCCACGCCGCTGTCGTCGGCGTAATCGAAGTAGCCCGCGCCGGTGCCCTTGTCGGTGTACGCCACCGCGCAACCATGCGGCAGGCCCCAGGCGCCGGCCAGCGCAATCGCACCGTAGATGCCGCGCGAACCGGATGAAGCAGTGACCACCAGGCAGCGTTTGTGCCGGTCGAAATTGTCCGGCAGCTGCAGCAGCACGCGATGCGGCGAACGGGCGCCGGGAATCCGCGCGAACGCCTGGTATTCGCGCCCCGGCACGTCGGGCACGCCGCCGTAGACACTGCCGTAACCGCCCAACGGGCCGAGATCGGCGATGCCTTTCCAACTGGTCTGGATCGCCCGGCGACGCAATTCTTCCGCCGTTGGCTGCAATGGATCGATGAATGCCGTGGGCAACCCGGCCAGCCCGGCCAGGCCCAGGCCCGCGCTCAACAGATCGTCGTGGCTGCGATGTTCGGTCACCCGCACCTGGCTGTCATCGACTTCACGCATGGCGGATTCCTTCCTCGTTCCGTGGCTGGCGCAAGCCGACAGCATGACGGATGCCAGCGCAGACAAGAACAGCAGCGGCGAAATGCGGGAATATTTCTTCATGCAGTCACCATAACAAGCCCGGCGACCGCCGCCATCGTACGAAAGTCCGTGTGACAAACTCGACGCGGCCGGCACGTCCCGCTAACTTGAACCCCATGACGAACCTGCTGATTGCCGACGACCACCCGCTGTTCCGTGCCGCACTGCGGCTGGCGGCAAGCGAGAACCTCGATGGTTGCCGCGTGCAGGAAGCCGCCGACCTGTCCGGCGTGCTGGCCGCACTGGCCGCCGAGCCGGATATCGACCTGGTCCTGCTCGATCTGCACATGCCCGGCAGCCGTGGCCTGTCCGGGCTGGCCGCCCTGCGCGGCCAGCACCCCGGCGTGGCGGTGCTGGTGGTGTCCGCCCACGACGAACCACGCATCGTGCGCCGCGTGCTCGACCATGGCGCCGCCGGCTTCATCCCCAAGAGCGCCAGCCCGGCCGAGATCGGCGCGGCGATCCGCAGCGTGCTCGACTGCGGCAACTGGCTGCCGCCCGATCTGGCCGAGGCCGTCGCGGCCCTGCCCGCCGATCCGGCCGATGCCGACCTCGCCGGCCGCCTGGCCCGTCTCACCGAGCAGCAGTCCCGCGTACTCGCCCTGCTCGCCGAGGGGCTGCTCAACAAGCAGATCGCCGACCGGCTGGGCATCCAGGAACGCACCGTGAAGGCGCATGTCACGGCGATCTTCGAGAAGCTGCGGGTGAGGAACCGCACGCAGGCCGGGATGCTGCTGAAGTCGCTGGAGCTGGGCGAGCCGGCGCGGGCACTGTAGGCAGCTCCATCGACCGCAGACCCCGTCCTTCATCAACACGCTACGAGTGCGTCACGCCGGCCGCCACCCGCTGCAGCACCTGGCGCAGCGCCAGTGGCTTCAACGGCTTGTACAGAACGCCGATTCCCGCTTCCAGCAGGCGCTGGCGCAGCTCGCCGTCACGGTCCGCCGTCAGCATCACGGTCGGCACGTCGGCGTGGCGCCGGTTCAACCGCTGCCACACCTCCAGCCCGGTCTGCCCGCCATCGAGGTGGAAATCGAGGATGTGCAGGTCCGGCCGCCACGGTGCCGCCAGTGCCTGCGCGGGGTTGCGCGCCGCGTGCACTTGCCAGCCCCAACTGGTCAGCAGGCTGCCGAGCGCGGCCAGCGCGGCAGGTTCGTTGTCCAGCACCAGCGCACGGCCGACCGGCAGCGCGCGCGGTGTGTCGGCGATCGGCGGCAACCGGATGGCCGCGCGTGCCAGCGGCAGGTCGATGCAAAACACGCTGCCGCGGCCGGGCCATGACTGCAGCCCCAGCGGATGGCCGAGCAGGTCGGCCATCCGCTGCGCGATCGACAGCCCCAGCCCCAGCCCCTGCCCGCCCGCAGCGCTGCCGCGGCGGAACTCCTGGAAGATCAGCTGCTGTTCCTCCGGCGCGATGCCCGGACCGGTGTCCCACACCTCGATGCGCAACTGCGCGCCGCGCCGGCGCACACCAAGCAGCACGCGGCCGCCCTCGGCGTAGCGCAGCGCGTTGGAGAGGAAGTTCTGCAGCACCCGGCGCAACAGTTGGGGATCGGAGCGTACCCAGGCGCGCGTGCCGACTGCGTCCAGCCGCACGCCGCGATCCACCGCGATGGCACGGAATTCGGCGGCCAGTGGATCGAGCACCTCGGCCAGCGCGAACGCGCGCGGCTGCGGATGCAAGCGGCCGCCTTCGAGCCGGGCCACGTCGAGCAGGCCCGTAAGCAGGCCTTCGGTGGCGGCCAGCGCGCCGTTGAGGTGCTGCGCGGTGGCCGCATCGCCGCCACGTTCGGTCAACGCATGGGCAAACAGCTGTGCCGCGTGCAGCGGCTGCATCAGGTCATGGGTGACCGCGGCGAGAAAGCGGCTCTTCGCCTCGTTCGCGGCCGTGGCCTCGGCCGAGGCCACGGCAAGCTCGCGGGTGCGTTCCTCCACGCGCAGTTCCAGCGTCTCGTTGACGCGCTTGAGCGAGTCCTCGGCCTGGCGGAACGCGGTGACGTCGCTGAAGGTGGCCACGAAGCCGCCGCCGGGCATCGGGTTGCCACGAATCTCGACGATGGTGCCGTCGGGGAAGCGCCGCTCGGACAGGTGCCGCGTGCCGGCATGCATGTGCGCCAGCCGGCGCTGCACGCGCGCATCCGTTTCGCCGGACCCGAGCATGCCGGCGTCGATGTTGTAGCGGGTCAGCTCGGCTACCGGTCGGCCAACCTGCAACAGCTCGGGCGGGTAGTCGAACAGTTGCGCATACGGGGTGTTCCAGGCGACCAGGCGCAGCTCGGCATCGACCACGCAGATGCCCTGGCTCATGTTCTCCAGCGCCGCCTCCAGCACGCGCTGGTTGAAACGCAGGTCCTGCGCCGCCTCGCCGACGATGGCCACCACCGTGTCCAGGTCATCGCGCCCCTGTCGATGTACCACTTCCAGCAGCAGCCGCGCCGAGGCGGCGCCGATCACTGCGGCCAGCTCGTGCTCGACCTCGGCAACCCGCGCACTGCCGGCGGGCCCCACCGCGGGTGCACTGGCGAACAGATGCCCGACCCGCTCGGGTGACAGGAAGCGCGCCGCCAGCGCACGCAGTTCCACCAGGCCGACATCGCCCACGCTGACCGCGCGCGCCGCACGGCCGAAACGCGAGCCGGCCACCGCCAGCATCACCACCATGTTGACCAGCAGGCTCACCACCACCGCGCGACCCAGCCGGTTCCAGTTGCCCAGCCCGAGCAGGCCACCCGGCGCCAGCCAGTGCAGGCCGAACGGACCGTCATGCAGCCATGCCGGCGCCGACGGCAGCAGCGCCGGCAACACCGCATACATCCATATCGCGGTGCCGGCGGCCAGCCCGGCCATCACCGCACGCGGCCCCAGTTGCGGCCGGTACACCGCCGCCAGCAGCGCCGGGGTGAGCCCGGCCAGCGCGGAAAAGGAGATCGCGCCGATGTCGGCCAGTGCCTCATTGCGCGCCAGCACGCGGCTGTACGCCCATGCCAGCAGGATCACCGCCAGGATCGCCACCCGCCGATGATTCAGCAGCTCGCCACGCAGGTCGCCGTGCTCGTCGCGGCCCCAGCCGGCACGCACGCGCAGCGGTGCGATGAAATGGTTGACCACCATCAGGCTCAGCGCCAGCGTGGCGATCACCACCATGCTGGTGGCGGCACTCAGGCCACCGAGGAAGGCGACCAGCGCGAGCCCATGCTCGCCGCGCGCCAGCGGCAGCGCCAGCACATACATGTCCGACGATACCCCGCTCGCGCCCAGCCACGCGTCGCCCAGCCGGGCCAGCGGCAGGATCGGCAGCGAGATCAGCAACAGGTACAGCGGGAACAGCCAGCGCGCAGTGCGCAGCTGGCCATCCTCGCGGCATTCCACGATGCCGGCGTAGAACTGGTGCGGCATGGTGAACATCGCCAGCGCACCGAGCAGGATCAATGCCGGGAAGCCGCCGCTGTCCGGCGGCGCCGGCACGCTCGCCGGCAGTCCCGGCGGCACCGCGGCGAACAGCAGCGACCCCAGCGCCAGCATCGCGCCCAGCTTGAACAGCGACTCGAACGCCATCGCCAGCACCAGCCCGCGGTTGTGCGCCATCGTCGACGCGCGCCGGGTGCCGAACAGCATCGCGAACAGCGCCATCAGCAACGCCACGTACAGCGCGCTGTCCTGCCATGGGTTGGATTCGGCCAGCTGGCCATGGCTGAGGATGCCGTAGCTCATCGCCACCGCCTTCAGCTGCAGCGCGATGTACGGCACGATGCCGATCACCACCACCGCGGTGACCAGCGCCGCCAGCCCCGAATGCCGCCCCAGCCGCACCGCGATCAGGTCGGCCAGCGAGCCGGCGTTGTACTCGCGCACCAGCTGCACCAGCCGGCCCAGGAATTTCAGCGCGAACAGGTACATCAGGATCGCCCCGACAAAGGTCGGCGGCAGCCACCAGCCCGAGCGGCTGGCCTGGGTCACGGTGCCGTAGAACGTCCACGAGGTGCAGTGGATCGCCAGCGACAGCGCGTACACGATCGCCCAGCGCTTCTCGAAGATGTGGGGGCGGCGTTCGCCGAGCAGCGCCACGCCGAACAGCAGGCCGAGCCAGCACAGTGCGGCGATGGCGATGACGCTGGCGCTCAGCATGGCGTTTGCGCCAGCGGGTGCAGCTTCGCTTTAGTTGCTTCGTGTGGCATCAAAGCGAAAAGCTTTCGTCCTCCTTCGGAGGGCGAGTCACTTTTCTCTGGGTGGCCAGAGAAAAGTAACCAAAAGAGAGGCCACCCCGATGGCGCGCCCTGCGGGCATCCTGCCCTCCGGGTGCGCGGGTAGGCTACGGGGGTTCGCCGACAGGGCTCCTGCCCTGACGTCGAACTGGCTCGCATCCCTGCGAGCCACCCCTGCGGGGCCTTTCCTTCGCCCACCCGCCGCGCCATAGGGGCCCCGGGTAGAGCAGCGCGCATCCTGCGCGCACTCTTCAGAAGAGCCAGAGCACAGCCACAGCGAAGCGACGTTTTGCTGTGGCTTCTGCTTTTCAGCTTCATCACCGAGTGCGGGCCACGACGGCCCGCTGCTCTACCCGGGGTCCCTTGCGCGGCGGTGAGTCGGGGTCGACAGGCCGCGCAGCGGGCGTTGCCAGGGATGGCAACGCCTTTTCGCGCGGGCACGATGCCCGCTCGAAAAGCCCGGCCCCGACTCACGGACTTGTTGGGCAGGATGCCCAACAAGCGCCAAGCGGGGTGGCCTTTCTCTTTGGTTACTTTCTCTTTGGCCACGCAAAGAGAAAGTGACTCGGGCGCCGCAGGCGCACGAAAGCTCTTGCCCCTAGAGTTTTTTGCTTTGAAGGTGGCAAGAGCATCGCGCACAGGGTGCGCTCCTACAAAGACGTCGAGACCATCGGCATGGGGTGCGATCAATGGCCGGCTGGCAGGCCCAGCGCGCGTACCGCGTTCACCACCCAGCGCAACTGCACGCCCTGGCGTGTGTCGTAGTCGGCTCCGGAATATCCCCACCAGTCCCAGCATGCTTGCGGATTCAAGGGCGCGAAACTTGCGCGGGTCTGAGGATATAGCACCGCCACGGCGTAGACGTCGGCCCAGCGGTTGAAGCCGGCGTCCTCGACGAAGGCCTTGCCCACCGCGGCGGCGTTCTGCTTGCAACCGTGGAAGGCCACCACCAGGCCGCACGGTTTGCCGGCGAGGCAGGCCGGCGGCAGGTAGACGTAGCCGGTGTCGGCCAGGAACACATCGGTGCCGCCGGGGCGCAGCGCGTCCTGGTCGAACGTGCGCAGCTCGCCTTTCGCTGCGCTCGCCGCATGGGCCGGCTTGCCGAACATCTGCGCGAAGATTTCGCCGGCGGCATCGAAGCCGCAGTGGCCGAGGTACGGCGCCACCGACTTGTCGCAGTCGTCACCCTTGCCGGCCACCGGCAGGTTGTGCGCGAACGCGCGCTGGCCATCGTCATGAACCTGCATGGCCTTGAGGCCGGGTGTGCCGTCACGCAACTGCTCATAGAAATGGGCGCCGGCTTCGGCCACCGCCGGTGCCACCAGCGCGTCGCCCTTGCCGTGCAGCAGGTAGACGCGGGCATGCGCCAGATCCTTCAACGCACCGATCTCGCCCGCCGCGGAGCGCCTGGTGGCGCTGGCCACCATGGCGGCAACGCCCGGTGCCGGCACGCCCTTCATGCAGCTGCCCAGCGCCACCTCCAGCTTGCCGCCGGCGCAACCGTACGGGCCACCGGCGACCAGGGCCGCATTCGGGAACAGTTCCGGGTAGGCCATCTGTACCTGCCCGGCCATGTACGCACCGGAAGAAAGGCCGACCACGGCGGTGCGCGCCGGGTCGATCTTCAGCGCGGGAAGCGGTGGCGCCTCGCCCGCCCGGGCGAGCGTGGTGACCAGCAGCACGGTCAGGAAGCCGAGGGTCTTGTGCATGCATGCTCTCCGTTGGCGGGCCGGCGTCCGTTCGCGGCGCAGGCGACCCCGCGTCATGAGTGGAGCCCCGATGCTACCCGGACGGATCGATGCCGGCACCTGGGTAAAAAAGCCCCGCGGAAGCATGCCAGCGCCTCCGCGGGGCGGGGAGAAACGACGCCGTCAGAACTGATACTTCGCGCTCAACGTGACCATCCGCGGCGCGCCATAGAAGCCCGTGTAGATGCCCAGTGCACCGACGTTGTAGCCGGTGGTGCGGTAGGACTTGTTGGCCAGGTTGGTGCCCTGCAGGCTGATCGACCAGGGCTGGTTGACCTGCCAGATGACGCCGGCATTCCACAGGCCGTACGCGGGCTGCGCGATCAGCGGCGACAGCGTGGTTTCCGGATACACCATGGACTGATAGGTGTAGTTCACCCGCGCCGAGATGCTGCCACCGTCAGCCAGTGGCGTGGTGTTCTCCAGCGACAGCCCGCCGGACCACTTCGGCGCATTGGTGAACTTCTGCTGGTCGGCGACGTTGACGCCGCGAGTCATGTACTCGGTGTATTTGGTATGCAGCCAGGCGACGTTGCCGCTCAGCGTCCAGTTCTCGGCCGGCTTCCAGGCAAACTCTTCCTCCAGTCCGTCGATGTGGCCCTTGCCGGCGTTGGTGAAGTCGCCGAAGAAGCCCTGGCTGCCGTTGGGCAGCGTGTAGGAACTGAACACCGACAGCTGGATGTTCGAGTAGACGTTGTGGAAGGCTGCCGTGTTCATCATCAGCGCGCCGTCGAGGAAGGTCATCTTGCTGCCCAGCTCGAACGACTGCACTTTCTCGTCGTCGATCGGACGGCACGAACTGGGCACCGCCACGCAGTTGGCGCGGATGTTGTAGCCACCCGAGTGGAAGCCCTCCGAGTAGCTGGCGTAGAGCTTGACCTGGTCGCTCACGCTCCAGTCCAGCGAGACCTTGGGCGAGATGTTGCTGGAGGCGTGCGAGCCGCTGAAGTTGGCCAGCGTGCTGACCGGCCTGGTGAAGGTCGCGTCCGAGTAACCGAAGTTCTGGATCAGTGCGGTCTTGGTTTCGTGGGTATAGCGCAGGCCCACGTCCAGACTCCACGCGGGGCTGATGTCCCAGGTGAAGTCGCCATAGCCGGCGTAACTCTTGGTGCCCATGCGCCCGCCGGTGCCGCCGTACTGCGACAGGCCCAGCGTGGAATACGGCGGCGAGCCGAGGAAGATGTTGTGGATGTGCCCGTCGGCATGGCCATCGAAGTAGTAGGCGCCGAACACGCCATGCACGGTGCCGCCGGCGTCGTAGTTGGCCTGGAATTCCTGGCTGAACTGGTGGTCGGTGTAGACCGCGTTCACGTCCGCGATCTTCTCCGGCAGCGTGTCGAAGTCGATGTTGGTATCGGTCGAGGAGCCGCGCACCGCGGTGACCGACTTCAACGACCAGTTCGTGCTGGCGATCCAGTTCATGGTCAGCGCGCTGCCGTAGAGCTTGGTGTGATTGAGCTGGGCGAAGCCGCTGCGGGTGTCGAAGTCACTGGAGAGCGGCTGGTAGCCCGGGTCGAGCTTGTTCACCGTCAACATCTTGGCGCCGCGCGGGTTGGAGTTGTCGCGCACCCCATCCACCGACAACTGCATGTTGAACTGGCTGGACGGGAAGAAACCGACCGTGGCGCGCGCCGAGTTGCTGTTCTTGTTGCCGTTGCGGCTGCCGCTGAGGATGTCCTTGCCGAAGCCGTCGTTGTGGCTGCTGGCATAGGCGATGCGGCCACGCCACACCTGGTCCACGCTGGCGCCGCCGAGGCTGGCCTTGACGTCCTTTTCGCCGTGGGTGCCGACGGTTGCCTGCACCGAGCCCTCGGTCTTCACCGGCAGCGGGCTGGAAACGTACTTGATCGCGCCGCCAATGGTGTTCTTGCCGTACAGCGTGCCTTGCGGACCACGCAGCACCTCGATGCGGCTGACGTCGAACACGTCCAGCACCGCGCCCTGCGGACGGGCCAGGTAGACGTCGTCCAGGTAGATGCCCACGCCCGGGTCGAAGCCCCAGGTCGGGTCGGCCTGGCCGACGCCGCGGATGTAGGCGGTGAGCGTGGTGTTGGAGCCGCGCGCGGCATAGATCTGCAGCGAGGGCACCTTGCCCTGCAGGTCGGAAAGGTTCTGCACGTTCTGTGTTTCCAGCGCCTGCGCGGTGAACGCGCTGACCGCGATCGGCACGTCCTGCAGGGTTTCCTCGCGCTTGCGTGCGGTCACCGTGATCTGGTCGAGCTGCTTGACGCCGGGCTTCGTCGGTTGGCTGCCGGCATCGGCGGCCTGCTGCGCATACAACGGCGACGCCGACAGCAGCCCGGTGGCCAGGCCGATCGCCAGACTCAGATACGTGCGCTTCATGGTTTCCCCTTTCCCGTGGTGACCGACACAGTGAATGCAGCCATCGACGATGGATGCTGATGAACCGAGCTTAGGCATCTGCCGGCAAGCCGGCACTTGTACCTTCGTACAGTGCCGCTGGCGGACAGTGCTGTGGATACTCCGCAGCCATTGTCCCGGCCCTGCCGCAAGCCGGACGTCCACCGAGGAGATTCACGGATGGCATTCCTGATCGTGCTGGCCGCGCTGTGCTTTCTGATGTTCGCGGCGTATCGCGGCTACAGCGTGATCCTGTTCGCGCCGATCGCCGCGCTGGCTGCGGTGCTGCTGACCGAGCCGGCGCTGGTGGCGCCGATGTTCACCGGCCTGTTCATGGACAAGATGGTCGGTTTCCTCAAGCTGTACTTCCCGGTGTTCATGCTGGGCGCTGTGTTCGGCAAGCTGATCGAGCTGTCAGGTTTTTCCAAGGCCATCGTGGCGGCCACCATCGGCCTGGTCGGGCGCAGCCGGGCGATTCTCTCCATCGTGCTGGTATGCGCACTGCTGACCTACGGCGGGGTTTCGCTGTTCGTGGTGGTGTTCGCGGTGTACCCGTTTGCCGCGGAATTGTTTCGCCAGTCCAACATCCCGAAACGACTGATCCCCGGCACCATCGCGCTGGGTGCGTTCACCTTCACCATGGATTCGCTGCCGGGCACGCCGCAGATCCAGAACATCATCCCCACGTCGTTCTTCGGCACCAATACCTGGGCAGCGCCGTGGCTGGGCACGATCGGCGCGGTGTTCATCCTGGCTGTGGGGCTGGGCTACCTGGACTGGCGCCGGCGCAAGGCTGCCGCAGCCGGCGAGGGCTACGGCGACAACCTGGTCAACGAGCCGGCCCCGTTCGAGGGTGGCAAGCTCGCCCATCCGTTGATTGCACTGCTGCCGCTGGTGCTGGTCGGCGTGTGCAACAAGCTGTTCACCGACCTGATCCCGCGGCTGTACGGCGAAACGCAGTCGTTCCTGCCCAGCGTGGTCGGCAGCGCGAAGCCGGTGGTGCAGGAGGTGTCCAAGGTCGCCGCGATCTGGGCGGTCGAGGGTGCGTTGCTGATCGGCATCCTGTGCGTGCTGGTGTTCGCCTGGCGTGCGGTGACCCGGCACCTCGCCACGGGCAGCCAGGCGGCGGTCGGCGGCGCCTTGCTGGCGTCGATGAACACCGCCTCGGAATACGGCTTCGGCGCGGTGATCGCCGCCCTGCCCGGCTTCAAGCTGGTGGCCGACGCGCTGCACACGATCCCCAACCCGCTGGTCAATGAAGCGGTCACCGTCACCGCGCTGGCCGGCATCACCGGCTCGGCGTCCGGCGGCATGAGCATCGCGCTGGGTGCGATGGCCGAAACCTTCATCGCCAACGCGCACGCGGCCGGCATCCCGATGGAAGTGCTGCACCGGGTCGCCGCGATGGCCTCCGGCGGCATGGACACGCTGCCGCACAACGGCGCCGTGATCACCCTGCTGGCCGTCACCGGCCTGACCCACCGGCAGGCCTACAAGGACATCTTCGCGATCACCGTGATCAAGACCCTGGCCGTGCTGGTGGTGATTGCGGCGTACTACTTCCTCGGCGTGGTGTAGCCGCGCCGCCGGTGCCCGCGGATCGCGGGCTGCAGGCTGGATGAACGGATCGAAGAAATGACGGGCAAGTTGTCACACAAGTCCGTATAATCGGTCAATTCGCCCTTCAAAAACCTGCGTGACGGCCCCCGAGCCGCCCGAGTCGATCCCATGTCCATCGAAAAACTGCGCAATATCGCCATCGTCGCCCACGTCGACCACGGCAAGACCACCCTTGTCGATTGCCTGCTCAAACAGTCCGGCACGCTCAGCGAGCGCACCGTGCTGGCCGAGCGCGTGATGGACTCGAACGACCAGGAAAAGGAACGCGGCATCACCATCCTGGCCAAGAACACCGCCATCACCTGGCAGGGCAACCGCATCAACATCGTCGACACGCCGGGACACGCCGACTTCGGCGGCGAGGTGGAGCGCGTGCTGTCGATGGTGGACTCGGTGCTGATCCTGGTCGACGCGATGGACGGCCCGATGCCGCAGACCCGCTTCGTAACGCAGAAGGCGTTCGCGATGGGCTTCAAGCCGATCGTGGTGGTGAACAAGGTCGATCGCCCCGGTTCACGCCCCGAGTGGGTCGTCGAGCAGGTATGGGACCTGTTCGATCGCCTGGGCGCCACGCCCGAGCAGATGGATTTCCCGATCGTCTACGCCTCGGCCCTGAACGGCTACGCCAGCCTCGACGACAGCGTGCGCGAAGGCGACATGACCCCGCTGTACGAGGCGATCATGCAGCACGTCAGCAAGCCTGACGTCGATCCGGACGGTCCGTTCCAGATGCGCATCAGCCAGCTGGACTACAACAACTTCGTGGGCGTGATCGGCATCGGCCGCATCCAGCGCGGCACGCTGAAGAAGAACATGCCGGTGGCGGTGATCGACCGCCACGGCAAGAAGCGCCAGGGCAAGGTGCTGCAGGTGCTCGGTTTCATGGGCCTGGAGCGCATCGAGCAGGAAACCGCCGAGGCCGGCGACATCGTCGCCATCTCGGGCATCGCGGACCTGACCATCTCCGACACGATCTGCGCGCTGGACACGCCGGAAGCGCTACCCGCGCTGACCGTCGACGAGCCGACCATCAGCATGACCTTCCAGGTGAACAATTCGCCGTTCGCCGGCAACAAGGATCTCTCCGGCGGCAAGTTCCTGACCAGCCGCCAGCTGAAGGACCGCCTGGAGCGCGAGCAGGTGCACAACGTGGCGCTGAAGGTCGAGCAGGGTTCGGACGCCGACAAGTTCCTGGTCTCCGGCCGTGGCGAGCTGCACCTGTCGGTGCTGATCGAGAACATGCGCCGCGAAGGCTACGAACTGGCCGTATCGCGCCCGGAAGTGATCATCAAGGAAATCGACGGCCAGAAGATGGAGCCGATCGAGCAGTTGGTGGTCGATGTGGAAGAGACCCACCAGGGTCCGGTGATGGAACGCCTGGGCATGCGCAAGGGCCAGCTCAAGAACATGGAACCCGACGGCAAGGGCCGCGTGCGCCTGGAGTACATGATCCCGGCGCGCGGCCTGATCGGCTTCCAGAACCAGTTCAAGACCCTGACCCAGGGCTCGGGCCTGCTGTTCCACGTGTTCGACCATTACGGTCCGAAGGAAGAAGGCCAGATCGCCAAGCGCCTCAACGGCGTGATGATCGCCAACGCCGGCGGCACCACCCCGGCCTACTCGCTGGGGCCGCTGCAGGACCGCGGCAAGCTGTTCGCGGCCGAGGGCGACAATGTGTATGAAGGCCAGCTGGTCGGCATCCACGCCAAGGACAACGACCTCACGGTGAACGTGATCAAGCCCAAGCCGCTGACCAACATGCGCGCCTCGGGCAAGGACGACGCGATCCAGCTCACCCCGGCGATCAAGTTCACGCTGGAACAGGCGCTGGACTTCATCGACGACGACGAGCTGGTCGAGGTCACCCCGAAGGAAATCCGCCTGCGCAAGAAGCACCTCACCGAGAACGACCGCAAGCGCGCCTCGCGCGGCTGAGCTGTCGTCTCATGTGATTGAACGGAAGGCCGCCGCAAGGCGGCTTTCTGCTTGAAGATGCCCGGAAATCAGGCGCAGGAACCCATCTGTGGGTGGTTCATGCCTTTACACCTCGAACCCGCAGACCGGGCCGCTGCCTGGCCAGCTTGCGCAGCAGCTCGGCGAAGGCTTGCAGGTCGTCGTGCCAGGGCGAGGCGTCGCGCCAGTACAGCGCGATCTCTCGGCCGCTCGCCTGCCCCTTGAGCTTCGCCAGCGCGATGTTCGGCATCGAGGCCAGCCGCTCGTGCGCCAGTGCCGGCACCAGCGCATAGCCACCGCGCAGACTGACCAGGGCAGCCAGGCTTTCCAGACTGACGTCCTGCACGTGGCCGTGCTCGCTGCCGTCGCTGTCGAGGCCGTCGACGTGGCTTTCAGCCATCAGCGTGGCCTCGGCCGGATCGAGCTGGGCCAGCGCGATGCTGTCATGGCCGGCCAGGGGGTGGTCGGCGCGCAGCATCAGCTCCCACGGCTCGAAGAACAGCGGACGCGAGGCGATCCCGCTGGTCGCCGCGGCCGGCGGCGCCAGCACCGCGTCGAGTTCGCCTTCGCTCAACCGCCGCAGCAGGCCGCGCGGCTTGCCTTCGGAAATGCCCAACCTTGCACCCGGAAAATGCTGCGGGAACGGCGCGATCAGGTGCGGCAGCAGGTACGGCCCCAGCGAAGCCGGCACGCCCAGCCGCAACTCGCCGCCGAAGGCGACCGCGCCGGCGCGGGCGACCTGCTGCAGGTGTTCGGCGGAAGCCAGCACCGCGTCGATCTGCTGCAGCAGCCGCTGGCCGCCTGCGGTCGGCACGATCTTCCGCCCGCCACGCTCGAACAACGGCGCGCCCAGCGCCTGCTCCACTTTCTGCACCTGGTGCGACAGTCCGGACGGACTGATGTGCATGGCCCGCGCCGCACTGTTGAAACTGCCGTGGCGATGCACCGCCTGCACCAGCGCGAGGTCGCGCAGCGAGACAGCGGCCAGGCCCATCGAAATCATCGAATGCTGCATGTCATCAAAGGCGTTTGCGTGCGGTGGTCATCGGGCCCATCCTGTGCGGCGAAGCTCCGCCATGAGCGTCGGCGCAGTGTACCCGCCGGCGCAGCCCGACAGACGCCCCGCAAGCCATGCACGCCACTCTTACGATGTCGTGCCGGTTCGCGGCCGCGCGGGGTTTGCGCGATAATTGCGTTTTTTGCCGGGATGGCGAACCCCACGCCATCCCCGGCACGTCGTCGAGTCATCCCAGCCGCAGGATTCAGCCAGGAGCACGTCCCCATGAAAGACACCTTTTCCGCACGCGACACCCTCGAGGTCAATGGCAAGCAGTACGCCTTTGCCAGCCTGGCCAGGCTGGGCCAGCGCTTCGACCTGAAGCGGCTGCCGTACTCGATGAAGATCCTGCTGGAAAACCTGCTGCGCCACGAAGACGGCGTGGACGTGACCGCGAAGGAAATCGAGGCAGTCGCGAACTGGAATGCGAAGAAGGAGCCGGACACCGAAATCTCCTTCATGCCCGCACGCGTACTGCTGCAGGACTTCACCGGCGTGCCGTGCGTGGTCGACCTGGCGGCGATGCGCGACGCGATGAAAGCGCTGGGCGGCGACCCGACCCTGATCAACCCGCTGTCGCCGGCCGAGCTGGTCATCGACCACTCTGTGCAGGTTGACGTGTTCGGCAGCGAGGACGCGCTGGAAAAGAACGTCGCGATCGAATTCGAGCGCAACCAGGCCCGCTACAGCTTCCTGCGCTGGGGCCAGAAGGCGCTGGCCGACTTCAAGGTGGTGCCGCCGCGCACCGGCATCGTGCACCAGGTGAACCTGGAGCACCTGGCCCGCGTGGTGATGGCCAACGAGGTCGACGGCCAGCAGTGGGCCTACCCGGACACCGTGTTCGGCACCGACTCG